>JALXBP010000067.1 GCA_026991395.1 Anaerolineae bacterium | reverse complement strand
CCCCGATACGAGTCCGATGAGCGACCTGTTCGTCGACGAGTCGGGCGTGGTCGCGGTGGGGGCGGGGGCGTCCGCGCCGTTCCCGTTCCCCTTGTGGCCGTTGTGGTTCGCGCCGTTGCCGTTGTGCCCGTTGCCGCGCCGGACGATGGGGGCCTGTTCGAGCGCGGCCTCGAAGGCGGTGCGCCGTTTTTCGCTTACGTAATTGCTGCCGTTCAGTTTGATGATCAGGGACATTGCTGAGCCTCCTTCCTCTCGTGATCCATCAAGCCGCGGGCGTGGCTGCCCACGGGTCGGCTTCCCCAAGGGGCAGGCCGATGACCTGCATCTGTACGATCGCTTCGCGGAGTTGGCGGTCGGAGGATTTCTTGCGGCTGGGGTTGAGGGCGACGGCGATGGCGTCCTCCTTGTCGGCGAGGATGGCCTCGACGAGGCCGGTTACGACGCGGCGCGGGCCGATCTCGACGAAAATGCGTCCGCCTGCGGCGTAGATTGCCTCGATCTGATCCTTGAAGACGACGGTGTGCAGGATGTGGTCGGCGAGGATGGCCTTGGCGGCCTGGGGATCGTCGGGGTAGGACTTGCCGGTCGTGTTGGAGTAGACGGGGATGCGGGCGGGGTGGAAAGGCGTGGCTTCGACGGCGCGGGCGAAGGGGGCCGAGGCGTGGGCGACGAGCGGGGTGTGGAAGGCGGCGGAGACGGCGAGCGGCGTGGTCTTCAGCCCCTTGGCCTGCAGCGAGGTCTCGACGCGGCGGATGGCCGCCGTCGGCCCGGCGAGGACGACCTGCGTCGGCGCGTTGAGGTTGGCGATGCGTACCTCCGGATGGTCGGCCAGCACGGCCTCGACGTCGGCGATGGCTCCCTTGACGGCGAGCATCGTGCCGGGGTCGAAGTCGGGGTCGGTGGTCGGGGCGGCCATCGCCTTCCCCCGCGCCTTGACGAGGGCGAAGAAGCCGTCATCGTCGAGGACGCCCCCGGCCCAGAGCGCCGAAAGCTCACCGAAGCTGTGGCCTGCGGCGAAGTCGGGGCGGAAACCGGCGGCTTGCAGCACCCACATCAGCCCGGCGCTGGTTACGCCGATGGCGGCCTGCGCGTAGTCGGTGGAGCGCAGCGCCGCTTCCTGCGCTTTCCGCGTCGCCTCGTCGAAGGCGGGGATGGGGAAGACGACCTCGGAGAGCGGCTTGAGGCCGTCGGCGATGAAGAGGGCGTCCATTTTCGCGTAAGCACGGCGCAGCGGTGGGAAGTTGTTGGCGATCTCGCGCCCCATCTCCAGATACTGCGAACCCTGGCCGGGGAAGAGGGCGACGACCTTGCCCGCAGTTTCCAGACCGCGGCGGCGGTAGAAGATGCCGCTCGGATGGTTCCAGCTTTCGGCGTGCGGCTGCCTTTCGAGGGCGGCGATGGCCGCCTGCAGGCGCTGCCGTGCCTCCGCCGCGTCGGCGGCGACGAAGCCGAGGCGGGCCTGCTCGTGCGGGACGGGGCGGGGGGAGGCACTGCTCAGGGCCTGGAAGGCTTCTTCGCCTCCCTCGTCCAGGGCGGAGGCCGCCTGCTGCACAGCGCGTCGCAGCGCTTGCGGATCGTCGTCGGCGAGGATGACGGCGCGGGCGGTGCGATGCAGGCGGTAGGGCGCTTCGTGTTCGCCCTGGTACTCCTCCAGGACGACGTGGAAGTTGGTGCCGCCGAAGCCGAAGGCGCTCACTCCGGCGCGGCGCGGTGGTGCTCCCTCCGCGTTGATCCAGGGCCGCGCTTCGGTGTTGATGTAGAAGGCCGACTGTTCGAGCTCGAGCTTGGGATTGGGGCGTTCGACGTTGATCGTCGGCGGGAGGATTTTGTGGTAGAGCGCGAGCGTCGTCTTGATGAGGCTGGCCGCGCCCGCCGCGCCCTTCAGGTGGCCGATCTGCGACTTGACGCTGCCCAAGGCGATGTACTGCTGCTTCTCCTCCGCCGGGAAGAGGCTGCGCAGGGCCTCCAGTTCCGCCGGATCGCCTGCGGGCGTGCCGGTGCCGTGGGCCTCGATGAGGCGCACGCTTTCCGGCGGGAAGCCGGCCTCCTCGTAGGCGCGGCGCAGCG
The DNA here is from genome assembly GCA_026991395.1 of Anaerolineae bacterium. Classification (GTDB taxonomy): domain Bacteria; phylum Chloroflexota; class Anaerolineae; order B4-G1; family SLSP01; genus JALXBP01. The sequence continues at coordinate 3,840 of JALXBP010000067.1, read as the reverse complement.
CCCGCGCCTGGCCTTCGGGGCGGGGGGCGTAGATGCTCTTGTAGCGTCCGTCGCTGGAGGAGCCGATGCCGCGGATGACGGCGTAGATACGGTCGCCGTCGCGTTCGGCATCCTCCAGCCGCTTGATGACGATCATCCCCAGGCCCTCGCCGACTAACGTCCCGTCCGCCTTTTCGTCGAAGGGGCGAATCCGCCCGCTGCGGGAGAAGGCGGGCGTTTTGCTGAAGCACATGAACATAAAGGGCGAGTTGTCGGCATCGACGCCACCGGTGATCATCATATCGCAGCGGTGCTCGACGAGCTGGCTGACAGCCATCTGCAGGGCGGCGAGGCTGCTGGCGCACGCGGCATCGACGGTGGCGTTCGTCCCGCCCAAGTCGAAGCGGTTGGCGATCCTCCCGGCGACGACGTTGCCCAGCAGGCCGGGGAAGGAGTTCTCCGTCCAGGGCACGTAGGCCGCCTTGATGCGTTCGATGATCGCCTCTGTCTCCTCGTCGGAAAGGCCGGCGCTTTTCAGCGCACGCCGCCAGACGGGGTACTGCAGACGGCTGACGAGCGGCGTCAGCATCTTCAGGCCGCCGGTTACGCCGAGGATCACGCCGGTGCGCTCGTGGTCGAAGCCGCTGCCCGGCGCGTAGTCGGCATCGATGAGGACGTCGCGGGCGACGACGAGCGCGAGCAGTTGGGCGACGTCGGTCGATTCCAGGAAGTTGGGCGGCATGCCGAACTCCATCGGGTTGAAGTCGATATCGGGGATGAAGCCGCCGTGCTTGGCATAGGTCTTGTCGGGGACGGTGGGGTCGGGGTCGTAGTAGTCCTCGATCCGCCAGCGGTCGGGCGGTACCTCGATGATCGCGTCGATCTTGTTGAGGATATTTTCCCAGAAGACCTGCGCGTTCTGCGCTCGAGGGAAGATGCCCGCCTTGCCGATGATGGCCACGGGCGTGCGGCGAAGTGCAGCATTCAGCGAATCCATAGGTCTCCCTTGCTCCTTCTCCTGTGATTTTTGGGATGGGGGGTGATCTCTCCCCAGGAAGGAGAACACGGCGGAGGAGATGGCGTTACGCTCCTCCCCGGTTCGTGCGGCGCGTGCGGGGGAAGCGGCATGGCATTCGTCCCTTCCCTCCTTTGGGGTATAATGAACCCCCGACTTTCTCCGCAGCGAGGTGAAACCACGTGGAAACCGTAATCGAAGGTGCATCCGGCGAACGGATTACAACGGTGGACATCAACGATGAGATGCGTTCCGCCTACCTGGACTACGCGATGAGCGTCATCGTCGCCCGCGCGCTGCCCGACGCGCGCGACGGCCTCAAACCAGTGCAGCGGCGCATCCTCTACGCGATGTACGATATGGGACTGCGCCCCGGCACGCCCTACAAGAAGTCGGCGCGCATTGTCGGCGAGGTGCTGGGCAAGTACCACCCGCACGGCGACAGTGCCGTCTACGAGGCGATGGCGCGGATGGCGCAGGACTTCTCGCTCCGCTATCCGCTCATCGACGGGCAGGGGAACTTCGGCTCGATCGACGGCGACCCGCCCGCCGCGATGCGCTACACGGAGGCGCGGCTGGCCCCGCTGGCGATGGAGATGCTGGCCGACATCGACAAGGAGACGGTGGACTGGACGGATAACTTCGACGGCACCCTGCGGGAGCCGACCGTCCTCCCGTCCCGATTGCCCAATCTCCTCGTCAACGGCGCTTCCGGCATCGCCGTGGGGATGGCGACGAATATCCCGCCGCACAACCTCGCCGAGGTCGTGGCCGCGTTGCGCTTCCTGCTGGAGCGTTGGGATGAGCAGGATGCGATCGGCGTAGAGGAGCTGATGCGCTTCATTCCCGGCCCTGACTTCCCCACCGGCGGGATGATCTTGGGACGGGAGGCGATCGTCCAGGCCTACGCGACGGGTCGCGGCAAGTTGACCGTGCGGGCCGTGGCCAATGTCGAGGAGATGCGCGGCGGTCGTTACCGCATCGTGATCACCGAGATTCCCTACCAGGTGAACAAGTCGGCGTTGCTGGAGCGGATCGCAGAGCTGGTGCGCAACGGCCGCCTGAGCGAGATCGTCGATCTGCGCGACGAGTCCGACCGCCACGGCTTGAGCATCATCGTCGAGTTGAAGCGGGGGACGCAGCCGCGCAAGACGCTCAATCGGCTCTACAAGTACACGCCGCTGCAGATGACCTTCGGCGTCCAGTTGCTGGCGCTGGTGGACGGCCGCCCGCGGCTGCTTTCCTTGAAGCAACTGCTCCTGCTCTTCCTGCGGCACCGCATCGAGATCGTCGTGCGCCGCACGGCTTACGAGCTTTCGCAGGCGGAGGCGCGCGTCCACATCATCGCCGGTCTCCTCATCGCCCTGGACAACCTGGACGCGGTCATCGCCACCATCCGCGCCTCGCGCACGGTGGAAGTCGCCAAGGAACGGCTGATGGAGCGTTTCGGCCTCTCCGCCGTCCAGGCGCAGGCCATCCTCGATATGCCGCTGCGCCGCCTCACGGCGCTGGAGCGGCAGAAGCTGGTCGATGAGCATGCCGCCTTGGAGGCCCGCATCGCCGACTATCGCGCCATCCTTGCCTCGCCGATGCGCCAGCGTGCCATCGTCGGGGAGGAACTGGAGGCGCTGAAGGAACGCTACGCCGACGATCGGCGCACGCGCCTGGTCGCACAGGGGGCCCGCGAAATGCAGGACGAGGATTTCGTCCACGAGGAACGTGTCCTCATCCCCATCACACGGCGCGGCTACATCAAGCGCGTGCCGAGCAAGAGCTACCGCGCCCAGGGACGCGGCGGGCGGGGCGTCATCGGGATGACGACGCGCGACGAGGACGAGGTGGTGCAGCTCATCTCGGCCAGCACGCTGGATACCCTCCTCTTCTTCACCGATCGCGGCAAGGTGTACCGTGAGCGCGTCTATCAAATCCCTGCCGCCGACCGGGTGGCGAAAGGTTCGCTCATCAGCGGCATTCTCGCCCTCGCCGCCGACGAGCATATCACCGCCGTTGTTCCCGTTACCGACTTTGCCGAGGACCGCTATCTGGTGATGACGACGCGGCGGGGGCGCGTCAAACGGGTGCGGCTTTCCGAATTCGCTTCCATCCGCACCAGCGGGATGATCGCCATCGGACTGGAGGAGGGGGACGAGTTGGGCTGGGTACGCTTGACCGGCGGTCGGGATGAGCTCATCCTCGTGACGGAGCAGGGATGGGCTTTGCGCTTTTCCGAGCGGGACGTGCGCTCGATGGGGCGTGCGGCGCGGGGCGTGCGGGCGATCACGCTGCGCCCAGGTGATCGGCTGGCCGCTGCCGAGGTGGTTGAGCCGGGCGGCTCTCTGCTCGTCGTCTCGCTCTACGGCTACGGCAAGCGCACACCGCTCGACGCCTTCCCGACACGCCATCGCGGCGGCAAGGGCGTCATCGCCTACAAGCCGACGCCGCGCACGGGGCCGGTGAGCGCCGCGCGGGTGGTGCAGGACGAGGACGAGATCACCTTCATCTCCGAAAACGGGATCATCCTGCGGACGCGCGTGCGCACCATCTCGCTGATGGGGCGCGCGGCGCGGGGCGTGCGGCTGATGGCGGTGAAGGAGGGCGACGCCCTTTCTGCCGTGGCACGGCTGCGCCGCCTTGGGTCGGCGTGAGTGAAGGAGGGATGATGGAGCAATGGCAGCAAGGCTCCGGTCAGTTGGTCGAACTGATGCGGGAGGCCGACGTGGATCGCCTGGCGGAGACGCTCGTCGCTTTCGCCAACGCCGACGGGGGAACGATCTACGTCGGTGTGGACGAGACGGGGCGCCCGACGGGGGAGCTTTACCCCGACGACTTCGCGGAGGTGCTTGGAC
>JALXBP010000066.1 GCA_026991395.1 Anaerolineae bacterium | reverse complement strand
CCAGGTAGAGCGTTACGGGGTAGAGCAGCCAGTCCATCCGCGTGTACACGAGCGCCGCCACGCCTAACGAGGCCAGCGTGAGGATGAGGAGATCGCGCGGGCGGGCCACGGCGGCCCGATCCGAGGCCACCTCATCGGCCCACACCGTCTGATTGAAGGCGGCGACGAGGATGACCCCCATCACCGTCCCCATCAGCGCCCCGCTGAGGAGGCGAAGCCACGGCTGCGGCGCGTAGCCGAGCACGCCGACCCTCTTCTCCAGCGCCGTGAAGGAGTTGAAGCCGTCGGCCACCCACGGCAAGGCCATCGCCCCCATCAGCAGCCAGATGAGCGGGGGCGGGAAGGCCCGCTCCCGCCGCCGCCAGACGGCCCACTGCCAGAGGATCACCGTCAGCGCCCCGCCGAAGGTCCCCGTGCAGCGCTGGCAAACGGGGAGTTGATGCCCGGCGATGAAGAAGCTGTGCGAGGGCATCCGGTGACAGACCACCGCGCCCAGGTAGTCGGCTTTGCGCAGCAGATCGGGCGGCGTCAGGAGGATGAAGGCCGCCACGGCGATCAGCGCCAGGACGAGCCCGGCCCGCTCCCAAAAATCGCCCCTCATCACCAACTCCTCAGCGGACGGGGGAGGTGATCCTGGCGATTCAGGTAGCGGATGACCCAGAACTCTCCCGTCCAGCGCAGATTGTGGACGGCGGTATTGGCCGACCACAGTCGGGCCGTCGGCATGCCGAGGAGCAGGTGCAGGAAGGCGCTCACCGTCCCGCCGTGGGCGACGAGGAGCAGCGACTCGTCGCGATCCGGATCGGGGATCAGCCGATGGAGCGCCCGCCTCACGCGCTCGACAAAGCGGGCACGCTCCGGCGTGATCGCCGTCGCCCCCGCCGGTTCGAAGGGCGAACGCGGCAGCGGCGGCGACATCGTCAGCCGATCCTCGAACTCCCGCACATCCTCATCGATGGCGACCGGCAAGCCGAGATACTCCCCGGCAATCGTCGCCGTCTGATGAGCGCGGCGGAGCGGACTGCTGACGATGCGATCGATGCGCTGATAGCGGGCAAGGTACTGCCCCAGCCGCATCGCCTGCACGATGCCCAGCGCGCTGAGCGGCGGGTCATCGCTGGTGCACGCTGTACCGCGCACCTGGTAGAGAGATTGACCGTGACGAACGAGCAAGAGTCTCATAATCGCGCATTATAATTGGGGGAGCAGCAGGGACAAGCCCGAAGGCAATCTTCCCCGAAGCGCAACGCTGTAGAAATCGTCGTTGCTTTACACTCCCTTTAAACCGTGATATACTGAAGGCACTTGGTTAAAATTTCCCATTCCGGCAGGCGGTGAATGGCCAGAGGGACGGCGCTGACAGAAGGACGAAAAACACAATGGCGGCAACGCCTGCAGGAGGCGGGATGGGGAGACTATCTCGACGCCTTGGCCCCCGTCATCGAAGCATTCGGTTTCGTCATTGCCCAGGTGTTTTGGCTGTTGGCCCCCTTCGACGGTGAAGGCAAGCTGGCGCGGTGGGCACGCTCCTTGGAGGAGCAGCGGGGGACCGATGGAGGCTGAGGAAAAGTGATGGCACCAAATCTGAGCCTGGAAACGCTCGTCGTCCTGGGATTCGTGGGCGTAGCCATCCTCGCCTGGGGAGGATGGGCCCTGTTTGCCCGACGCCATCTCCCCGCGGCCCGTGCCTTTCCGCTCTTTTCGCGCGCGGCGGGGGCGATCGGGCGTGCAGCAGAGGAAGGCGCGCTCGTCCACCTGACCTTGGGAAGCGGCTCCCTCGTCGGCAGCGATGCGATGACCTCCGTCGCCGCCCTGGAGGGAATGACACCGCTCCTCTCCTTTTCGGCAGCTTACGACACGCCCCCCATCATCACCACCGGCGATCCCACGCTCTACCTCCTCGCCGACGACTGGATGCGACGCGCTTACTCGCGTGTCGGCAACGTCGAACGCTATCGACCTCTCCTGGTGCAGTTTAGCGCAGGCGATCCCGTAACCTACGCCGCCTGGGCAGCCACCTACCCCCTCGATGCCGACAAGGGCGGCACACAGGCGATGGTCGGCGCGTTCCGACAGGAAGTCTCCCTTCTGGCCGATGCCGCCGTGCGCAAAGGCTTCGAGGTGATGGGCGGGGCCGTCAATCCGACGGGGATCGCAGCGCTCTATCCCGCGACCCCCGTCCAGGGGCTGGCGATGGGTGAGGACCTCTTCACCGGCGCGGCGCTCGCGCAGGAGAAGCCATCGCTCCAGGCCCTCGTCTGGGCGGAAGACAGTCTCCGCTGGCTGTTGATCGCCGCGATCGTGGCCGTCGTCGTGCTCTCCCTGCTTGGCATCCAGGTGGGAGGCTGACGATGTTCAAACGCATCCTCCCCACGGCCTCGGCCATCCTCAGCGGCCTCATCGTGCTCGGCGGACTGCTCTTCCCCGGTTACGCTCCCCTGCACGCGGCACGGCTTCTGGTGCTCCAGTGGGCGATGATCATCGTGGCCTTTGCCTTCATCCTCGGCTTCCTCAACCTGCTCCGGGTCCACGCCTACCGCGTCGGGCGGCGGCACAAGGGATGGTTCACCAGCCTGCTGGTCATCATCTCCGCTGTAGGCGCAGCCGCCCTCGTCTTCGTCGAAGGCCCCACCGGCCCGTGGAGCCGCCGCCTTCTGGATGCCCTCCTCATCCCCGGCGAAGGAGCCTTGCTCGCACTGACCGCGGTTACGCTGACGCTGGCCGCCATACGGATGTTGCGTGTGCGCCGTGGCGTCGGCGGTCTGCTCTTCGCCGTCGTCCTGCTCATCCTGTTGCTCGGCAACTTCCCTTACCTGCCGCACCTCGGCACGGCCGCCGCCTGGCTCCGCGAGGTGCCGGCGATGGCCGGTATGCGCGGCCTCGTGCTCGGCGTGGCGATCGGCATTGCGCTGACCGCCCTGCGTATCATTCTCGGCCTCAGCCAACCTCATAGCGATTGATGAAACGATGATTCGATGTCCTAAGTGCGGAACGGTGAATCCAGACGGCAGTCGCTTCTGCAGCAACTGCGGCTTCAAGCTGCCGCAGACACGCATCCGCTGCCCCGTCTGCGGGGCCTACAACCCCGTCAGCAACATCTACTGCGAAAAATGCCACGCCCGTCTCAACCCCGAGGCGGAAAGCGCGGAAGAAACCGGCGTCGAGGACCTCATCTCGCTGCCCACCCGCACCAACGGCGACGTTCCGGACTGGCTGCGCGGCCTGCTGGCAGAAGAAGAGCTTTCGCCGGAAGCCATCGAGGAAGAACCGCCTGTCGCCCCCGCGGAGGGGCTCCCCGACTGGCTGGCCGACCTCGCACCGGAGGAACCTGCCGCCGAGGAGGAGGAAGCGCCCGCCGCCCCCGCCGGGGAGGGCGTCCCCGACTGGCTGGCCGACCTCGCACCGGAGGAACCTGCCGCCGAGGAGGAAGCGCCCGCCGCCCCCGCCGGGGAGGGCGTCCCCGACTGGCTGGCCGACCTCGCACCAGAGGAGCCTGCCGCCGAGGAGGAGGAGGAAGCGCCCGCCGCCCCCGCCGGGGAGGGCGTCCCCGACTGGCTGGCCGACCTCGCACCGGAGGAGCCCGCCGCCGAGGAGGAGGAAGCGCCCGCCGCTCCCGTCGGGGAGGGCGTCCCCGACTGGCTGGCCGACCTCGCACCGGAGGAACCCGCCGCCGAGGAGGAAGCGCCCGCCGCCCCCGCCGAGGAGGGCGTCCCCGACTGGCTGGCCGACCTCGCACCGGAGGAGCCCGCCGCCGAGGAGGAAGCGCCCGCCGCGGCCCCCCTCGAAGCCGCCGCGCCGGAGGAGCCCGCCGTGGAACTCGGCGTCGAGGAGGAAGAGGAGGAGGAAGACGAGGAAGACCTCATCACCCCCCTGCCCAGCACGCGAGCGCCCGACGAGGAGATTCCCGACTGGCTGAAGAACCTCGGCGAAAGGACGGAGGACGCAACGGCCACCACAGAGGCCCTGTCGCAGGGAGCCGTGCCCGAATGGCTGCGGCGCATCAAACCGCCGGGGACGGGGCCGTTGCCCCCTCTGGAGGATGTGCTGGGCGAGGTGGCCGAAGCGGAAGGCGGCCCGGCCCGCGCCGAGATTCCGGACTGGGTACGCAAACTCCGCCCCAGCGAAGAGCAGGCCGCCTCGACACCGCCCCCCTTCGCACCGAGTGCGATGGTGGATACAGGCCCGCTGCAAGGGCTTTCGGGCATTATCCCCCCTGCGCCGGCCCTCGACGCGCCGCCTTCTTACGCGCCGGAAACGCCGCCGGAGATTCCGCAGACACTGCGCGAGGCCGCCCAGCTTTGGCAGACCATTCTGGAGCGCCCGCGCGGACGGCGACGGCCCGTTGCACGGCGACGACGGCAACGCAGCCCCTGGGGCGACGCCCTGATCCGTCTCGCAACCTCGCTCCTGCTCATCGGCGTTATCCTGGCGGCCATTTTCGATCTGGTACCCGGCGATCTCGTCGGCGAAGCACGGCCCGCGCCCCAGATCGGCATCGCTCCCAGCGTCGAGATGATCGGCAATCTCCAGCCCGATGATCTCGTCATCGTCGCCTTCGAGTACGGCGCGGCCCAGAAGGAGGAGATGGACGAACTTTCCTCCGCCCTCTTCGCGCATTTGATGGAGCGACAGGTGCAGATCGTCGCCGTCAGCACCTCGGCACAAGGGGCCGGCATCGCCGAATCGACCCTGGAGCAGGCCCGCCGACGCTACCCGGATTTCGCCGACAAGGTGAGCAACTTCGGCTACCTTCCGGGAGATGCCACGAGCACGGCGCGTTTCCTCGCCACGCCACAGGTGCAGGAGGCCAAACTGCTCATCGTCTTCGCCGCCGACGCCGATCATCTGCGCTGGTGGGTGGAACAGAACAGCACCACGGCCCACCCTCTGCCGCTCATCGCCGCGATCAACGGCGCGACGGCTCCATTGGTCCGGCCTTACCTCGAAAGCAACAAGGTGCAGGGGTGGGCAAGCGGCCTCATCGGCGCTGCGGGCTATTGGCAAGCACGGGGCCTGCCGCTCGATGAAGGGTTGGCGCGTCGGCTGACGGCCCTCCGTGTGGCGCAATGGGCCACCGCGGCCCTGATCCTGATCGGCTCGGCCTACTACCTCTTCGCCGGCAGGAAGGAGGCAGAGTGAGCGCGATGGGGATAGGAGTGGAGATGATCGTCGCCATCATCGCGGCGGTGATCACGCTGGCCATCTTCAGCTACCTGCTGAGCGATAACCTGCTCTACCGCTGGGCATTGGCGCTGCTCGTCGGCGGGGGGACGGGTTTTGCCTTCGGCGCAGCGATGCACTACCTCCTCACCTGGCTGGAGGAAGGGTGGCAGCAGACCTCCGTCGTCGGACAGGTCGTGTACGGCATTCCCGTCCTCCTCGGGTTGCTGCTGCTCTTCAAGAGCGTGCCCCGCCTTTCGCCGCTGGGGAATATCTCGATGGGCTTCGTGCTCGGTGCAGGCGCGGCCCTGGCCCTCGCCGGGGCACTCCTCGGCACCCTGCTGCCCCAGGTGCTCGCGATGAGTCTGCCCCCCGATCCCACGACGACGGCGCTCATCAACGCCGCCATCGTCATCGCGGGCACGCTCGCGGCGCTCTTCGTCTTTTCCCCGATGCCGGCATACGACGCCGTCGAGGAGCGATCGCGCCCCCTCATCCTCTGGCTGCGCAGGCTGGGGCGCGGCTTCATCGCCGTAGCGCTGGCCGTCGCCTTCGCCGGGGCGCTCACCACCGCGCTGACGCTGATGGTCGAGCGGCTTTGGAGCCTGGCGGCCTTCTTCTCCAAGCTGATCCCCCTCCTGGGAGGTTGAGCCGATGGTGGATGAGATGGTGGACAAGCACAACCGCCACATCGAATCGCTCCTCGTCGCCGACTGCGGCACGGTGATGACCAAACTCCTCCTCCTCGAACGGGTCGAGGGCAGCTACCGCTTCGTCGCGCAGGCCGAGGCCCTGACGACGATCAATCC
>JALXBP010000065.1 GCA_026991395.1 Anaerolineae bacterium | reverse complement strand
CCCCCGCCACCTCCCCCCGACGAGGACGAATTCATCCGCCGCGCGGTCGAAGAGCTGGGAGCCGAGGTTCGCGACCTGTGACGGGCCCTTGCGGGGCACGAGTTACGAGGAAAGGAGTCGAACAATGACACGACGAAGTGGACGACGCGGATTGATGAACCCCAACAGCCTCCTGCAGCAAGTCCAGCAGATGCAGGCCGATCTGGAACGCATCCAGGCCGAGGCCGAAGCCGAGGAAGTAACCGTCAGCGCAGGCGGCGGCGCGGTCGAGGTCGTGATCACCGGCGGCCTGCAGGTCAAGCAGATCACCCTCAAGGAGGAGGTCGTCGATCCCGAGGATGTCGAGATGCTGCAAGACCTGCTCATCGCCGCCGTCAACGAGGCCATCACCAAAGCCCGCGCGATGGTCGCCGAGCGGATGTCCTCGATCACCGCCGGCCTGCAAGGGCTGGGCATTCCGGGGCTCTAAGGGACGATGGAGAGCATCGCCCTGCCGGCCTCCGTTACCGAGTTGATGGAGGCTCTGTCCGAGCTGCCCGGCATCGGGCCGAAGACCGCCTCCAGGCTGGCCTTCTACCTCTTGCGCGGCCACGCGGAGCTTGCCCTGAAGCTGGCCGACGCGCTCCACGACCTGGTGGAAAAGACGCGCTTCTGTTCCGTCTGCTACAACGTTACCGAAGAGGACCCCTGTCCCATCTGCAGCGACGAGGGACGCGACCACAAGACCCTCTGCGTCGTCGAGGAGCCGCTCGACCTGCTGGCCATCGAGAGGACGGGACAGTACAACGGCCTCTACCACGTCCTCCACGGTGCCCTCGCCCCTCTCGACGGCATCTTCGCCGAGGACCTGCGCATCAAGGAACTCGAAGCGCGGGTGCGTGCCGGGGGCATCGAGGAGATCATCCTCGCCACCAACCCGACGAGCGAGGGCGACTACACCGCCTCCTACCTCCTCACGCGCCTGAAGCCGCTCGGCGTGCGCATCACGCGCCTGGGCCGCGGCCTGCCCATCGGCGGCGATCTGGAATACGCCGACGCGATGACGCTGACCCGCGCCCTGGAAGGTCGCCGCGAGATGGAGGGGTAGATGACCACTTGGGCGCTGGACATCCAACGCGGCTGGAAGTGGGGGTTGGGCCTGCTCGCCGTCCTCATCGCCGCCGCCGCGACGATGGTCACCATCGCCGTCCTCACGCCGCTCTCCCTGCTCACCTTCCTCTTGGGACTGGGGGCCGCGTTGGCCGTGCTGGGCGCGGCTTACGTCGGCTACCTGCTCTGGGGACTGGTACACGCCGTCTACGCCTTGGACCGCAACGGTATCTACATCGGTTGGGGCGGCTACGAGTACACCATCCCTCTCACCGACATCGAGGCCATCGAAACGAAAACGCCCGCGGAGAGACTGCATCGTCGGGGCAGGCTGCGATGGCCGGGCTACAACGTCGGGCTTGCCCGCGATGAGCAGGGACGCGAGTATCGTTTCTATGCGACGCGGCACGGCGACGGCCTGCTCTGGCTCTACACGCCGCGCCGCGTCTACGTCATCTCGCCGCAGGATACCGAAGGCTTCCTCGAAGCCCTCACCACCCGCCGCGAGATGGGACCGACGCAATCGCTGGAGGAGATCGCCACCTATCCGGCTTTCTTCAACTGGCCCATCTGGTACGATGCCAGCGCCCTGAGCCTCTTCGCGAGCACGATCGTTCTCCTGCTCTTCCTCACCGCTTTCCTCTGCTGGCGCATTCCGCATCTGCCCTCACCTATCGCCCTGCAGATCGCCCGCGACGGCACGCCGCTGCTCGTGGCCGCACCGACGCGGCTCTTCTACCTCGCCGTGATGGGCACGCTCTTCCTCCTCCTCAACGGGCTGCTCGGCCTGTGGTTCTACCGGCGCGAGCGCCGTCTGGCCTATTTCCTGTGGAGCGCTATGCTCTTCCTCCAGTCGAGCTTGTGGATAGCGCTCCTTTCCATCCTGTGGCGCGTATGAGATGATCCGCCTCATCGCCTGCGACCTCGACGGCACGCTGATGGACGAAGAACAGCGCATTGCCCCCGCCGTGCGCGAAGCCATTGCCGAGGCACAGGCGGCGGGCATCACCGTAACGCTGGCCAGTGGACGGATGTTCACCGCCCTGCTCCCCGCCGCCCGCGATCTGGCCATCACCGCCCCGCTCATCTGCTACCAGGGCGGATGGATCCAGGCCCCCGACGAGGCCACGCCCCGTTTCCGCGCCACGTTAGCTGCCGCCGTGGCCAGCGACCTCCTCCGGAGCGCCGACAAGCTCGGCTGGCACGCCGTCCTCTACGCCGACGGACGCATCTTTCTGCGCGAGCAGCGCCATCCGCCGACTTTCTACACCGCGCTCCTGGGTTCAGATTGGCAGATCGTCGCCTCGTGGGAGAGCGTCATCGCCCGCCACCAGGTGGACAAGGTGCTCTTCGTCGCCTCGCCCGAGGGGATCCCGGCCATCGCCGAGGCCCTGCGAGCGCACGTCGGCACCCGGGCGACCGTCGTGCGCTCCCACGCCCGCTTTGTCGAGGTCATCCCGCCGGGCGTCAACAAGGGCGAGGGGCTGCGTCGCGTCGCCGAGATGCTGGGTGTGCGCCGCGAGGCGGTGATGGCCATCGGCGACCAGGAAAACGATCTGCCGATGATCGTCTGGGCAGGCGTCGGCGTCGCGATGGGGAACGCCGTCCCCGCCCTGAAAGCGGCAGCCGATTTCGTCGCGCCGCCGCTTTGGGAAGAGGGCGCAGCCGTCGCCATCCGCCGTGCCCTATCCGAGGCGGGCCGATGAGCGCCCCGCGGCGTCCCTTCGGCCAGGCGGAGGCCCGCCGCGAAGCGCTGGCCCACCTCGATGCCGGTCGGCTCGTCGTTTTGCCGACCGACACCGTGTACGGCATCGCCGCCCGTCCGGGCAAGGGCGCGGCGTTGCTGATGCAGCGTTTTCATCCTCGAGACAGCGGCCCGCCCTGGCGGATGCTCCCCCTGCTCATCGCCGAGACTTCGATGGCGGACGCAGTCGCGCGTATCGCTCCTGACGCCCGCCGTCTGATGCGGCGGTTCTGGCCCGGCGCGCTGACGCTCCTCCTGCCGCCCTCGGCGGTGATGCGCCGTTGGGGGCAGGTCATCGCCGTCAGACAGCCGGCCCACGAGGGGCTGCGCGACTTCCTGCGGGCGGCGGGCGGCTGGCTCGTCGTCTGGAGGGCGGCTCATTCGGGGGAACCGTCGGCCACCAACGCCGAGGATGCCGCCCGCAATGTGGGCGATGAGGTCGCCCTCATTCTCGACGACGGGCCGACAACGCATGGCCTCCGCTCGACCGTCGTGGATGCCACGACGTCGCCGCCGCGCCTCGTCCAGCGCGGGGCGCTCCCGCTTTCGGCGCTTCGTGCGGTGGTCGAGTCGCTCCGGCTTCCCTGAAGCGACCGGCGGCTCGAGGAAACGAAGAAGGCCCCGTCCTGCGGACAGGGCCTGATGTGAAGAGCAAGGGAGGAGCTACGCCCGCTTCACCTTGATGACCTTCGGCTTGATCTCCTCGGCCTTGGGCAGCGTCAGCGTCAGCAGGCCGTTTTCGAACTTCGCCTCCGCCTTCTCGGTGTCCACGGGGATGTTGAGCAGCAAGGTGCGCATGAAGGGGCCGTAAGCACGCTCCTGCATCAGGTAGTTGACATTCTCCAGCGGCGGCTTGATCTCACCTTTGATCGTCAGCGTGTCCCCTTCCAGCGTGATCTCGACATCATCCGGATCGACACCGGGCACAGGCGCAACGACAACGATGTCGTTATCGGTTGTGTAAACATCCAGCGGCAGGCGGAGGTACTGCGGCGTCTCTTCCGCACGCCGGCCCGCTGCCCAGGTCGGAAGCAGGCTCTCCTCCAAGAGACGATTCATCGCGTCGCGCAACGAGACGAAATCGCTCATCGGATCCCAGCGCAAGAGTGCCATCGTTCACCTCCTTCTACGCGATCTTACTTCTTGATCTTGATCAGTCGCCGCTTGGCGGCCTCCTTCTTCGGCAGCGTGAGGTACAGCACGCCGTCCTTGAATTCGGCTTTCGCCTTGTCCGCATTGACTTCGGTCGGCAGTGTGAAGGAGCGCACGAAGGAGCCATAGCGATGTTCGCGGTAGATGTACTTGCCCTCTTCTTCCTCCTCGCTCTCCTCCTTCACCTCGCCCTTGATGGTCAGGACGTTGCCTTCCAGCGTGATCTCGACATCATCGGGCTTCACGCCGGCCATGCTCGCTTTGACGATAATGGCATCGTCCTTCTCCTTCACGTCGATCAAGGGCATCACCGGCGCTTCGAAGCCAAAGGCCGAAAAGGGTCGGACAAAGCTTTCTTCGAGCAGCCGATTCATCGCATCACGCAGCGAAACCATCTCGCGTCCAGGTTCACGTCGCAAAATGGACATCTCACACCTCCTCCTTTTCCCGTTTCGGGGATGCTTTCCGTTTTCTTCTTTATCCCGCAGCGATTAAAGCGTGATTAACGGAGCGTCAAAAAAGGCTCAAATCGTCCTTTGCAGAGAGGAAAGCGGCGCTACGTCCGCCCCACGTCCGATCACTTGTCGGCGACGCCAGGCTGTGCTATCATCGGGCCGTCTGGTCTCCCGCTATGCCCGTGCCCTATTGATCGCTCTCACCACCAAGGAGGTTCGTGATGGGCAAACGGCAACTCGTCCGGACGCTGGGCCTCTCCCAAATCCTGATGTTAGGCATTGGCGGCACGATGGGTGCCGGCGTCTTCGTCCTCACCGGCCACGCCGCCGGCCTCGTCGGCCCCGCCGTGATCCTCGTCTTTCTCCTCGCCGGTCTGCAGTCGCTCCCCAACTCCCTTTCCTATGCGGAGCTGGCTTCCAGCTTTCCGGTCGCAGGGGGCGGTTATGCCTACATCAGCAAGGCAACGGCAGGGATGCTGCCGTTCAGCGTCGGCTGGGTGAGCTGGTTCAGCAGTATGTTCTACGCGGCCCTTTCGGCGGTCGGCGCGGCCTATTCGCTGCAGGTCTTCGTCCCCGGCCTTCCCGTTTCCCTCACGGCGGTAGGCATGGTGCTCCTCTTCGCCTTCATCAGCCTGCGCGGCAGCGAGGAGGCCGGACGGACACAGGTCATCCTCGCGGCCATTCTGCTCGGCTCGCTGGCGCTCTTCGTCATCGGCGGGCTGATCGCGCCCAACGGCTTCCGCTGGAGCACCTTCTACAGCGCAGGGGGCTTCTTCATCTACGAAAGCTGGGTGGAGAATATGGCGCGCATCTTCCAGGCGATCACGCTCGTCAACGTCCTCTTCGTCGGTTACGAGGTCATCGCCACGACGGCGGAAGAGGCCAAGTCGCCGGGGCGCAACATCCCCCTGGCCATTTTGGGGACGATCTTCATCTGTGCGCTGGTGTACTGTGCGGTGGCCTTCGTCGCGCTTGGCGTCATCCCTGCGTCGCAGCTCGGCAGCTCCTCGACGCCGCTTTCCGACGCGGCGGCACGTTTCCTCGGCCCATGGGGAGCACAGATGATGGGGCTGGCCGGTCTGGTCGCCACGATCACCTCGCTGAACACAGCGATGCTCAGCTCGGCGCGGGTGGCGCTGGCGCTAAGCCGGGACGGCTACCTTCCGGCCATCCTCGCCCGCATCCATCCGCGGCTGAAGACGCCGGTACCGGCCATCGTCCTCAGCGGCCTCATCATCGCCTTGGCCGCGCTTTCCGGCGACGAGGTTTTCCTCAGCTACGTTTCCAACTTCGGCTACATGTTCGTCGTCTTCTTCACCAACGTCTCGCTCATCCTCCTGCGGCGCAAGTTCCCCGATGTGCCGCGGGCCTTCCGCACCCCCTGGTATCCGGTGATGCCCATCTTAGGCTGTCTGGGCATCATCGTCGTGGAGGTCTTCACGGAATGGCACGCCTTGCTGGTCGGGCTGGGGATGATCGCCGTCGGGCTGATCGTGTACAAGCTGCAGAGGCCGGTCCACCGCGCCATCGAGGTGGCCGTGCAGACGGTCGAAGCGGCCCGCCACGAAATCCTCGTCCCGCTCGCCAATCCGATCACCGCCGAGCGGCTGGTGCAGATGGCCGCCATCATCGGCAAGGCGCGGGAGGAGGCGACGCTGGTCCTGCTCTCCATCGTCCCCGTCCCTGCGGCCACCCCCCTCAGCGTGGCGCAGGAGTTGCTCGATCTGCGGGGAAACGGCCATCGGGAGTTGCTCGATCGCGCGGCGGACTACGCCTACCGCCAGGGGGTGCCGGTGCGCAAGCTGCTGCAAGCCGCCCGCAGCGTCGCCGCGGGCATCGTGGCCGTGGCGGAAGAGCGGAGCGGTGTCGGTCTCATCCTCCTCGGCTGGCAGGGACAGTTCGCGACCCGTCCGGAGAAGGGGCACATCGTCAACAGTGTGCTCCAAAATGCCCGCTGCGATGTTGCCGTCCTCCGCAGCCGGGATACGGGGCAGCTTGGCCGCATCCTGGTGCCGGTCGGCGGGGGGCCGCACTCACGGCAGGCGCTGAGGCTGGGCCGGGAGATCGCGCGTGTCGTCGGCGGGACGATGACGGCGCTGCGCATCCTCCCGCCCTCCGCGAAGAGCGATGCGGAGACGGAACGAGAGGTGCTTCGCCAAATCGTCGAGGACCGGCTGGGCGCAGACGCCGAGGCCGTCGAGCTACGCATCATCCGTCACGACGAGATCGCCGCGGGCATCCTTGCGGCAGCGGAAGAGGGGTATGATCTGATCATCATCGGCGCGTCGGAGGAGTGGTTCCTCAAAGAGATGCTCTTCGGCTCCATTCCCGACCGCATCGCCGACAAGGCCCCCTGCTCGGTGCTCCTCGTGCGCAAACACGAACCTTCCTCCGTCTCCTGGCTGCGCCGCCGGATGAAGCGCATTGGCCGGACCTGAGAGGCTCGATGCACGGCAGCCAATCGCCCTTGACAGATCGACGGGAGAGGGTACTATGACCGCGATCGATTAACAATCCCCAAGGCTCATCCAGAGAGGCAGAGGGACCGGCCCTGTGAAGCCTCGGCAACCAGACCGCTTCGGTGGTCCAGGTGCCAATTCCGGCAGAACGCTGGCGTTCTGGAAGATGAGCGGCCATTGCCTATGGCATAAAGCCCTCTTCTCTCCAGAAGGGGGCTTTCCTTTTACCTCCGCGCGGAGAGCCGATGGGAAAACATCACCCAAGGAGGTCTTCCTATGAGTAAAAAGCGCAATATCATCGTTACGGAAGCGACCGGGCAGTATATCGACGACATTCCCGTCGAGATCGTCGAGCGCAAGGGCATAGGCCATCCCGACAGCCTCTGCGACGGCATCGCCGAGCGAATTTCGGTCGAGTACAGTCGCTGGTGTATGGAGAATCTCGGTGTGCTCCTGCACCACAATTTCGACAAGGTCCAGCTCGTCGCGGGCGAGACGGAGGTCGGCTACGGGCACGGGGAGATGATCACGCCCATCCGCATCCAAATCGCCGGGCGCGGGACGCCGGTCTACAAGGGGCGCAAGATCCCGATGGATGCCATCGCCATCGAAGCGGCCAAAGCGCACATCCGGGACACGATGCGCTACCTGGACCCCGACAAGCATATGGTCATCGACTCTTTCGCCGGCAGGGGCGCGGAGGAACTGGCGTACACCGTCGATCACATCACAGCCAATGATACCAGCTTCGGCGTGAGCCACTGGCCGCGCTCCGATCTGGAACTGACGGTATACGAGACGGCCCAGTACATCAACTACACGCTGATCAACGAGCTGCCCATCGGGGAGGATGTGAAGGTGATGGGCGCACGACAGGGAAACGAGATCGTACTGACCGTCGCCTTGCCCTTCATCGGCCCGCGGATCAAGGATGCGACCGAGTACGTCGAGGCCAAGGGAGCGGCCCGGCAGGCCATCCAGGATTTCGCCGCCCAATTGACGAGCCGACAGGTTACCGTCTTCGTCAATACCGCCGATGACGTTGCCGCCGACGCCGTTTACCTCACGCTGACCGGCACCTCCGCCGAGCAGGGCGACGACGGAGCCGTGGGCCGCGGCAACCGCGCCAATGGCGTCATCGCGCCCTTCAGGGCGACCAGCCTGGAAGCAGCGGCAGGGAAGAACCCCGTCTCCCACGTGGGCAAGCTCTACAACCTGCTGGCGATGGAAGCGGCCAGGGCCATCATCGAGGCCGTGCCGCAAGTGCGCGGGGCGACGGTCTATCTCCTCTCTCAGATCGGCCATCCCTTGGATGAACCGCTGGTGGCTACGGCGCAGGTTACGCCCCGCGACGGGACCCTCACACCGGCCATCCGGGCGGCTGTGACAGAGGTACTCGATGCTCAATTGGCCAACATCCACACACTGCGCGAGCGTATTCTGAAGATGGAGCTGCCCGTTTTCTGAACGTTTTTCCGCTCCGGCCCCCGTGTCGTGCGATGCGGGGGCTTTCTGTTTTCTCCGCCCCCTCTGTGGAAAAGTCGGGGATTTCTGGGGAGAAAAGAGGGCTTTTGTGGAAAAGATGACGTCGCCGGGGTGCCCCCGACGGCGAGCATCCATTCTTCCATACCCTGCACACGCTATTCCACAATGCCCCAAGCCCCCCAAAACCTACATAGCTACAGTGCGAATTCGACCAACCCTAAACATAGGGGGTCGCGCCGGTTCTCCACACAATCCACGGCTCTAAGATGACGACGATCCTTTACATTTGAACCTGAGAGGTGTTACCGCTCCCACAACCCCGCGGGCCGGTTTTAGGAAATTTCCCACTTTTTTCCCATTGCACCTCGACTTGTCCTCGACTATAATAACGTCGAAATGTCAACCGCGATCGTTGAGCGCTTGCGCTGGCGTTTGCAGCATCCCCTGCCGGGGATTACCGCTCATCGCCCGCTGTTACCACCTGGTCGGCCCTTGTGGCCCCCTGATCGGCAACATTATCGTCCAGCCGCCGTTCTCGTCCCGCTCTTTCTGCGGGATGGAGCTTTAACGACACTGCTCCTCGTGCGGCCCGCGACGATGTCGCGCCATGGTGGTGAGGCCGGTTTTCCCGGCGGCTTGGTTGAAGAAGGGGATCGTGATGAGGTGGCCGCCGCGCTTCGGGAAGCGCGGGAAGAGGTAGGGCTGGAGGCCAATGCCGTCGAAGTGCTGGGACACCTCAGCGATCTCTACATCCCGCCCAGCCGATTGCATCTTTATCCAATCGTGGGCTGGCTTCCTTCGCCGCCGCAGTGGCGGCCCAATGCCGAGGAGGTCGAACGCCTTTTGATTGTGCCTCTTTCGCGTCTGGCGCAGGTATCCTGGCGACAGTGGCTCCCGCCTCGGTGGAATAAGCCAGTGAACTGTTTTGCCGTCGATGGTCTGTGCGTATGGGGGGGCAACGGCGATGGTGCTTAACGAATTGCTGGTTGTCCTGCGGGATGTTGTCGAAGGCGAATAAGATGTTGGTTGCGCGCGGCCTCGGAGTTTGTGGAAAGGAGGATAACATGGACGAGGAATGGACGCCACAAATGGAGGCTTTCTGGGTTTTCCTGCGCCATCGCTTGGGCTTGCCGGAGGAACTTCCCGCCCCCCCGGAGCCGGGCGGGACGGTTCCCCTCCCCTTGGAAGAGCCGGTCGCGGCCTCGTTGCGGCAGCTCTTGGGGGAGGATATCGTGCAGACCGATCCTCGCGTGCTTGCTCGCTATGGAGGCGGGCAGACTTACGAGGGCTATGTGCGGATGCTGAACGCGACGCCGGAGGCTTACCCGCGTGCCGTCGTCTCTCCAGGCAGTGAGCAGGCGCTGGCTTCGCTCATCGTCTGGGCCGAGGAGCGGGAATTGTCCCTCTTGCCGTGGGGAAGCGGCCTGCACCCTTACCGCGGCAAGACGATCACGCGGCCTTTCCTGATCGTGGATATGGATCGGATGGACCGCATCTATCCCATCGATCGCGCCCGAGGCGAAGTGCGCGTTCAGGGCGGCGGGCGCTGGATCGAGATCGATCGGCGTCTGGCCGACCGTGGGCTGATGTTGGGGTATCGGCACGCCTTGGCCAACCTCTCCGTTGGCGGGCGCATTGCCTCCGGAGGGTGCAATTTCCTCAATCTCCGTTATGGGACTTTACAATCGGTCGTGAGCACCGTGCGTATGCTCACCCCCCGGGGGCCGATCTATCTCGGCAATGTGTACGAAACGCAGCGGAGTCTGTGGTCCTTGGCCATCGGGCAGTACGGGCGCTGGGGCATTATCACGGAGGTAGGGCTACGGGTCTTCCCCTTGCCCGCCGAGCGCTTTTTCATCCGTGCGGATTTCCCCGATTGGGGGACGATGCTCTCCACGGCGAAGATGATTGCCGGAACTTCCATCCCCTTGCTCTTTATGCTTGGCTGGCCGACCGTGCTCGACGCGATCCTGCGGCGCACGGAGGAACGTCCCCCGCTGGCGCGTTTGCGGCAGCGCCTGGGAGGAGGCCGGGAGACCGGTCAGGGCATAACGCTATGGACGGCCATCGAGGGAGAGGGTGAATGCCTGGCGCTGTCGCGCAAGCTCATCGCCGAAATGCTGCAGGATGGCGGAGGGAGCAATGTGACGACGTTGAAAGTATCACCTCGTGAACATCCGATCGGCGAGCGTTTCCTGGCGCGGGTGGGGCAGTGTCGGCTCTGCACCCGAAGCCTGTGGCGGCGCGGGGTTGCGGCCTTGACGATCACCCATCCCGCCGAGTGGGACAATGCAGCCGAGGCGCTGGCGGATTGGGAGGGGGCGATGAGCAGTGTGCTGCAATCCGGCGGTAGCGGTAGCGGCAAGGCCCTCATAGCCACGGTTTTCTTCGCCCGCCGCAGCGACGTCATCTTCCATTCTCTCCTCATCGGCAAGCAGGCGGAAGGCGGGCCGGCCGAGTGGCAGCGGCAACTGCAGATGATCCACTCTGTCTCGGAATCGGCCGTGCGTCGCTGGCAGCAGGGAAACTATACCTCGCCGCTGGATCGCCGTCTCGTGGCCGCCTTGGCCGCCTCCCTGGACCCGGGTAGCGTGATGGTGCGTTAGGCGACGAGCCGGCCTTGAAGGTCGTAGGGGAGTGCAGCGGTGATCTCGACTTCGACGAGTCGCCCGCTACCGTGCTCCCCTTCGATGAGGACCAGCCCGTCGATCTCCGGGGCGTCGCGGTAGGTGCGCCCGATCGTCAGCCCATCGCTGCTGCCTTCCAGCAACACGGCCAGGCGGCTGCCGACGAGCGCCTTGTTTTTCTCCAGAGAGATGCGCTGCTGGGCCATCATCAGGGCATCCCGCCGCGCCGCTTTGACCTCGGGCGGCACATCGTCTTTCAGCGAGGCCGCTGCTGTTCCCTCCTCGTGCGAGTATTCGAAGACGCCGACGCGGTCGAAACGCATCGCTTCGACGAAACGCAGCAGCGTGAGGAACTCGCGCTCGCTCTCGCCGGGGAAGCCGACGATGAAGGTCGTGCGCAGTGTGATCTCCGGCATGCGCTCCCGCAATCGCCCGATGGTCCGCTTGACGGCTTCCACATCGGCGGGGCGGCGCATACGACGCAGGATGGCGGGATCGGCGTGTTGGAGGGGGATATCCACGTAGGGCAGGACCTGTGGATAGGCGGCGATGACGTCGATGAGCCGATCGGTGATGAAACCGGGGAAGAGGTAGAGGATACGCAGCCAGGGGAGATCGGGCACGGCCTCGACGAGGCCTTCGAGGAGGGGCGCCAGGCCGTCCCGCATGCCGAGATCGTGGCCGTAGAAGGAGGTGTCCTGGGCGATGAGGTTGATTTCCAGGACACCGGCATCCCGCAATTGCCGAGCGTCCTCGAGGATGGCCTCGAGCGGACGGCTGACCGTCGGCCCCTTGATGCCGGGGATGGCGCAGAAGGCACAGCCTCGACTGCACCCATCGGCGATTTTGAGGAAGGCGCTCGCTCCGAAGCGGACGTAGCCGCCCGTGCCCGCCTCTTCCGGCATCACGACTTTGCGCCGCTGCACGTTGACGATGGGGGCTTCGGTGCGGGAGAGTTCCTGTACGATGCGGGGTATCTCGTGCCAGGTGCGGGTGCCGACGATGGCATCCAGATCGGGGAGAAGCTGCCGCAGGCGCTCCGGCTCTCGCTGCGCCCAGCAGCCCGCCGCGATCAGCTTCTGCCGGGGGGTGATCTGCTCCGCCAACGAACGGAGCGTCGTCAGCGACTCCTCGCGGGCGGCGGCGATGAAGCCGCAGGTGTTGACGATAACGACGTCGGCGCGGGCCGGATCGCCGGTGGCGAGGTATCCCGCACGGCGCAGGAGGGTCGCGATGCCCTCCGCATCCACGGTATTTTTGGCGCAGCCCAGCGAAGCGATGTAGAAACGAGGGCGGCGTCGCCTCACGGCTGGCCCTCCGCCGTCGTCTCGCCCGCGGGCGTCCAACTGCGGCGGGTAACCTTGCCCTCCGGGCCGAGCGGCCCCCAATCGGCCGCGTTGACGTAGAGGTGAAAAGCGCCGCCGTTCCCCGTTTCGACGGTACACCGCTGCCTGGCGGCGGCCTCGATCGGCGTGCCGGGAGTGGCGATACCCTGGAAGATCACGACATCATCCGCCGTAACGCGGATCCACGCATGCTCCTGAGGCTCCACGCGGATGTGCACCAGGCCATCGACGGCGGGGACGAAGGTGGGGGCCGGACTGGCCGCCTCCGTGACGAGCGCGACAACGGTCGGCGTCGGCGTGGCGGGCGTCGGCGTGGCTGTGGGCCGGGCGCTGGCAAAGTGGAGATAGAGCAGCCCTCCGGCGGCGACGACGGCGAAGAAGACGGCCATCCCCAGGAGGATGAGGAGCAATGTCGGCATCAAGCTCTGCTTCTCCTCGCTCTCTTCCTCCATCGTGGGGGGCGGCGCGAAAAGCGTCGGGCGGTCCGGCGCTTGGGACTGCGGCGTCCGCATCTGCGGCTGCATAGGCTGTCCGGACAGGTCGGCCTCGTAGCGGGCCAAGGCCTCTTCCACCGGCAGACCGAGGAAGCGGGCGTAGTTCCGCAGGAAGCCGCGTGCCTGGACGGGGCCGGGCAGCGCATCGTAATCGCCGTTTTCCAGTGCCTGCAGGTAGCGCTTGCGGATGCGCAGGTGCTTTTCCGCCTCGTCCAGGTCGATCTGGCGGCTTTCGCGCGCCCGCTTGAGCCAGACGCCGAGTGTGCTGGGCATTAGTCCTCCGCTTCCAGTTGGACGTGGACGGTGGCCGTAACTTTACCGGGCAAGCGCACCTCGATCTCGTGGTCGCCGAGATCGCGCAGCGGGCGCTTGAGCCGGATGTTGCGTTTGTCGAACTGTGGCACGCCCAAGGCCGCCGCAATGACTTCCGCCAGGTCTTTGGTCGTCACGGAGCCGTAGAGCTTGCCGGACTGCCCCGCCTTGACCTTCAGGCGGAGGGGCTGGGCTTGCAGGCGGGCGGCCATAGCCTCGCCGCGTTCCCGTTTCTTTGCGGCGCGGCGATCTGCGGCCTCGCGGTTGGCCTTCGCGGCCTTGATGACCTCCTCCGTTGCCGGAACGGCCAAGCCCTTGGGGATGAGGTAGTTACGCGCGTACCCCTCGGCGACCTTTTTGATCTCGCCTGCTTTGCCGATGCCCTTGACGTCCTGTTTCAGGAGCACTTCCATGGCGATCGCCTCCCTTGTCGTCCTGTTTCACGTGAAACGCTTCACAGCCCCAAGCCGAAGAGCTTGGCCTGGATGGTCATCAGCACGCGGGTAACCTGTTGCATCGTCGTCGGATGTTTGACCATCTGCAGACCGGCCTGGTAGGCCGCCAACCCTTCCTGTCGCCGTCCGTCCTTGAACAGGGCGATGCCCAAGGACATCATCGTCTCGCCCTGCTTGTCCTCATCGCCGATCTCTGCGAATAGCCCGATGGCCGCCTGCCACGCTTCCAGGGCCTTGTCGCGCTTGCCCATAGAGGCGTAGATGCCGCCCAGATTGCCCCACGCCTGAGCCTCGCGCTCCTTGTCGCCCAAGCGGGCGAAGATGCGTTTGGCTTCCTCGACGGCTTCCGCCGCCTCCTCCCACCGCTCTTGCTTGCGGCGGATGACGCCCAGGTTGTTGAGCATCTCGGCGGCCTCGGTCTCCTTGCCCTCTTCGGCGTAGTGTTCCAGGGCTTCGCTGAATCGGCGGGCGGCCTCATCGTAAAGTCCTTCCTGGAAGAGCCGCAGTCCCTCTTCCTGCAATGCTTGTGCTTCTGACATAGGTTCACCTCAGTATGTGATTTCCAACAGGTCCTCGGCGATGCGCCTGAGCGCACCGGCGGGGAGATCGGCCAGCTTCATCGCCAGTTCCAGGTAGCTGAGGTTGATGGGGCGGAGGACGAAGGCGCGGACGGCAGGAGGAAGTTGGCGAAAGCGCTCGAATTCCTGGGCCAGATGGTGCCATTCCCCCACTTCGCTTTCGCGATCCGTGAAGGCTTCCAACGGGAGATTCAAGGCTCGACCGAGCACCTCCAACTCGGCCAGGGGGATGGGGCGTTCTCCGTACTCGTAGGCGGAGATGATGCGCGTCGAGCGTTCGAGCAGAGCGGCGATCTCCCTCTGCGAACGTCCGGCCTCCTGGCGAGCCTGGCGCAGGCGTGCGCCGATCATACGATGACGCAAGGGCAGGTAGAGTTCGGCGGGCGGGAGGGCCTGCTCCTCCGCCTCGATGAAGGATTCGTCGCGCAATTTGTGCAAGGGGACGCCGAAAAGCTGTCCGAGCAACTCCATCTCCGGCAGCGAGATCGCCTGACGGCCCTCCTCGTAGGCGGCATAGCGGCGTGGACTGATGCCCAGGGCGTCGGCGCAGGCTTTGCGCGAAAGGTGTGCTGCTTCTCGCGCTTTGCGGAGCGATAACCCCAGCATGCGGTTCCGTAATTCGACAATTTCCCGGTTGCTCATATGTGCCTCGCTTCCTGCCGATGCAATAGATGTGCAAGGAGTGATAGGTGCGCAATGATTGCTTGCGACGATACCCCATTATAGCATAGCCCTTGCGTTAGACCAGAAAGCGATGCTCCCTGTCGCTGGGGAGGCGGCAGGGAGCGGGGCAGATATGGCCGCGGACGGAGCGAGGCCTTCTTGCGGGAAAGCCCCCGCGTCCGGCCCGCCGCCGGGCATTGAGGTGGCGGCGGTGGGCCGGATCGGGGCGCGGGAGGCGGGGCCGCCCTACGGCTTCAGCAGTCGGGGCGTGTCGGTGAGCGTGATCTCCTGACCGGGGGAGATGCTCTGCCAGGCGAAATGTCCGGCACCATCGGGCACGACCTCGGTCATCTGCCCGATATTCGGCGGAACGGTGAACGTCCCCTCGCCCCAGACGACGAACTTCACGACACCCTCCTGCGTGGTGATGCGGTAGATGTTCGGGCCGCCCCTCTCGATGTCGATGGCCTCGACCTGCCGGAAGGGAACCAGTTCCGCCGTGAGCAGGCGGAAGCTGTAGAGGGCCGGTTTGGCGCTCCCGTCGGCTTCCCGCAGGCCGTACTCGCGCCAGACGTTCTGCGGATTATCCGGCGAGCCGATGTAGGTGTGCCACAGCACCAGTTGATCACCGGCACCCCAGGCGGCCACGATGCGCCGGAAGACGTCCGCGGCCTGCTCCTCGGGACTGTTGGGGTAGTCGGTGCGTTCGGTCAGTGTTGGGCTCGAGGTCGTCCCCGTTTCCGTGGCCCATATCGGCTTGTCGTCGATGCCGTGGGCGAGCAGGAAGGCCGTCAGATCGGCGCGCAGGCGGGGATAGCGCTGCCAGGGGCCGTAGTAGTGGTAATTCACGACGTCGAACCAGTCGCTGCCGCCGCCCTCTATCACGCCGGCCAGCCAGGTATCCAGCGAATAGCCGCTCATCCCGATCATCCCCGGCATGATGATCACCGCGTCCGGGTCGCGTTCCCGAATGTATTGGGCCGCCTGCGCCAGGAAGCGGCCTTGCTCTTCGGGCGAAAATCCGTCCGGGGGGACGCAGGCGGGCAAGGTCTCCGTGCCGCGGCCATCATCGCCCGGATCGGCGGCCCGCCAGTGCTCCATCTCGTTGCCCAGTTCCCAGTATTTCACGTAAGGCCCGTAGCGTTCGAGCACGTGGTCGAGGTAATCCTGCGCCTCCTCCCCTAAGGTTTTCTGGAACTCGGCGGAGTCGGTGCACCACGGTGGTGTGCCGGAGGTGTAGGAATAGTCGAAGAGGGTGGCGATGAACGGCAGAGGGGAGTCGAAAATCACGCTGTCGGCGAGTTCGAAGCGCCACTGGTTGTCTAAGGGTTCGATATTCCGCCAGGTGAGGTCGGCTTTGACCAGATGGCGGTACATCTGGACGCCGGAGGCGGCAAAGTCTTGGAAGATAGTCTCCGGCTGGAAAGGATCGGTGTCGTAGAAGTAGAAGCGAATGAAGCTCACGCCGACTTGCGGGACGGCCGCTTGCCCGGAGGCGGCGGGCGTCGGCGACGGCGTGATCGCTGCGACGGGCCGGGGTGAAGGCGTGGGCTGCGCGGTCTGGATCGGCGTCGCCCGAGGAGCGATGTAGGAAAAGTTGCACGCGACAAGCGACAGGGCGAGCATCAGCAGTGCGAGCGGAGCGAGTCGTTTCATCGGGCACCTCCTGGATGTGTTTCGGGCCTTCACGGAGCCGGTTCGATGAAAACCGGCGCGGCGCTCAGCGCCAGGGTAAGCCGCCCATCGGTCAGGCTGCCTTGCACCGGATTGCCCAAGGCGTCGGTGAGGGTGGCCTGGTCGAAGGGGATGGGGAGCGAGACGGAGACGGGCGGTTCCGCGGCATCATCGTAGATGTCCAGTCTGTCCGTGTGGTGCCAGGCGATGAAGAGGTCGGGCCGATCTTCGCGCTCGATGCGGTACAGGTAGAGCGTGTCATCCCCCGCATCGATGCGGGTGACTTTCGTGGCATTCCCCATATGCCCCGCGAAGCGCTGATAGCACGCATAGCCGGGCAGCTCCTCCATCTGCGGCGTGCGCAGGCGCATCTGCCCGAAGATGGGATCGACCCCCGGCGATTGCAGATTCCACCACCAGAGGGCCTGGACACCCTCGCCCAAGGCGACGATACTGCGCTGCACGATGTCGTAGCAGTGCAGGTGCTCGTACTGCAGCCGTTCTTCGTCCGTCTCCGCGCCGAAGAAGGGCCGCAGCTTGGGGGGCACTTGGTCGGGATGCGCCCTAGCCCAGGCCCGGATGCCGCCTTGCGGCTCGCCGCCGCTGTGCTCTTGGTTCTGGGCCTCGATTTGGCGGAGTTGATCCATGAACAGATACGCTCGACCATCGTGCAGCGTGCGCGGGTCCACGCCGCCGTATTCGGTGCTCACGATGGGCTTTTGATAGCCGTACTGCGCCATTCGCTTGCGGAACCACTCCACGCGGTGGGGGATGGCGTACAGGTCGCCGTAGAGCCGGATGTCCAGCAGATCGAAATCGTCCTTGCCGTGCTGGAGCACGTAATCGAAGAAGTCGGCAGAGAGCGGTTCGCCCATATCGTGAGCGCTGAAGTTGCCGTTGTGATTCACGCCGATGACGAGGACGTCGGGCAGCACGTTCTTGACCGCTTGGTAGAAGATGTGCTGCAGTTCCACGAAGGCTTGGGGGGAATCGGCGGGGAAATGGTGTGCCGAGGCCGGTTCCGTATCCCGTTGCATATAGCGGATGCCGCCGTGGGCGTGATCGCGTACCTCCTCGGCCACCCTGGTCACGAATTCACGGTAGTACGCCTCGCACGACTTGGTGCAATCGGCTTCCCCCTCGGGACAGGCACGCAGGGGAGCGCCCTTGCGTGAGTTGACCTCTTTGCCGGTGGTACACCAGCCGTCGGTGAAGAGATTGAGGAGCGCTCGATCGTCAGGCCCCAGTTGGTCGAGGTAAGCGTCCAGGTCTCGGAAATCGTATCGCCCCGGCTGTGGCTCCAACTGCGACCAGTAGAACGAGACTTTGGTGCGGGGCACGCCCAACCCGTGGATGTAGTCCACAAAACCCTCTATCTGCCCCCTCGCCCCTTCCATAGCGGTGGGGCCGAAGGCGACGCCGAGGGGGGAGTGCAGCCACACCTGCGCGGCATTCGAGGAGGGAGCCTGCGTTGAAGCCGACGGCGTTGCCGTGGCGGGAGGAGGGGCCGTGCTCGTCGGAGGGGGCGTGGTGGCGCTCTCCGTCTGCTGAGCAAGCTCCTGCGACGATGTGCAGGCCGAGAGGAGGAGCACAAAGACCAGGGCGACGATCCAGACTGTGCGTTTCATACGAACGAAAACCTCCTTTCTGCTGAGTGTGCCTCCAGGCTACTTATAGAGACCACCTGTAAAAGGCGATACCGTGTCGTGTAAAAAGGCTGTAAAAAGCGCCTTCGCTGCTCTCTGCGACGGGCATTGCCTCTTCCGTGGCTCTGTGGTAAACTAAGTGCGTATTTGGCGCTATCAGCCGGAAAGGAGGGCACGATGTATCACAAGATCATTATCGTCGGCAATCTGGGGCGTGATCCGGAGATGCGTTACACACCCGACGGCACGCCGGTAACGTCGTTTTCCATTGCGACCAATCGCCGTTGGACGAACAGCGACGGCACCCCCGGAGAGGAAACCGTTTGGTTTCGCGTAACCGCCTGGCGCAGGCAGGCCGAGGTCGCTGCCCAGTACCTGAGCAAGGGCCGCCAGGTGATGGTCGAAGGGCGGTTGCGCCCTGACCCGGCCACGGGCGGGCCGCGGGTCTATCAGCGCAAGGACGGTTCCTACGGAGCGCAGTACGAGGTTACCGCCGACCGCATCATCTTCTTGGGGGGCCGCGGCGGGGCTGCCTCGGATGAGATGGCCGCGCCGCCCGCCGAGGGTGAGGATATCCCCTTCTGAACGCCCGGATGATCGTGATGCACGGTGTCCTCCGATGCCGTGCATCCTTTTTGTCGCCATCTTCCTGCAGGAGGCACGATGAAAAGCCAAAAACAACCGCCGCGCAAGCTGAACGTGCAGATGCCCTCCGATTTGGAGCCGACCTATGCCAACGTGGTCCTGATCACCCATTCGCCCTCCGAGATCATCCTTGATTTTGCCCAGGCGATGCCCAATCAGCCGAGCCTGCACGTCAAGACCCGCGTGGTGATGACCCCGCTCAACGCCAAGCTCCTGCTCCGTGCCTTGCGGGAAAACCTGGCGAAGTACGAATCGACCTTCGGGGAGATCATCATTCCGGGGCGCGGGGAGGACTTGGCGCGGGCCTTTTTCGGCACCTCCCGCCCGCCGGAGGATGAGCCGTGAAGGAAGGGGACCTGGCACACTGGCTGGGCAGCCTGGCCGAGGCAGCCCAGGCGGACCTGGAGGCCCGCAACGATGCCCGCGATGACCTGTTGCGGCGCAGTCGTGCGCTCATCCGTCTCTGCGCCCGAGCGATCAGCGCCGCGCACCGCGATGCCTGGGATGTGTCCCGTCGGCTCCTCGACGAGGCCGATACCGTCGTCGCCGCGATGCGCAGCTACGCCGAGCCGTTCCCCGACCTCTTCTACGCCGGGTACACGCAGGACGCCTTCAAGGAGTGGGTCGAAGCCCATCTGACCGTGGCCTTCCTGACCGATGCCCCGCTCCCCGACCCCCGGCGGAGCGGCGTGCCGCTGGCGACCTACCTCAACGGCCTGGCCGAGGCCGCCAGCGAGATGCGCCGCCGCATCCTCGATCGGCTGCGCCGGGGTGGCCGTGAGGCGACGGCGGAAGCGGAGCGCCTCCTCACCCTGATGGACACCGTTTACGAGATGCTGTTGACCTTCAGCTATCCCGATGCAATCAGTGGCGGCCTGCGCCGCCGCGTTGACCAACTGCGCGGCGTGCTGGAGCGCACCCGCGGCGATCTGACGCACACGCTGCAGATTCAGCGGCTGCTGGAAGCCCTCGAAACTGCGGAGGAGGCCGCCGGTTGAGCGATCGCCCCGCGAAGAGGACCCGCGTGCTCCCCGTCGATCCCCGCCATCCCGACCCCGAGG
The DNA here is from genome assembly GCA_026991395.1 of Anaerolineae bacterium. Lineage (GTDB taxonomy): Bacteria > Chloroflexota > Anaerolineae > B4-G1 > SLSP01 > JALXBP01. The sequence continues at coordinate 42,361 of JALXBP010000065.1, read as the reverse complement.
CCGTGGCGGAGGCGGCACGCATCATCCGTGCGGGCGGCCTCGTCGCCTTCCCCACGGAGACCGTCTACGGCCTGGGCGCTAACGCCCTGGACGCCGGGGCGGTGCGCCGCATCTTCGTCGCCAAGGCCCGCCCCGCCGACGATCCGCTCATCGTCCACATCGATGACGTCGAGACCCTTGCGCGCCTCGTGGCCGAGATGCCCCCGCAGGCCGAGATGCTGGCCCGCCACTTCTGGCCCGGCCCCTTGACCCTCGTCGTGCCGCGCGCTCCCCGCGTCCCCGACGAGGTTACCGCCGGTGGCCCGACCGTCGCCGTGCGGATGCCCGCCCATCCCGTTGCCCTCGCCCTCATTCGAGCGGCGGCCTCGCCCATCGCTGCGCCGAGCGCCAACCGCTTCGGCCACATCAGCCCGACACGGGCCGAGGATGTCCTGAGCGACCTGGCGGGGCGGATCGACCTCATCCTCGACGGCGGCCCGACCCCCGTCGGCGTGGAATCGACCGTCCTCTCGCTGGTTGCCCCCGTGCCGACCATCTTGCGTCCGGGCGGCGTCAGCCGCGAGGCGCTGGAAGCGCTCCTGGGCGAGGTGCGCCTTGCGCAGCAGGCCGCCGATGAAGCGGCCCTTTCGCCGGGGACGCGGCCCTCTCACTACGCCCCGCGCACCCCGATGCGCCTCTACCGCGGTTCCGATGCCGCCGTCCGCGCGGCCTTGCGGCAGGCCGCGCTCGAAGCCCATCGGCGCGGCGAGAAGGTGGCGCTGCTCGTCGCCGAGGAGGATGTGCCCGCGCTGCGCGATCTCCCCGCCGTGCTCCGCGCCCCCGGCTCACTGCACGATCCCGAAGGCGTCGCCCGCCGCCTCTTCGCCACGCTGCGTGCCCTCGACCGCGCCGGTGTCGATCGCATCCTCGCCCGCGACTTCGGGACGCGCGGGCTGGCGCTGGCCGTGCGCGACCGGCTGACGCGGGCTGCCGGCGGCGACGTCGTGGAGGTCGGTTCGTGATGACCGCCGCCCCGCGCCTCAAGCAACTGACCCTCCAGGGCTTCAAGTCCTTCGCCGAGCCGACCACGCTCCGCTTCCCCGGCGGCATCACCGCCATCGTCGGGCCGAACGGGAGCGGGAAGAGCAACATCGCCGACGCCGTCCGCTGGGTGCTGGGCGAGCAGCGGATGCTCACGCTGCGCGGTCGCAGCGGCGAGGATATGATCTTCGCCGGAAGCAAGCGCCGCGCCCGTGCCGGGATGGCCCGCGTCGAGTTGCTCTTCGACAACGGCGAGCACTGGCTGCCGCTCGACTTCGAGGAAGTCGCCATCGAGCGGCGCATCTACCGCGACGGGCGGAGCGAGTATCGCCTCAACGGACGGCGCATCCGCCTGGGCGACCTGCGCGATATGCTCGACCGCGCCGGCCTGGGGCGGGAGGCCTACTTCACCATCGGGCAGGGCGTGGTCGATCGCATCCTCTCGCTGCGGGCCGGGGAGCGGCTGGCGATCTTCGAGCAGGCGGCGGGCATCGCGCCCTACCGCCGCCGCCGTGAGGAGGCCCTGCGCCGCCTCGACGAGACCTCGCGCAACGTCGATCGTGTCCGGGACATCCTCGCCGAACTGGAGCCGCGTCTCCACCGGCTGGAACGGCAGGTCAGGCGGCTGAAGGAGCGCACCGAATTGGAGGCCGCCCTGCGCGAACGTCTGCGGCTCTGGTACGGCTATCGCTGGGGCGAGGCGTTGAACGCCCTGGAGTCGGCGCGGCAGAAGCGGGCCTACCTGGCGGGACGTGTGGCGCGGCAGCAGGAGCGGCTGGAGACGGCGCAGGAGCGGCTGAACGCCGAGCGCCGCCGCTTGAGCCAACTGCGCACCGCCCTCACGCAGTTGCACCACGAAAGCAGCGCCCGCCATCGCGCCGCCGAACGCGCCCAGCGTGAACTGGCCGTTACGCAGGAGCGCCGCCGTCTGCTCCAGGAGCGCCTGGAGGAGGAGCGGGCCAACCTCGCGCCGCTCCTTTCCGCCCTGGCCGAGCACACCTCGGCGATCGAAGCGTTAGAGCGCTCGGTGGAGGAGGCGCAGGCCGCGCTGGAGGCGGCCCGCGGGCGGCTGGAGGCGCTGGCGCAGGTGGCGGCGGAGGCTTCCGCCCGTCGCCGTGCCCTCGTTGCGGCACAGGCCGCCGCTCAGGCCCGCGCCGTGGAGGCCGCCCACCGCCTGGAGGATCGGCGGGAGCGCCTGCGGCAGGCCGAGGAGGCGCTGGTGCATCTCCGGGAGGAGAGATCGGCGCTGGAGGAGGAAGAGGCGCGCCTGCAAAGCTCGCTGCGGCAGGCGCAGAACGCGGTCGAGGCGGCACGGGCCGCACTTGCCGCGCGCGAGGAGGCCGTGCGTGCGGCGGAGCAGGGCGCGGAGGAGGCCGCGCAGCAGGTGCAGCAGCATCGCGTCCGGCTCGAGGCGTTGCAGCGGGCGCTGGCCGAAGCCGAACGTCGGCTGGAGGCGCTGAGCACGCGCCTGGCCTTGCTGGAGCGCATCGAAAGCGAGGGCGAGGGGCTGTACGCCGGCGTGCGCGCCGTCCTCCAGGCCGTCCGGCGCGGCGAACTCGACGGCCTGCCCGGCACGGTCGCCGCGCTGATCGACGTCCCCGCCCGGCTGGAGCGGGCGGTCGAGACCGCGTTGGGCGGTCGGTTGCAGAGCATCGTCGCCGAGCGCTGGGAGACGGCACAGGCGGCCATCGCCTACCTGAAGCAGCACGCGGCGGGGCGGGCGACCTTCCTCCCGCTGGACACGCTGCGTCCCCCCTCGCCGCTGCGCCTTCCCGCCGATGAGCCTGGCGTCATCGGCGTGGCCGCCGACCTGGTCGGGTATGACCCTTCGCTGGAGGCGGCGGTGCGGCTGCTCCTGGGGCGGGTGGTCGTCGTCGAGACGCTGGAGACGGCCCGACGGCTGCATCGGCGGCTGCGCGGCTCCTTCCAGATCGTAACGCTGGACGGGGAGGTGCTGCGGTCGAGCGGGGCGCTGACCGGCGGACGGCGCGGGCAATCGCGCGGCGGGCTTCTGGCCCGTCGGCGGGAGCTTCGCCGCTTGCCGCAGGCGGTGGCCGAGGCCGAAGCGGCGATCGCCGATTTGCGCGGGCAGCGTCGGCAGGCGGAGGAGGCATTGCGCACGGCGGAGGAGGCGCTGCGTCAGGCACAGGATGCCCATCGGCAGGCACGGCGTGCCCGTCGGGAGGCGGAGGGTCGGCTCGATGAGGCTGTCCGCAAGCTCGAGGCCCGGCTGCGGGATCGCGGCTGGCTGGAGGGACGGCGGGCGGCGCTGGAGCGGGAGCGTGCGCAGGCGGAGGCCCGCCGCGAGGCCCTGCGCGAGGCCATCGCCGAGGCGGAGGCCGCCCTGCGCGAGGCCGAAGGGGCGGCGCGTGAGGCGGCGGCGGCGCTGCAGAGCTTCACCGACGCCGACGAGAGTTCGCGGCAGGTGGAGCGTGCCCGCGGCGAGGTCGCCCGTGCGGAGGGCGAGCGGGCGACGGCGGAGGCCCGCCTGGAGGCGCGCCGGGCCGAGGCGCGGCGGCTTCGTCGGCAGGTGGAAGGCACCGAGGCACGGATCGCCGCGCTGGAGACGGAGTTGGCGGCGCTTTCCGAGCGGCTGGTCGCGCTGCAGCAGGCGTATGCCGAGGCACGTGCCGCGGCGGAGCGCGACGATGCCCGCCTGCCGCAATTGGAGGCGGAGGTCGCCGAGGCGGAGCGGCGGCAGGAAGCGCTGGAAGCGGAGCGGCGTCGGGCGCAGGAGGCGCTCGGTCGGGAGCGGGAGCGCCTGACGGCGGCGGAGGTCGCCCTGCGTCGCCACGAGGACGGCGTGGCCGCGCTGCGTCGGGAGATCGAGGAGGCGCTGGGCCTGGTCATCGCCGATCTGCCCGATTCGCTCTCCTTGCAGCAGCCGCTGCCGATGGCGGCGATCGTCTCGCCGCTTCCTGCCGTGCTCGACCTGCCCCCCGGTCTGGAGGCGGAGATCCGCGATCTGCGCACGCAGGTGCGCCGTCTGGGGTTGGTTGACCCCGCCGTCGAGGAGGAGCATGCCGCGTTGGCGGAGCGCTACACCTTCCTCAGTGAGCAGCTCGACGACCTGCAGGCGGCCTCCGCCCATCTGCGGACCGTCATCGGTGAACTGGATGCGATGATGAAGGAACGCTTCGGCAAGACCTTCCGCGACGTGGCGTCGGCCTTTTCGCGCACCTTCCGGCAGCTTTTCAACGGGGGGACGGCGCGGCTGGAGGCGGTCGCGGACGAGCGGGGGGAGACCGTCGGCGTGGAGATCGTCGCCCGTCCGCCGGGCAAGCGCACCTCGGGGCTGGGGATGCTCTCCGGCGGGGAGCGGACGCTGACGGCGATCGCGCTGCTCTTCGCGCTGATGAGCGTCAGCCCGACGCCCTTCTGCATCTTGGACGAGGTGGACGCGATGCTCGACGAGGCCAACGTGGGGCGCTTCCGCACGCACCTGGAGGCGCTGGCCCAGCGGACGCAGTTCATCGTCATCACGCACAACCGCGGCACGGTGGAGGCGGCGGAGACGATCTACGGCATCTCGATGGGCGACGACGGGGTGTCGCAGGTGCTCTCGCTGCGGCTGGACGACCTGCCGGAGGGGACGGATTGAGCAAGGAGGCGGTATGGGCGGGTTACCGAAGCAGTGTGCCGGGGGAATGACCGAGGGGATGGCTGCCGGGGCGGCGCTCTTCGATGCCGGACGTTACTTCGAGGCGCACGAGGTGTGGGAGGATTACTGGCGCGAGGAGCATCGTCCGGTGCGCGAACTCTACCAGGCGCTGGTTCAGGTCGCCAGCGCCTTCATTCAGCACGGTCGGCAGAGGCCCGCGGGGGCGAAGTGGCTGCTCGAGCGCGCTTTCTTCCATCTTGCGGCCTTCCCCGACTGCTGCCACGGCGTCGATGTTGCGGCGCTGCGTCGGCAGATGGAACGGATGCGGGATGAACTGGCCGCAGGGAGTGCGCCGAGTGCCTTCCTCGTGCCCCGCTGCGGCGATTAGGGCTGCGAGAGGAGCTTTTCGGCGTAGTCCTGCCCGAGGATGACGGTGATGTCGTAGGTCGCCGAGGGGTTGTCGCCGTGGACGAGGGCCGAGTCGGGCAGGCCGAGGAGCGCGATGATCTGCCTGGCCGCCGACTCGTGGTCGCGGTTGATGATCACCAGCGAGGTGGCGTAGTCCTGCCGGTCGGCGTTGTCGTAGCGGGCGACGTGAATGCCGTTTTCCTCCAGGTACTGGGCCGTCGAGGCCGCCAGGCCGCTCTGTTCCGTCCCGTTGAGTACCGAGACCTGCGCCTCGCCGCTTTCCCCGGCCGTCTCGTCCGTGAGCCAGAAGATGTAGTCGCGCTTCTCGCGCATCCGCTCCCGAATGGGGACGAGTACCATCGCGCCGTCCGGCGTGGTGTAGGGGAGCGTGCAGGATTCATCGACGACGGCGAAGCGGATGTCTTCCGGCTTGACTTTGCTCGCCAGCACCGCCAGCGCGATGATCTGGTCCAGTTTGAGGTCGGTGCGCACCGAAGCCTGCAGTGTCTCGTAGAGCTTGGGGGCGCGGGCGACGAGACGGGCCAGCACGTCGGGGTGTTTCACCTTCTCCAGGATGGCGAGGGCGACCTGTTGCTGCCGACGGGCGCGGTCGAAGTCTCCGTGGCCCGAATGGCGGGTGCGGGCGTACTTCAGGGCGGTCTCGCCGTCGAAGTGGTGGTGCCCGGCCTCGATGTGGAGAGGATCGTAGCCGTAGTTGTAGTCGGGGTAGTAAGGATCGTCGATCGTCTCCGGCACGTCGATGTCGATGCCGCCGATCTCGTCGATCAGCGTGACGAAGGCGTGGAAGTTGACGACGACGTAGTGATCGATGGGGATGGCGAAGTTGTGGCGGACGGTCTCCACGGCCAAGGCCGGCCCGCCGCCGGGGTAGTCGGTAAGGTCGCCGAGGAAGTAGGCTGTGTTGATGCGTCCGCTTTCATAGCCGGGGATTTCCACCCAGATGTCGCGGGGGATGGAGAGCACGCCTGCCTTCATCGTAACCGGATCGAGCGTGACGACCATCATCGAGTCGGTGCGCCAGGGGCCTTCTTCCTGCTCACGCTCGTCGATGCCCATCAGGAGGATGGTGATGCGGTCGGTGCCCGTCCAGGTGGGCAGGGCCGTCCCCTCCTCGTAGCCGACGTTGGGGCTGGGCTGATTGTTGCCGGTGAAGGAGGGGAGCACCTCCGAGGCGGCCACGAGATGGCGGACGTGGGTGAAGACGAAGAGGCCGACGAAGAGGAGGAAGGCGACGTAGGCGGCGATGGCCGCTCGGCGAAGCCACCATTCGGGAGGATGGCGCTGCATAGCTTCGCCTCCTACGGCGTCGGTGTGGCGGGCGGCCCGGCATAGTCCGCGCCGAGGATGACGACGAGGTCGTAGGGTGAGGCGGGATCGCTGCCGTTGACGACCTGCTCGGCGGGGATGCCGAGGAGAGATTGCAGTCGCGCGACCGTCTGCGGCTTGGGGCGGTTGACGATGATCGTCGTCCGGGCGTAATCCTGCCGGTCGGCGTTGTCGAAGTGGGCGATGGTTAGCCCTTCCTTCTCCAGGTATTGGCTCGTCGTCGCCGCGAGGCCGATGCGCGTGGTGCCGTTGAGCAGTTCGATGGCCGCTTCCTCGGCCTGCTGTTGCTGGATGTCCTCGTCCGTCTCCCAGAAGACGTAGTCGCGCACTTCCCGGATGCGTTCGCGGATGGGGATGAGCACCTGTGCGCCGTTTGGCGTGACCCAGTTCTGCGTGCAGCTTTGGTCGATGACGGCGTAGCGGATGTCGTGCTCACGGTCGACTTGCAGCGCCAGGTTGCCTAACGCCAGCATCTCGTCGAGCGTCATATTGCTGCTGACCGAATCCTCCAGCGTGGCGTAGATCTCGTCGGCGTTCTTCGCCAGTTGCGGGAGGAGGTCGAGGCTGGCCACGCGGTCGAGCGCGGCGAGGATGACCTGCTGCTGGCGGCGGGCGCGGTCGAAGTCGCTGCTGCCGTGGCGGGAGCGGGCATATTTCAGCGCCATCTCCCCGTCGAAGTGGTGCCATCCCGGCTCGATGTAGAGGGGATCGTAGCCGTAGTTGTTGTCGGGATAGGTGGGGTCGTTGATCGGCTTGTCCACGTAGACGTCGATGCCGCCGATGAGGTCGATCAGCTTGATGAAGCCCTGGAAGTTGATGCGCACGTAGTAATCGACGGGGATGCCGAAGTTGTACTCGACCGTCTTCATCGCCAGCGCAGGCCCGCCGCCGGGGTAATCGTAGAGATCGCCGAGGAAGTGGGCGGTGTTGATGCGCTGCGGCTGGTCGTTGCCCACGTCGGGGATGGGCACCCAGAGGTCGCGGGGGATGGAGAGGATGCCGGCCTTCATCGTAACCGGATCGAGCGTGACGAGGATCATCGTGTCGGTGCGCCAGGGGCCGCTTTCCTGCTGACGTTCGTCGATGCCGAGGAGGAGGATGGTTACGCGGTCGGTCCCTACCCAGGTGGGGATGAGCTGCCAAGGCTTGCGTTCCACGTTGGGGCTTGCGCCTTCCGCGGCGCTCACGCCGGGGAGGACGCCGGAATCGGAGAGCATTTGCCGGCCTATCGTGAGGACGAAAAGCGTCGCAACGATACCGATCGCGACCAGCACGAGCATCAATGCCCCGATGGCGGTCAGGAAGAAGCTTTTGCGTCGGTCGAACCGTTTCCTCATCTGCTTCACCACCTTTCCGCTTCGATTATACCAGACTCTCGCCGAGGGGCATGCGGCGGTGCGGCATCTGCTTTTGCGTATGGACGATTGTGTTACAATTGCCGCCGATGCGTCAAGGGAGGTGAACAATGGCGACACTCATCGGTGTCAATCGCAGCGAGCGACGGAGCGATCCGAAGGTCAATGTGCTGGAAGGCGAGCTTCGCCCCGGTCTGGGGCTGGTCGGGGATGCGCACGCCGGCCTGGGCGAGCGCGAGATCAGCCTGCTCGACATTCGATACGTGGACGAGGTGAACGAGGCGTATGACCTCGGAGCCGCTCCCGGTGCCTTTGCCGAGAATCTGACCGTCAGCGGGCTGGACACGGCCTCACTGCAGCTTGGGGATCGGCTGCGGGTGGGCGAGACGGTGCTGGAGGTCGTCCAATTGGGCAAGCCGCCGAGCGCGTCCCACACGTACAACTTCAAGGGGCACTCCATCCTGCCCAAAGTGGGGATTTTCTTGCGCGTTGTGCGTGGTGGTCGGGTCCGGGTGGGGGATGAGGTCGCGCTCATCGATGGTGAGGCGTGAGATGGCCGCGCGGAAGGGTTTCCTGCTCCTGGTCGCGGCGCTGGGGATACTCCTCGCGGGCTGTGTGCGGGGGATGACGCCCCCGCCGCCGCCTGCGATCGCTGCGCCGACGGCCTCGCCGCCGACGGCCACGCCGACGATGGCCGTCTCCCCTACCCCCGTGCCGACGGCCGAGGTCGTGACGGTCGAGCCGCGGATCACGACGCTGGCCGCGCCGCTCGACCGCCGTGAGGCCGAGCTTTCCGGGCTGGCGTGGCACGGCGACGATCTCGTCCTCCTGCCGCAGTACCCGACCCGGTTCGGCGATCGGCTCTTCACACTGCCGCGGGAGGCGGTGGAAGCCTTCGCGGCGACGGGTGCCGCTTTGCCCGACCCCGACCCCGTCCCCTTCGATGATGGTGGCTTGCACACGCTGCGCGGCTTCGAGGGTTTCGAGGCGATTGCCTTCGACGGCGACGATCTCTACCTGACGATCGAGGCGCACAAGGGCGAGACGATGCTCGGCTATCTCGTGCGGGGGCACTGGGAGGAGGAGGGCATCGTCCTGGATGCGGATTCGTTAGCGACGGTGCTCCCTCAGGTGAACCTGGAGAATATGAGCGAGGAGGCCCTCGTCCTGGTGGAGGGGACGCTGTTCGTCTTCGACGAGGCCAACGGACCGGCCATCAATCCCGCGCCGCTGGCGCAGCGCTTCGCGGTGCCGACGCTGGCCGCCCTCGACCCCTGGCCGATGCTCCCGCTCGACTATCGGGTAACCGACGCGACGGCGATCGACGACGAAGGGTGTTTCTGGGTCATCGATTACCTCTGGCCCGGCGATGCGGAGAAGCTCAAGCCCGCCGGGCCGAGCGATAGGCCGATCGAGCGCCTGGTGCCGCTGCGGGCGGCGGATGAGCGCATCGAGCGTTGTCCCGCCCCGACGCTGGCGCTGGTCACGGCGGAGGACGGGAAGGCCCGCAACTGGGAGGGAGCGGTCCGTCTCCCTGGCGAGGGTTTCGTCCTGGTCACGGATACCTATCCGCAGACGCTGCTGGCCTTCGTCCCCGACGCGCCATAGGAAGCTATGACGGGTGTCGTCGAGCGTCTGGATGCCGCCCTGGTCGGTGCGCCGCGTCTCCTCTTCGACGATGAGGCTGCCTTTGCCATCGTCAGCGATTTCCATATGGGCGTTGGCGACCACGCCGATGATTTCCTGCACAATGCGGCAACGGCGCTCCGCGCGCTGGAGTACTATTTTCGGGAGGGGTTTACGCTCATCCTCGCGGGCGATATGGAGGAGTTGTGGGAGAATCGCGATCCGCGCCGCATCATCGCGACCCACTTCCCTTTCTACCGCCTCTTCCGCGATTTCCATCATCGAGGGCGGCTCTTCAAGCTCTACGGCAATCACGATGAGTTGTGGCGGTGGCCGGCGATGGTGCGGCGTTATCTCTGGTACACCGATGTGGACCACGTCGGGCACCCCACGCCTTTGCTGAAGGGGTTGAGCGTTTACGCCGGCCTGTTGCTGGTACACCGTCCCAGCGGCCACGCGCTCTTCGTCACGCACGGCAATCAGGGCGATCTCTTCTGGGTCTACCCCTTCTCGCGCTTCTTCCTCCGTTTCCTGTGGCGGCCCTTGCAGCGATACGGCCTCAGCGATCCGACCAGCCCGGCGCAGAATCATCATCGGCGCGTCATTTTGGAGGAGCGTCTGGCCCGCTGGGTGCGCCTGCGCCGTCAGGCGATGGTGAGCGGGCATACACATCATCCTCTCTTCCCTCCCAAGGGTGATATCCCCTACTACAATTCGGGCAGCGGCGTGCATCCCTACAGCGTTACGGCGATGGAGATTCGCCATGGCACGCTGAGCCTGGTCAAATGGAGCCGGGATGGCGCGAAGCACTACGGCCCGATCGACCGTGAGGTGATGGGCGGGCCGCGTCCCTTCGCCGAGGTGTAGCGCCCGGCGACACTCCTCGAAATCGCCCGCAACCGGCGAATCCCCCTTGATTTTTCCGAAAAATTGGTTACAATTTTAGTAACTAATCCCTTCGCCGTCGAGGTGGAGATGTTCCGTATCAGCCGCCGGGTTGATTACGCGACACGGATTCTGCTGGCGCTGGCGCTGGAAGAGCGCCGTCTCACGCTGCAGGAAGTGCGCGAGCGGATGCACATCCCTCCCCAGTTTGCCAAACAGCTACCGGCGGCACTCATCAAGGCGGGGCTGCTGCGCACGAAACGCGGCCCCGGCGGCGGGCTGGAGTTGGCCCGCCCGGCGGAGGCGATCACCCTGCGCCACATCCTGGAGGCCATCGAGGGACCGATCCTCATCTCCGATTGTATCGCCCATCCCCACACCTGCCCGTTGAGCGGAGGCTGTCCCGTGCGTCGCCACTGGGCGGCGCTCCAGGCGGTGCTGACTTCGACCCTCGAGGCCGCGACGCTCGCACAACTCGCCGCGGAGAGCCGCAGGACGACTCGGCAAAGGGGCGGTGATGCAGCCTTGGAATTCGCGCTCCCTTCGCAAGGGGAGCGTGAAGAAAGAGCCGGTTCTTTCCCTTGATCCCTTCAGTTCATCAAAAGGAGGTTTGTGATTATGGATGCTTTGGCTCTGGCCCGATGGCAATTTGCCATTCTCACCATCATTCACTTTTTCTTCGTCCCCCTCACGCTGGGGATGACGATCCTCCTGGCCATCCTGGAAACCTTCTACGTCCGCACGGGCGACGAGGTTTACAAGAAGATGGTCAAGTTCTGGGGCAAGGTTTTCCTGATCAACTTCGCCCTGGGCGTCGTCTCCGGTATCGTGCAGGAGTTCCAGTTCGGGATGAACTGGTCGGAATACTCCCGCTTTATGGGGGACATCTTCGGTGCGCCGCTGGCGATCGAGGCACTGCTGGCCTTCTACCTGGAATCCACCTTCATCGGCATCTGGGTCTTCGGCTGGGATCGCCTTTCGCCCAAGCTGCACGCGGCGGTGATGTGGCTGGTCGCGATCGGCTCCAACCTCTCGGCGCTGTGGATCCTCATCGCCAACTCCTTCATGCAGGAGCCGGTCGGCTACGTCCTGCGGAACGGCCGCGCGGAGATGGAAAGCTTCGCCGCGCTGGTGAAGAATCCCAACGTCTGGGTGCAGTTCCCCCACGTCCTCACGGCGGGCATCACCACGGCGGGTTTCGTCGTCCTGGGGTTGAGCGCCGTCCTCATCCTGCGCGGCAAGCAGGAGGCGTGGGTGCTGCGTTCCTTCAAGGCCGGTGCCCTCTGGGGGCTGATCGGCGTTGTGCTGGTGATCCTCTTCGGCCATTCGCAGGCGCAGCATATCGCCTTCGTCCAGCCGATGAAGCTGGCCGCCGCCGAGGCCCACTGGGAGACGGAAGACCCCGCCGCCTACACGCTCTTCGCGATCGCCGACCAGAAGCATATGCGCAACAGCGTCGAGATTCGCGTCCCCAAGCTGCTGAGCTTCCTCGTCTACGACCGTATGGAAGGGGAAGTGAGGGGAATGCGCGATCTCCAGGCCGAATACACGGAGAAGTACGGGCCGGATAACTACGTCCCGCCTGTCAACTTGCTCTTCTACGTCTTCCACCTGATGGTCCTCGCCGGTTTGCTGATGCTGGCCTTTGCGATCTATGCCCTCTTCCTGCACAAGAAAGGCATCGTGGCCGAGAAGAAGGGGTTCTTGAAGGCGCTGGTGTGGGGCATCTCCCTTCCCTTCATCGCCTCGACGACCGGCTGGATCATGACGGAGGTCGGGCGTCAGCCGTGGATCGTCTTCACGCTCCAGAAGGTGGAGGATGCCGTCTCGCCAACGGCGGCGGTCTCCGCAGGGGAGGTGCTCTTCTCGCTGGTGGCGCTGACCCTGGTCTACGTATTGATCACCGGTGTTGGTATCTACTTGGTCCTGCGTCATCTGGAGCAGGCTCAGCCCGAAGCGGCGGGCGCCGGGTACTAAGAGGAGGTGTGCGATGGACCTGAATACGCTCTGGTTCATTCTCATTGCGGTGCTTTTCACCGGCTTTTTCTTCCTGGAAGGCTTCGACTACGGCGTGGGCATCCTCATGCCCTTCTTGGGCAAGGATGATGAGGAGCGGCGGCTGATCATCAGCGCCATTGGGCCTTTCTGGGACGGCAACGAGGTGTGGATGATTACCGCGGGTGGCGCGATGTTCGCCGCCTTCCCCCACTGGTATGCGACGCTCTTCAGCGGCTTCTACGTGGCGCTGGTGCTGCTCCTCCTGGCGCTGATCGCCCGCGGCATTGCCTTCGAGTTCCGCAACCAGGTCGAGGACCCGAAGTGGCGTGCGCTCTGGGACAAGGCCGTCTTCTGGGGGAGCCTGTTGCCGGCCTTGCTGTGGGGTGTGGCGATGGCCAACGTCTTGCGCGGTGTCCCCATCGACGGGTCGATGACCTACGTCGGCGGCTTCTTCAACCTGCTCAACCCCTACGCACTCCTGGGCGGCATAACCTTCGTCGCCGTCTTCACGCTGCACGGGGCGCTCTTCCTCAGCCTGAAGCTGGCGGGCGATCTGGAGAAACGCGCGGCGGCGATGGCGCAGAAGGTCTGGCCCTTCGCCGTTGGGGCTTTCGCGCTCTTCGCCATCGCCACCATCTTCGTCCTTGGCGATGCGCCGAACAAGGTCGCAGCCGTCGTCGTCGCCGTCCTCGCGCTCATCGCCATTGCGCTGAGCAAGAGCTACATCGGCAAGGGTGCGATGGGCAAGGCCTTCATCAGCACCGCCGTGGGCATCGCGCTGACGACGGTAGCGCTCTTCCTGGGCCTCTTCCCGCGCGTGCTGGTCTCCAGCCTCGACCCCGCCTACAGCCTGACGATCTACACCGCCTCCGCCAGCCAGTACACGCTGAAGACGATGACCATCGTCGCCGCCATTCTCGTCCCCATCGTCCTCGTCTATCAGGGGTGGACTTACTGGATTTTCAAGGAACGGCTCGGCAAGAAGAGCCAACCGACCTACTGACGGGAGAGGGAGGGGGCGGCAACGTCCCCTCCCTTCCTTTGCGCTATGAACCTCGATCGACGCCTGCTCGCCTGGCTGCGCCGCGGCCCGCTGGTGGCCTTCGTCTCCACCGTCGCCCTGGGCGCGGGCATCGGTCTGCTGATCGTGGGCGAAGCCGCTCTGCTCAGCGCCGTGCTCGACGCCGTCTTCTTGCAGGGGGCTTCGCTGACGGCGGTGCGTCCCCGGCTGGCGGCCCTCTTCCTCCTCCTCGTGGCGGAGGCGGTGGCGATATGGGCCGAGGAGCGGCTCGCCTTCCACGTGGCCGCCCAGGTCAAAGCCGCCCTGCGCCGCCTGCTCTACGCCCGCATCGCCGCGCGCGGCCCCGCCTTTACGGCCGGTGAGCAGGCCGGCGAGTTGGTGCAGGCGCTCACCCAGGGCGTCGAGGAGGTGGAAAGCTATTTCCGCCGTTACTTGCCCCAGCTCTTCGTCGCCGGTATCGTGCCGCTGCTCGTCGTCCTCGTCGTCTTCCCGCGAGACTGGATCAGCGGCCTGATCCTCGTCCTTACCGCGCCCATCATCCCCGTCTTCATGGTCCTCATCGGCGACTGGGCCGACGCGCTGACGCGCAAGCAGTGGCGGGCGCTCAGTCGGATGAGCGCCTTTCTCCTCGATGCGCTCCAGGGACTGACGACGCTGAAGCTCTTCGGACAGGCGGCGGCGCAGATCGAGCGGGTAGCCGAGGTGAGCGAGGCTTTCCGCCGCTCGACGGTGCGCGTGCTGCGTGTGGCCTTCCTCTCCGCTCTGGTGATGGAATGGGTCGCCACCTTGAGCACCGCGGTAGTCTCCGTGGGGATCGGGTTGCGCCTGCTGGCCGGGATGCTCACCTTCCGCGAGGCTTTCTTCGTCCTCCTCCTCGCCCCCGAGTTCTACCGCCCCTTGCGGCTGCTCGGCGCACGCTTCCACGCGGGGATGGGCGGGACGGCGGCGGCGGAGACCCTCTTCCGCATCTTGGGGGAGCCGCCCTCCCTGCCCGACGGGGAGCCGCCGCCTTTGGAGCGCCCTCCGGAGCTTCGCTTCGAGGCGGTGAGCTTCACCTACCCCGAAGGCGAAGGCCCTGCCGTGGACGGGATAACGTTTGCGCTGCACCCCGGTGAGCGCGTGGCCCTCGTCGGGCCGAGCGGTGCGGGCAAGACGACGTTGACGGCGTTGCTCCTGCGCTTCATCGAGCCGCAGACGGGGCGCATCCTCGTGGACGGCGTGCCGCTGAGCCGATACGCGCCGCAGGCGTGGCGTCGGCTGGTGGCGTGGGTGCCGCAGCGCCCCTACCTCTTCCACGGGACGATTGCCTCCAATCTGCGCCTGGCCCGCCCGCAGGCGTCGGAAGCGGAACTCCGCGAGGCGGTTCGGCTGGCCGATCTGGAGAGCTTCATCGAGGGGCTGCCGCAGGGGTACGAAACGCCGGTCGGTGAGCACGGGATGACGCTCAGCGGCGGCCAGGCCCAGCGGCTGGCCCTGGCGCGGGCCTTCCTCAAGGATGCGCCGATCCTCATCCTCGACGAGCCGACGGCGAACCTGGATGCGGCGACGGAAGCGCGGGTGCAGGCGGCGCTGGCGCGGCTGGTCGAGGGGCGTTCGGTGATCATCATCGCCCATCGCCTGGAAACGGTGCGGCAGGCCGACCGCATCCTCGTGATGGCGGAAGGGCGCATCGTTCAGGAGGGCCGCCACGAGGCGCTGATGGCGCAGGAGGGGCTGTACCGCGATCTGGTGCGCTCTGGCACGGTGCTTGCGCGGCCTTCGCCGACCGGGGAGCGGGCGGCCACGCCCGTCTCCATCGCTGCAGGCGAAGAGGCGGCGTCGGCGAAGCCTGCCGCAGCGGCGGGCGTCCTCGTGCGGCTGCTGGGCTTCGTCCGCCCCTTCTGGCGGCGGGTGGTGCTGGCCGTCGCGGTGGGGACGGCGACCGTCCTCAGCGGCGTCGGCCTGATGACGACGGGCGCTTACCTCATCGCCCGCGCGGCACTGCATCCTCCGCTGGGGGCGCTGCAACTGAGCATCGTCGGCGTGCGTTTCTTCGGCATCGCCCGCGGTGCCTTTCGCTACGCCGAGCGGCTCATCAGCCACGATACGACCTTCCGCATCCTCGCGCGGCTGCGCCGCTGGTTCTACGCCGCGCTCGAACCGCTGGCCCCTGCCCGGCTCCAGTTCGACCGCAGCGGCGACCTGCTGGCCCGTATCCTGGACGACATTCACGCGCTGGAGAATTTCTTCGTCCGCGTGCTGGCCCCTCCGTGGGTGGCCGCGGTCGTGGCGGCGGCGATGACGCTGTTCATCGGCTGGGGACGCCCGGCGCTGGGGGCGGCCTGGCTGGCGGCCTTCCTCGTGGCGGGCATCGGCGTGCCACTCTGGGCGCGATGGCGGGCGCGGCGCATCGGCCCGGCGATGGTGCGCCTGCGGGGTGAACTGCGGGCCGTCCTCGTCGATGCGGTGCAGGGACTGGCCGATCTGCTGGCCGTGGGCGGCGTGGAGGTACTGGAAGGGCAGATCGATCGGCTGAGCGCCTCGCTCATCCGCCTGCAGGGACGGATGGCCTCGGTGGAGGGGGCGCAACTGGGCCTGCTGCGGCTTGTGGCCGGTGGCGGGATGATCGCGGTGCTGGCGCTGGGCGTGCCGCTCGTCCGCAGCGGCTCGCTGGGCGGTGTGGGCTGGGTCGCGCTGGTGATGGCGGCGCTCAGCGGCTTCGAGGCGGTGCAGCCACTGCCGACGGCGGCGGCCTACCTGGAGGAAAATGTCGCTGCTGCGCGGCGGCTCTTCGCCATCGCCGATCAACCCCCTGCGGTGCGGGAGCCGTCCCGTCCGCTGCCCCTGCCGCGGTCTCCGCACATCCGCTTCCAGCGGGTGCGCTTCCGCTACGCCGAATCCGCCCCCTGGGTGCTCGACGGCTTCTCGCTCGACCTGCCCTTCGGCAAGCATATCGCCATCGTCGGGCCGAGCGGGGCGGGGAAGACGACGGTGGTCCGCCTCCTGCTGCGCTTCTGGGAGTGGCAGGCGGGGGAGATCACCTTGAACGGGCGTTCGCTGCGCGACTACCGCTCCGATGATCTGCGCACCCTCTTTGCCGTCGTCGAGCAGCGGCCTTTCCTCTTCGCCGGAACGGTGCGCGAAAATCTCCTCCTGGCCGCGCCCGGAGCGGGGGAGGCGGGGATGGTGGCGGCCTCGCGTCTGGCCCATCTGCACGATTTCGTGATGCAGCTTCCCCAGGGCTACGACACCTGGATCGGCGAAGACGGGGCGCACCTGAGCGGGGGCGAACGTCAGCGGCTGGCGTTAGCGCGGGCGCTGCTGCGCGATGCGCCGATCCTCATCTTAGACGAGCCGACGGCGAACCTCGATGCGCTGACGGAGCAGGCGCTGGTGCGCGACGTGCTCAGGGCGGCGGAGGGCAAGAGTCTCATCTGGATCAGCCATCGTCCGCTCCCCCTTGCGGCGATGGATGAAGTGGTACGGCTCGGTGGGGCGGCCCCTTAGCCGTCGGCGAACCTCGAAACTCAGTTGACCGTCCCCTCCAGCAGGATGGGGGCATCGTCCGGCGGGCGCTCGTCGCCGAGGGTGGCGCGGAGGCGTCGGTCGCCCGTGTAGAGGCCGATGCGGACGATGAAGTCGCCGTGGTAGGTGTCGGGCAGGCGGACGGTGCGCAGATCGATGATGCGGTCGCCGCGCCGCAGGCTCTGCAGCGGCAGCAAGCCGCCGAGCGGGTCGCCGTCGGCTTGGGCGAGCATCGTTGCGCCGTCGGGCGTCATCACGTGGACGAAGACGGTCGCTTTGCTTGGGCCGTCGGTTTCCCAGCAGAGCCGGAGCCGGTACGCGCCTTCCGCGAGCGGCTGCAGGCGATAGTCCACCAGCCGCGTACCGTCGGCGAAGCGCACCGTGCCGCGCGGCCCTTCCGATCCGCAGTGCCCGGCGGCGACGCTCCCCACGGGGCGCACGTGGAAGTGCCCGTCGCGTTCCTCGTAGTAGCCGAGGAAGGTTTCGCGTCCGAAGAGCCGTTCGCGCATCGCCATACGGTCGATCTGCGCCCCCTGCGTGAGCCAGAAAGGCTCCGTCTCGCGGCAGAGGTCGGGGCAGGTGAGCGTATCCACGTCGCGCAGGCCGACGTTGACGAGGAGGAAGAGCCGCAGGTCGGTGTAGTCGGGGGGGACGAAGACGGCGTTATCCGTGACCAGCGGGAAGGTGCGCTGCGTCCACGTGAGTGCGGCGGGGAGGTTGACGAAGGTCGCCGGGCGGTTGGGGGCGGCCCGCTCGATCGCGATGACCTCGTCGTAGAGCCTGTCCAGCAGGCGGTAGAGCCTGGCGACGTGGACGTGGTAGGCGATGGCGGGCAGGAGGATGAGCGCCGTCAGCCCGACGCGAAGCGTGGTGGCGGCCTGCCGCGGCAGCGCGGTTGCCGTCGCCTCGATCAGCGCGGCCCAGAAGAGGGCGGCACCCACGGCGGCGAAGGCGGAGAGCCGAGCGCCGACGAAGAGCGCCCGGTAGTCCAGCGCGAGGATGAAGGGCGTCGCCGCCACGCCCCACCACCAGAGGGCGGCGAGGAGCGCCCGCTCCTTGCCGCGGCGGACGGCCACGGCCCACAGCCCGACGAGGAGGGCGGCGATGCCGAGCGCGGTGAAGTCGTGCCATCCCCACTGCTGCACGCCGTGGCCGAGCAGCGGCCCCAGCGGATAGAGGAGCACCTGGAGGAAGTAGAAGCCGTTCTCCTCGAGCTGGGAAAGGCCGTGCAGGGCGGTTGCCGTTTGCGCGCCGTTGATCAGGCCGCGCCCCAGGACGATGAGCAGGTCGAACAGGAGGGCGAGGAGGAGCCAGCGCCGCGTCGCCGTGCTGCCGCGGTTGCGGATGAGCACGAAGCCCGCGACGATGAAGACGCTGACGGCTCCCGACTCGTGGGCGAGCGGGGCCAGGCCCAGTGCCAGCAGGCCGAGCCTGCCACTTTTGCCCCCTTGCTCCCGGCGCAGGAAGGTATCGAGCGCGAGCAGCGTCAGGAAGATGACCAGCGGATGGGGAAGCGCGGTAACCCAGACCACCGCCTCGTTGAGGAGGGGGTAGGTTACGAGGAAGATCGCGGCGAGTGTTCCCTGCCGACCGCCTGCGATCCGCCGCAGCAGGAGGGCGGAGAGCCAGAGGAGGAGGGGGGCGACCAGGTGGAGCGCTGCGGCACGGAGGGAGGGCGGCGGAACGAGCCATCCCGTCTTGTAGATCGCGAAGGGGAGCGGGCGGTAGTAGCCGTTCTCCGTGGAAAACAGGATCGCCCGCCATCCGTGCGTCATAATCCAGGTCAGGATAGGGGCATCGTCCCAGAAGAAGGGGAGTTCGAGGGCGTAGGCGTAGAGGAAGGCGACGAGGCCGAGAAGGCCCGCCGCCGCCCACGGGATGCGCGGGCGGCCTTTCGGCCCGTGCCGTCGTGCCCGATCGCCGTCGGGCACCTGCCCCCTGACGGCGGGCATCAGTTCTCCAGGTGGGCCTTGATCTTCTGGAGGGTTTTTTCGGCGATGTCGTCGAAGTTCTTGGTAATCATCCCGCCGGCCAACTTGGCCGCGCCCTTCAAGTCGGCGTCGATCTTGAAGGTGATCTCGGTGCGCTCGCCCATCGGCCGGTAGAGCCAGGACATCGTGCCCTGCGCTCCGGGGCTGCTGAACGCTGCCTTCCAGTGGCTGCCAGGGACGGCTTCGACGACCTGGAGCTTGGTGGGCAGCGGGATGTTAGCGAGGCTGATGTTGGCCTCGACGGTGGTGCCAACGCCGCCGTCCCCGGAGGTTACCCGGATGCCGCCCAGGCCGCTGAACCAGCTTTCCCAATGCGAGGTGTCGCTGAGGAAAGCCCAGACCTCTTCCGCCGGTTTGTTGATGATGATGCTCTTTTCGACCGATGCCATGTCGTGCCTCCTTGCATGCAGCATATGTTGGGTTGGTTTCCGGTTAGGGCGGGGGCAGTATAGTCCGATTTGGCGTTCCGCCAAGTGATGGGGGGATTTCTCGAGGCGGAAAAGGTTGCGATTCGCCTGTTTCGTGGTAGGATATCGGCACGCCCTACTGTGTGCGTGATGCCGGTATCGGGTTTCGAGCCAACACCCAGTCAAATGGGGTCCGCAGTCCGTGTAACGATGCGGTAGCCTTCGGGCAAGGCTGAGTTACAGGCACGACCCCACCTGCGAAAGCAGGGTCGAAACCATCGGCACACGGCACGGTGGGGCCTTGTCTTCTGGGCTTGTCCCTCTCCCCCTCCTCTTCGTTGGCCCGTCTCGCTTGTCGCCGGTGGGGTTCTGCCCTCCCCCGAGCCGGGGGCCTGGGGTTGCCACTCTCCGGTCGTGTTGTACCATTGTCGTGAAGCAAAGCGCATCGAGCAGAAAGGATGACAATGGACGGCAAAGTGCGGCGTGCCAGCCCCTGGGCGGCATTTTGGGTCATGGTCGTGAGCGTCGTGGTCACGGTGTGGCTGGTCGGCTCTCTGACCAACGAGGACTTGCTCTGGTTCGAACGCTCCTTCGATGAAGTGCCGACGATGATCGTTATCTACGACAAGGGTGTGCGCTACTGCATCGAGGCGGAGGATGCGACCTTCGCGCGCATTGTGGAGGCTTTCAATCAGGGCGTGGCGCACTGGGGGGCCTACGAGGGAAGCGCGGGTCTTTCGCAAGCCTCTTTGGATCGGCTGCGGGCGGAGGGCCGATTGCTCGAATTGCATTACGACCACCCCGTTCAGGTACACACCCAGCATCCTTTCCCCGCCTCCACGACTTTCTACGTGCCTCTCACCGGCACGCACGCCAAATGGCGGCGGGTCTTCGGGGGGATCACCGAGCCGCCGCACATCGGCGTCCTGGAGATGCGGGAGGGCAACTTCGAACGCCTGCAGGCTGTGGTGGATGAGGTGCTGCAAGAGGCGCGGAGGTGCGATGAACGATAATCGTGCGCGGGTGCTGATCATCGACGACGATCTGGAGATGATCGATCTGGTGCGGGAGGTGCTCTCCTTCATCCCCTGCGAGACGCTGGTCACGCACAGCGGCAATGAGGGGCTGGAGGTCATTCGGCGGGAGATTGCCGAGGGACGGGACGTGGATGCGGTGCTGCTGGACGTCGTGATGCCCGATATGGACGGCTTCCGCGTCCTCGAACAGCTCAAGGCCGACGAGAAGCTGAGCCAGATACCGGTGATCCTCGTAACCGGGGTGGGCGAGGCCCGCCAGAAGGCCCGCGGGCTGCGTATGGGGGCGGATGACTACGTTACGAAGCCTTTCGATCCTCAGGAGTTGGTGGCACGGCTCAATGTCGTGCTGCGCATCCGCAAGTCGGAACAGATGCTCCGACGGCGCAATCAGGAGCTGGCGGCGCTGAACGAGATCAATCGGATGATCTCCTCCACGCTCGATCTGGACGAGGTGCTGACCTTGGCGCTTCGTGGCCTCGAACGGCTCGTCCATGCCCGGGCGACGGCCATCGTCCTGAACGATGAGGAGAGCAGCACGTGGAGCATCCGCACGGCGCGCTCGCCTGTCGAGACCTGGCTGGAGGGACGGCAGCTTCCCCTGGACGAGCAGACGATCGCGGAGGTCATCGAGGGACGGCGACCGCTCTTCCTCACGGCGGTGACGGACCCTTTCTGGGGAGCGATTCTCCGTCTGCCCGCCATCGACAGGCTGTACGTGCCGCTGGTCATGCACGACCAGACCATCGGCCTGTTGGTCGTCGTCGGCGAGGCGGGTGAGTTGGGGCGCGAGCACATCCCTCTGTTGCAGCATATGGCTTCGACGCTTTCGGTGGCGGTGGAGAATGCCCGGCTTTACGGTGAGCTGGAAGCCTTTGCCGACGAGCTGGAGCGTTCGCAGAGCCAGCTCGTCCAGGCGGAGAAGATGGCCGCCGTCGGGCGTCTGGCGGCCTCGATCGCACACGAGTTGAATAACCCGCTGCAGGCTGTCCAGAACAGCCTGCATCTGGCCCGGCATCCGAATATGGATGCCGGGGGACGCGACCGCTACCTGCAACTGGTGGAGCAAGAGGTCCAGCGGCTGGTGCTCATTGTCCGCCGCATGCTCGACTTCTACCGCCCCGCTTCCAGCCTGACCGGGCGTGTCGATGTCAACGAAGCGGTCGCCAATGCTCTCGCCATTGCCAACAAGCGGCTGCAACAGGCGAATATCCACGTCATCGTGCGCCTGGCAGAGAACCTGCCGGCGGTCAAGGGATCGACGAATCAGTTGACACAAGTCTTCCTCAACATTATCATTAATGCCATCGAAGCGATCGACGGGACAGAAGAGAAGGTGGGGCGGACGCGCGGTGCGGAGCGCGGGGGCACACTCTGGGTTGCGACAGCCTACCACCATCTTCACCGGGAGGTCATCGTCGCTTTCCGCGACAGCGGGCCGGGAATTCCGGCGGAGATTCGCGGCCAGCTTTTCGAGCCGTTCTTCACCACCAAGCCGACGGGGACCGGCCTGGGACTGGCCATCAGCTACGGCATCGTCAAGCGGCATGGTGGCGTTATCGAGGTGGAAAGTCCGGAGGACGGTGGGGCGACCTTCATCGTCCATCTGCCCGCAATGACTACGGGCGGGGAGAGCGCGGAGGGCGAGGAAAAGGAGGAGGGTGTATGAAAGGGGCGCGAGTTTTGGTCGTCGATGACGAAGCAGCCGAACGGATCACCTTGGGGGACCTGCTGCGCCTGGAGGGGTTCGAGGTTACCCTGGCGGCCTCGGGAGAGGAGGCGCTCTCGCTGGCGATGAAGGGGCCGCCTTTCGATGTGGCCATTCTCGACCTGCGCCTTCCCGGCATCGACGGCATCGAGGTGCTGGAAAATCTCCACCGGCATTCGCCGACGACGGTAGTTATCCTCATCACCGGCTATGCCACACTGGAAACGGCGATCTCCGCCCTGCGCAAGGGGGCTTACGATTATCTGCTGAAGCCTTGTCCTGTCGAGCAGATCCTGGAGGCGGTGCGGCGCGGCCTTTCGGAATTGGAAAAGGAGCGTCATCGGCAGACGCTGATGCACCAGTTGCAACAGACGGTTCGGGAGTTGGTGGATGGCGAGACCCCTCCTCCGCCGCCGGCCCAGCCCTCCAGCACCGACCGGGTGATCCGTGTACGCGATGTGATCATCGACCGGGCGCGCCATTTGGCGATGCGTGCGGGGAAGCCGCTCAACCTCACACCGACGGAATTCCACCTGCTCCGCTGTCTGATGCAGCGCGTGGATGAGGTCTGTACTCCTCAGGAACTGGTGCGCTGTGCACAGGGCTACGAAGCGGATGCGTGGGGCGCGCGTTCCATCATTCGGGTCCATATCCGCCGACTGCGCAGCAAGCTGGAGCCGAATCCGGAAAGCCCTTCCTACATCGTCAACGTGCGGGGCGTGGGGTATATGTTCGTCTCCGGTGAGGATGGGCTATCCCTCTCCTCGTGATCAACGGCGAAATTGTTGGCCGGGCAGGCTCTCGACGATGATGAGATCGTCTCGTTGACGTACCTGCTCCGGATCGAGGGAGTGCATAAAGTCGAGCAGACGGTCGAGGTCGAAGGGTTTGGGCATGAAAACGTCGCCTCCAGCCTGCCGGGCGCGTTCGATGGTCTCGTCGTCATCGTCCACGGTCACGATGATGAGGATGAGCGCCTCGTTGAGCTGGCGGAGCCGACGGGCGATCTCTATCCCGTCGGCCTTGGGGAGGTTGACGTCGATGAGCGCGGCTGTGAAGGGAACCTTTTGCGCCAGGGCCAAGGCTTCTTCGCCGCTGCGGGCCGCGTGAACGGTAAATCCTGCCGTCGTCAGCGCTACGTCCAAGAGCAGACGGTTGCCTTCGTTATCATCCAGGACGAGAATCGGACCTTCGAGTTTTCCCATCGTGCGCTCCTATCGTGGCTCCCACACACGCTCCCCCTGGAGAATGCGGATGATCTGGGAGCGGAAGCGGTCGAAGTCGAACGGTTTGCCCATAAAACCGTCGAATCCGGCCTCTTCAGCGTGGAGGATGTCGTCGGGCATCACATTGGCCGTTGCTGCGACGATCTTCGTCTCCGCTCTCTCCGGCATCGCCCGCAGGGTGCGCAAAACGGTGTAGCCGTCCTCGTCCGGCATGCGCAGGTCCAGGAGGATGAGATCGACACGCGGAAGTGCTGTCAGTGCCTCGCGCAGCTCCTCGCCGGATTCGCAGATGAGTGATTGGCCTACTCCGGCGATCTGCAGGAGCTTGCGGATGAGAATGGCGTTGAGTGGATCGTCCTCGACGACAACGACAACGGCTTCTTCTATCGGCGTGCTCACGATGTTATGCCTCCTTCGTTATGGACGCCCCCATCCGCATCGTGATAGATCGGCAGCGTGAAGTAGAAGGTGGAGCCGCTACCGAGTTCACTTTCGAACCACATCTCCCCGCCCTGCATCTCGACGAGTTTCTTGCTGATCGGCATGCCCAGCCCCGTTCCCCCGATACGACGGGCGACGCGCTCATCGACCTGTCGGAATTCCTCGAAGACGCGGTCAAAGTGTTCGGGTGCGATGCCGATGCCCGTATCGGCTACCGAGAGACGGACGAAATCGCCGTCCACTTCGGCGCGGAGGGTGATGCTGCCCGCGTCGGTGAACTTTGCGGCATTGCTCAGCAGGTTGAGGAGGACTTGCCGCACGCGCTTCTCGTCGGCGAGGACGAGGGGGAGGTCGTGCGGGACGAGCTTTCTCAGTTCGAGGGCTTTGTCCCGCGTCAGCCCCACCGTGGTGGACATCACCCCGTCAAGGAGAGGGTGAAGGTCGAGCGGAGCGACGTGAACCTCCAGTTTGCCGGCCTCGATCTTGGCCAGGTCGAGGATGTCGTTGATCAGGCCGAGGAGGTGTTCGCCCGCGTAGCGCACATAGTCGAGATAGGTGATCTGCTCCTCCGTGATCGGCCCCGCATAGCCGCCCATCACGATGCGTGTGAAGTTGATGATGGAGTTCAGCGGCGTGCGCAGTTCGTGGCTCATATTGGCGACGAACTGGGTCTTGAGGCGGTTGGCCTCCTCCGCGGCCTCGCGTGCCTGCTCCAGCGAGAGGTTGCTGATGCGGAGTTGCTCGTTGAGCCAGTCCTGCTTGGCCAGTGCCTTGCGCAGGGATTCCTAGCTCTGCCACAGCTCATCGGCCCTTTCTTCGGAACGGCGATAGCTTTGCATCGCCCAGTCCGCCATCTGATAGAGGTTGCCCGCCGAGAAGATCGCGACGGCCGTCGAGGCCATTGTGAGGAGGGCTGCCGCGAAGTCGTACATATTGCCTCCCCACTTGAAGGCGAAGAGGAACACCCACAAAAGCCCGGCGGCAACGTAGATGTAGGTCTCCTCCGATGAGAGGAAGAGTGCGGTAACCGGCGCGATGAGCACCAGGCTGAAGGGCGCGATGTTGCGCAGCGCCGGTTCCTGCAGTCGGGCGACGAGCATCATCAAGGCCATGGTAACGAGGGAGGTGAGGATGTAGAGGCGAGAGGCCAGGAGGTAGTTCCCGCGCTCTCGAAGCAGGTAGTGGGAGGCGAGCGAGCCGCCGATGAGCAGGAGGAGCGGCGAGAGCAACTCGATCATCACCTGAGGCGCGGTGCGGTATGCGATGCCGAGGATGAGCAGGATCGCCGCCGTACCGATAGCCGTCCCCTTTTGCAGGGCAAGCAGGTGTTCGCGTCGTTGGCGGGAGATGAAATCCATTTCCCCTTTTGCTTCGAGCGAATGAGCGTTGGCCACTGTGCCGCCCCTTTCTTCCGTTGCCGACGAGACCCTTTGTGTAAAAAGGGCCGGAAGGCGGCTCCCCCCTCCGGCCCCTTGTGTCGCGATCGTGCGCTCAGCGGCGCAGATTGAGCAATCGGTCGATTTTGGCGCGGTTGAAACCGACGACGATACGCCCGTCGATGTCCAGCACGGGAACGCCCTGCTGGCCGCTGCGCCTGACCATATCCATCGCTGCCCGTCGGTCGCGGGAAACATCCACCTCGGTGAAGGGGATGCCCCGTTGCTGGAGGTAACGCTTGGCCGCCCGACAGTGCGGGCAGGTCGGCGTTGTGAAGATCAGCACACGGGGGCGACGACGGCTCTTGTGCCTCTTCTGATCGGTACGATTCCTGACCGCCATCTTGACCTCCGTCTCAACAGTATTGCAACGGCTCTATCTTACCGGCTCTCCCCCATCTGTCAAACTGCCCCCCTCGTCTTTTCCCGGCTGAGAGGGAGTAGCCATCAGGGGAACTTCGAACTCGACGACCAGGCCGGGGGCGGGCGAGCGGTTGTAGGCGTCAACGCTTCCTCCCACGCCCCATAGCAATGAAGCGATCGTCGGTAGTCCCAGCCCCATCCCCGGCACCTGGCCTGTGAAGTAACGCTCGGCCTGGTAATAGGGCAGCCAAATGCGGCGCAGTTGGTCCGGTGCCAGCGTCAGGCCGTCATCGCTGACTTTGACGCGGACGCTCTGCTTGGGCAGGACGGTTACCTCGATGGTGATCGCGGGCTGGTGGCGTGGGTGGAACTTCTTCGCGTTCTCCATCAACTCCCAGAGGATGAGCTCCATAGCCTCCGGCGAGAGGAGTAACGGCGGTGTCTGCTCGACGATCTCTTGCGGGGGGAAGTGGAGGGTAACGGGCCGGAGTTCCAGTTCCTTCTCGATGCGGCGGATCAGCTCCGGCATCGTGTGCAGGTGGCAGTGGAGGGTGGCATTCAGCCCCATCTGGGAGGCGTTTTCGAAAGCGAAGATGGCCTCGATGGCGTCGCGCAGGCGCTTCGCCCCGCTGTAGATCATGTCCACGAGCATCTCCACGTCCTCGCAGGCGAGAATCTCCTGGTCGCGGCGGAAGACCTCTAAGGAGCCGATGAGAATGCCCAAGGGCGTGCGCAGCTTATGCCGGACCAGCGCATCGAAGCGCCACACCTCCTTGCGCAGACGGATGGTTTCGGTGATGTCCCGGAGACGGACGAGGATCGTTTCGTCACCCACCTCCTCCATCGTTGCCACATCTACCTGGAGCCAGAATTCCGGGGCCGTCTGTGTCGCTGCCCGCACCAGGTAGCGGGCACGGCTCGTATCCGTCGCCGTCGGGAGGAGGAAGCATTCGTCCCATCCCATCAACGGCTCGCAGCGGTAATGTTCGCGCACGAGGGGAAAGAGGGGCTTGCCCTTCATCGGGATGTCGGGCGCACCGGTGATGTAGCGCCTGGCCTGTTCGTTGGCATAGAGGATGTTCCCCTGGCGATCCAGCATCAGGTAGGCCGACTCGGCATTTTCCACCACCCACTCGAAACGGGAGCGGATGGCCAGCAGGCGGCGGTAGCGGTTCAACCGCAGGATGGTACGGATGCGGGCGCGTAACTCCGTGCGATCGAAGGGCTTGGTGACGAAGTCATCTGCGCCAACGCTCAGTCCCCTGATGCGTGAGGCGCGGTCGCCGAGTGCCGTGATCATCACGATGGGGACCTCGGCCAGTTCCGGCGTCCTCCGAATGCGTCGGCAGACCTCGAAGCCGTCCATTTCGGGCATCATCACGTCGAGCAGGATGAGATCGGGCCGCCAGGTTTGGGCCAACTCCAGCGCTTCATAACCGTTGCCGGCAAAGATGAGGCGATGGCCTTCGTGTTGCAGCAAGGCGCGCAGGGTCTCCCGCCCCAGCGGTTCATCGTCCACGATGAGGATCGTATGCTCTTCACCCATCGCCCAACTCCTCGTTGTTCTTCTGCAGAAGGTGCATCATCATCTCTTCCAGGTGTCGGAAGCCTACGGGACGCAGCAGGTAAGCCGTAACACCCGCCTCCAGAGCGCGTTCGCGGTCTCCCTGGATGGAAAGCGAGGTCAGAGCGATGACAGGGATCGCCCGTAGCGGTGGATGCGAGCGGATGCGGCGGACGATCTCCAGGCTGCTCATCCCCTGCAATTGCAGGTTGATGATGATGACATCGGGAAGGATCTCCCGCGCCAGATGCAAGGCCGCCTCTCCCTCCGAGGCGCTGTA
The DNA here is from genome assembly GCA_026991395.1 of Anaerolineae bacterium. GTDB lineage: Bacteria > Chloroflexota > Anaerolineae > B4-G1 > SLSP01 > JALXBP01. Next base: position 15,146 of record JALXBP010000065.1, on the reverse strand, counting down.
GACCAGATAGCCGCGAAAGTGGAAGTAGTCCTGCAGCATCGTCAGCAGCGTTTCGCCGCTTTCGACAACCAGTACCTTGATGCCCTGCGGGGGGCGTTCGTAAGCGCCGGCCTCCTGGAAAACGGTGCGGGAAAGCAGGATGCGGAGGAAGGTTTGCAGTACCTGTGAGCCGGAGACCGGTTTGACCAGCCAGCCGTCTGTCGGCAGAGGGAAGGTCGTCATAGCTTCATCCGCCGCCGAGATGACGACGAGAGGCGGGAGATGGCCGTCGAGCTTGGGCAGCAGGACTTCGTTCAGAAAGCGCCACATCTCCTCGACGGGGCTGGTCTCCAGATCGATGAAGAGGAGATCGGGAGGGGGGGTGAGGCGTTTGTCCAGCGCCGCAGCATCATCCAGCAGCGAGTGGACGATGAGGGCCATCCCCCAGCCCTCCACCGCGTTGCGCAGATTGGCGGTCGTTTTGTTCTCGTGGCCGCGCCCCGTCAGGTAGAGCAAGCGCCGGAAGGGGAGTTGAAGGGGTGGCGTGGTCTCCAGATTGTATTCCATCCCCGTCGGCCCCAGCTCCTCCTGCCACGCCAGTGTGACGGTGAAGCGGCTGCCTTTGCCGAGGCGGCTTTCCACCTCGATGCTGCCACCGTGCAGTTCGACCATCCGATGGACCAAGGCCAGCCCCAAGCCCGTGCCGCCGTACTCCCGCATCAGACCCTTTTCGCCCTGCTCGAAAGGATGGAACAGGCGCTGCATCGTTGTCCGCTCGATGCCGATGCCTGTATCCCAGATGGTGAAATGGACGATCTGCGCCTCCGGTTCGCCGCGTACCTCCAGCCCCACCGATCCACCCGGCGTGGTGAATTTGACCGCATTGTCCAGCAGGTTGACGAGAACCTGCCGCATCCGCCGCCCGTCGGCCTGGATCAGGCGCACGCGGGCATCGTAGTCGAAATGGAGCGAGACGTTCTTCGCTTGGGCGATCTGTCGCACCATCTGCAGGCTCGACTCGCAGAGAGCCTTGACCTCCACCGGCCCGATGTCCAGCGAGAATTTGCCCGCGCCCATCTTGGAAAGATCGAGGATATCGTTGATGAGCGAAAGCAGATGGTTGGCACTGTCGATGATGCTTTGCAGTGCCCGCCGTTGTTCGGTCGTCAGCGGGCCGTAAGCCTCCTCCTCCAGGGCCCCGCTGATGCCGAGAATGGCATTGAGCGGTGTGCGGAATTCGTGGCTCATATTGGCCAGGAATTCGTCTTTGGCCTTGATCGCCTGGGCCAGTTCGAGATTGGCCGCCCGCAGGTCCGACGTGCGCTCCACGACGCGGCGGGCCAGCAGCGCCCGCTCCTCGACCAACGCCGCCTCCGCCTGGCGGCGGACGGCAACCTCGGCTTCGATGCGTTCTACGTAACGTGCGTTGGCCATCGCCAAGGCGATAGTGTGTCCGACGGCCAAGAGGGTGCTCCGCTCCTCTTGGGTGAGATGATGGGGTTCCTTGGCGAAGAGGCTGAGTACCCCCAGGACGTCCTTTCGGTAGACGAGCGGGACGATGATGCAGGCACGAAGCCCGTCCTCGAGCAGCGCGTTGCGGAGCTGGGGGGGGATGAGATCGGTCTGGCTCAGATCGGGGGTGATGATCGTCTCCTGATCCAAGGAGCCGTCTTCGAGCTGTTCCGCCAACGGTACCTCGCGCCCAATCCGGATGACCACCGGTGAGAAGCCGACGTAGGAGACGAGGGTAAAGTTGCGTGACTCCTGCCGCAGCGCGAGGATAGCTCCGGCGGAAAAGTCCGTCTGGTTGACGATGAGGAGCACCGCCCGCTCCGTAACCTCGCGGAAGTCCAGTGAACTGTGGAGCGCATCGGCCAATTCGCTGAGCAGCGTCAGCCCCTTGGCCCGCCGTTGGAGGGCCAGGCGGGATTGGCGCAGTGCCCGCTCCGTCTCCCGATGACGGGCAATCTCCTTTTCCAGCGCCGCCGTGCGCTGCCGCACCTGAGCACGCAGCAGCAGGAGGAAGAGCAGGGCAACGATGGCAATGACGGCCAGCGCGATGAAGAGCAGGTACCAGGCATCGGGGGACATGGCTCCGTTCGGTGGAATCTCCAGCCATTGGAGCCGGGAAGCGTAGTAGGCGGAATGCTCATCTTCCTTGGCCAGCCGCAGGTAGGCATCGAGGGAGGCGAGCAGATCGGCGTTCCGTGCGACATCGGCCATAAAGTAGAAGCGGTGAGGGCAGCAGCGTATGTCCGTAGCCTGCACTTGGGGGTAGCGAGCGAGATTGCGTGCGCCATAGAGCCGCGAGGAAAGGCCGATATCTGCGATACCGCTGTCGATGGCCCCGAGAAGCGCGTCGTCGGTGAAGACGTCGAGGCGGGTAACCTCAACGCCGCTCAGTTCGAGGGTGGTCAAGAAGGTAGCCGTTGCTTCGTCTCCCCGTTTCACGGCGATGATCCGTCCTTCCAAGTCGAGGATGGAATCGAGGCGCAGGGCCTCGGCAGCGTAGAGCTGCGCCCAATCGTCGAAGAGGAACTCGTCGCTGTGGCGCAAGCTGCCGCTCGCCGCTGCGTCGCCGACGAGGAGATCGATCGCGCCACTGCGCAACATACCCACACACGCCGTCGGGTCGCAGGAGCGGAAGATCAGCTCCCAGCCGGCCTCATCGGCAGCCCGGTGGAGGATGTCGGCAAAGAGACCGATGACCTCTCCTTCGTCGTTGTGGAAGAGGTAGGGGGGCGCTTCCCATATGCCTACCCGTACTTTCCGACCGGCGACAACGGGCCGGACAACTGCGCTCGACAGGCCGAGCAGCACGATGATGAGCAGGATGACGGCAGTTACCCTCCGTTGCGCCATGCTTTGCTTCCCCCCTTTGTCGGAAGTCAGCCCTTCCGTTTCGGCATCTTCAGTATAGCAGGAAAAGGTGCCTACGTGAAGTGTCGAGGGGTGTCGCAGGGGCGCGGCCTCTTCCCTGTCGGCAGCGGGAGGGTCTACGGCCCCGGGCGGATTGCCAGCGGGAGGAAAACTCGGCCCGCGACGGCGGGCATCACCGCCTCGAAGGTGTAGGTGATCGGCTCGGCGGTGGCTTCCGGCGCGAAATCGAAGCGGCGTGTTACGTACCCCTCGGCACGGACGATGAGGCTGAAATCTTGGGGCACGGCGACGGTCTGCGAAACTTCCCACGAACTTCCCGTCGTCTCGGTCAGCACCACCCCCGCGCTGTCGAGCCAGCGAAGCGAGGCCGTCAGCGGATCGCCCGCTTGCGTTGTTACCGTTACGGCGAGCGCAACGTGCCGCCAAGGGATGATGAGCAGGCTGGCCGTCGCCGAATCCGGCCACGGTTCGTAGTTGCCCGTGCGATCCCGTGCCCGGGCGCGGAAGTACCACTGCTCCGTCGAAGAGGGTGGCGCAATGATGATCTCGTCCTTGCCCGCCGTCTGGCTCCAGCTTGCCACCGTGTGCCACGGCCCGTCCGGCGCGGAGGCTTGCTCGATATCCTCGTACCAGTAGCCGGAGGCATCGTCTGCGACGGCCCACCGGAGCCGCACGCCGTCCACCGTCAGAGTTGCCTCGAAAGCGGTCGTCTGTGGGGGGACGGTATCCTTCTGGATGAGCAAGAGCGGCGGCCCGCCGATGAGATCGTTCGTCCGCGGGAGCAGGTCGAGGTGGAAGTAGCCGTTTTCGGCCTCGACCGTCTGGGTGAGACCGTGCCGATCGACGAGCGTAGCCTGGGGGAGCACGGCGGGCATCGAGTATGTCATCGGCGTGTCGGTGCGATTCCAGAGCAGATCGACGCGCCCGTTGGGTGTCCCCCAGAAGGTGATGCGGTGCAGTGAGGTGCCGAAGGGCCCGGTGATCTGGTTCTCGCCGCGCAGATAGCGGGCGGCCACCTGATAGGCGACGTAAGCGGGGCGGATGGAGTAGTCGTCGCGCGTCAGGCCGTAGTGTTCGCTCCAGCCATCGTCGTGCAGGCGGAAGAAGAAGAACTTGTCCACACCGGCAGCGCGGGCACCGGCGTAGGCTTCGATGGTGTAGGATGCGGCTTCCTCCATCGTCGCCGAGTAGTTCGGCACACTACCGCCATCATCCCAGACGGGGACGCCTGCCTCCGTCAGCCACAGCGGATGCGGGCCGACCCGCGCGGCGACCTCGGCCATCACCGTGCGCGAGACATCGTAGGGCGTTTCGGCGTTGGAGTAGAGATGGAGCGACATAACATCGAAGTAGCCGTTGTAAGCCTCGCTTTCCGGATCGGCGGCGATGATGTCGAGCACATCCTTGTAGAACTGCGGATTGTACCAATAGGCCAGGCCGCCGAAGAGCACCGTCGCCTGGGGATCGGCGGCCTTGATGGCCTGGTAGGCCACCTTCAGCAGGCGGGCATACTGTGCCGCCGTGCCCTGCCAGAAGAGCGGCAGATCGGGCTCGTTCCACACCTCCCAGACCCTGACCCGTCCCTTGAAGTGAAGCACCGTCTGATAGACGAACTGTCCCCAGCCGTTGTTCGCGTCATACCACGGCAGGTCGAGGTTGACCGGCGGACAGGCGTTCCACCAGGCCGCGGTGATGCGCACGGGATAGTCGTCGAGCCTTCGCAACAGCGCGGCCTCGGACATCGGCGCATTCGAGCAGCTTGCGCGATCGTCGGGCGCTGCGCCGAGGATGCCGACGACATCCAGCGGCCAGTTCATCGAGGCGTAACGATCGAGGAGCTGATCGTGCGGGCCGTAGCCGTACTCGGCGATGGCATTCCAGCGGAAATCGAAGCGATCCCAGCGGGAACCGGCATCGTAGGCTTGCTGAATGCGCGTTGTGTCGTAGAAGGAATAGCAGGTCCCCAGCCGTCCGTCGGCCTCGGTAACGGAAGGCAGGGGGGCGGGGGATTGCGTGCGTGAGGGCAGGGTCATCATCGGCGACAGGAGGAGCACGACGACGATCGCCGTGCTGATGACGAGTCTCTTTCTTCGCATACCGGTGTCCTCTCTTCGGAGCATAACGACGTTCCTTGAGGAACGCGGCTCCCTCTTTGACCCCGCTCCGGCGGGGGATGCTCTCATTCTAACGGTGTCGTGGAGGAAAAGCATTTGCTCTCGGTGTCATTTTCGTTAAAATCCCCGAACAGGGAGGAGAGGATGCTTCTTCGAAGCTCCAAAGGAGGCGTCTATGGCTCACGTGCTTGTCGTCGATCCCAATGAAGCCTTTGCCACGCTGCTGGGCGAGGAACTGCAACGGCAAGGGTACGAAGTCGTCCAGGCCGGTGATGAGGAAGCGGCACGGGCCGCGGCCCGCCGTCAGCGCTTCGATCTGGCCATCATCGATATGGGGCTGGATGCCCCGCTCCCTCTGGCCCGCGACCTGCGCCGTGCCCAATCCGACCTGCGGCTGATGCTCATCCCGCTGATGGGGCAGACGCTGCCGCCCGAGGCGGAGGCAAAGCTCGCCATCCAGGGCGTCTTGCCCAAGCCCTTCTTCCTCCCCGACCTGCCCGCGATGATCGAGGCGGCGATGCAGGCCCCCCTCGCCGCCGAGCCGGAGCCGGCCCCTCAGGAGGAGCCGCCCGTTCGGGAGAGCGCTCCGCCCTCTGCCGATACGGCCTCCCCGCCCTCCGACGTGCCGCTGGAGCGGGGGAGGCTGGAGTCCAACGAGGGGGCTATCCGCCGCCTGCTGGACGACCTGGCCCGCGAGGTCAGCGCGAACGCCGTCCTTCTCACCTTCGGGGACGAGATCGCGCTGTGGGTCGGCTCACTTCCCGCCGCGACGGTCCAGGCCGTAGCGGATGCGGCGCTCCAGGGGCGGCGCACCTCGGCGGAGGTAGCGCGGGCGCTCGGACGCGAGCAAACCGGCTTCGAGCAGAGCATCTCCGGCGGCGACTATATGCTCTACGCCATCGGCGTAGCGCCGCAATCACTGCTCGCCATCGCCATCCAGGGGAAAAGCTCGCTGGGACTGTTGCGATTGAACGCTCGGGCCACCGCGCGGGAGATCGCCTCGCTCTGCTGCCCGACGTAGGATGACCCTGCTCCTCTCCCTCGTTCTGCTCGCGTTCGGCGAGACTTTGTGGACGCTCCACCATCACCTGTGGGATGGAGGATTGCTGCTCGCGTTGGGGATGGCGGGGCTTTTCCTCCACTTTCGCCGTCCCCGTCCTGCCCGTATCCGCCCGCGGCGATGGACGCCGCGAGGGGGCTTGCGCTTCGCTGCCCTGCTGTTGGCGCTGGCCGCCGCGCTGACGGCGCAGCGACAGGCACCGGAGGCCGACTTTACCGGGCCGCTGCTGCTGTGGCTGGCGGGGCTGATGCTCTTCGCCGGGACGCTGATCGGGGCGGGCGAGGGAGAGGCCGACCCCGCGCTTGCCCTGTCGCGTCGGGAGTGGGCCGCTTTCGCCTTGCTGCTGGGAGCGGCGGCCTTCCTGCGCTTCTGGCACCTGGGGACGATTCCGGCCAACTTCGGCGGCGATGAGGGGATCGTCGTCGATTACGGGCGCTCGATGCTGCAGAAGCCGTTGGGCAATCCCTTCGCGACCTTCTGGCTGGCGCTGCCGACGATGAGCGCCCTCATCTACACGGTAGCGGCCCGCCTTTTCGGCTGGACGGTCTTCGGCGTGCGCAGCCTTTCCGCACTGGCAGGGACGCTGGCCGTCGGGGCGACCTTCTTCCTCGGCAGGCGGCTCGGCGGACGCCGCCTCGGCTGGCTGGCGGGGGCCGTGATGGCCACGTGGGCCTATCCCGTCCACTTCAGCCGCGTGCCGATGAATAACATCTTCGATGCGCTCCTCGCGCCGCTGGCCTTCTGGGCGCTGTGGACGGCATTGGCGCAACGAGAGGGCGGACATCCGGGATGGGGATGGAGCGGGCTGGCCGCCGGTCTCGGCTGGTACGTGTACTGGGGCGCACGCTGGATCACCGTGATGGTCGCCCTCTTCCTCTTCTGGCGGACGGTGGTCGAGCCGCACTTCCTGCGCCGTTATCGCGCCGGGCTGCGTCTGTGGGCCGCGGGGTGGCTCGTGGCGGCCCTGCCGATGTTAGGCTGGTACGTCGCCCATCCGGAGACGCTGTCCTCCCGCTCGCGGCAGGTCATCATCTTCACCAACGGCTGGGTCGAGCAGACCCGTGCGCTGACCGGCAAGCCGGTGGTCACCCTGCTCGTCGGCCAGTTCTGGCGTGCGCTGACCGCCTTTCACCTGACGCCCGATACCACCTTCTGGTACCGCCCCGGTCGTCCCCTGCTCGATCCGCTCGGCGGCCTGTTGCTCCTCGTGGGGATCGCCTGCGTCCTCAGCCGCTGGCGCTGGCCTGCCCGCGGGCTGACGGCGCTGTGGTTCTTCTCCACCCTGGTGGTGGCATGGGGCATCACCGTTGATCCGCCTTCCAGCCAGCGGGGCATTCTCCTCATCCCCGCGGTGGCGCTGCTCGTGGGATGGGGGGCGATGGCTTTGGGGGAGGCGGTGCGCCGCTACGGCCCTCGGCTCCGCGACGGGCTGCTCGTCCTGCTGATGACCGTCTTTGCGGTGAGCAACGTGGCTTTCTACTTCGTCCGCTACACGCCGACCCGCGTCTACGGCAATCCGACGGCCTACCAGGCGACGGAGATCTGCCGTTATCTGCAGCAGCATCCGATGCCCGGCAGTACGGTCTACTTCTTCGGCGCGCCTTACCTCTACTGGAACGGGCTGGGGACTTTCCGCTATCTCGCCCCCGACCAGGCGGGGGTGGATATCGAGCCTGACGAGGTACCGGAAGGGGTAACGCCGCCCGCCCGCTTCATCTTCGTCCCCCAGCGGGCCGAGGAGGTCGAGCGTGTGAAGGCCCTCTACCCCGGCGGCAGGACGGTTGACCTGCGCACGGAGCAGGGGGAACGGCTCGCCGTGATCTACGAGTGGGAGCCGTAGGATGCTCCGCTGGCAGAAGCGGCTGCTTCTCCTCCTTGCCGTCGCCGATCTCCTGGTCATCGGGGGGCTGGGCTGGGTCGTATGGCATTCGATGCGGAGGCCGCCGGTCGAACTCCCGCCCCCGCCGCCACGCTGTGAGGCGGCGCTGCTGACCAGGCTGCCGCAGACCTTCTCCGCCGCCCTCGTCTGGGAACGGGATCGCCTGCTCGTGCGGATGGAGCTTTACTACGCCGCCGCCGAGCCGCCGGAGGGCACGCCGCAGCAGTTGTGGGTGGCGCTCGACGCCATACGGGACGTGGTGCAGGAGGGCTGCCCGCTGCCGCCGCTGGTTACGCTCCACCTGACCGCCCTGAGCAAGGGGCCGACGGTCGTCTGCGAGGCGGTCTTCGACGGGGCCGACCTCGTCGCCTGGGCCGAGGGGCGGATGGACGATGCCGCCCTGGCTACGCAGGCCCGCTACCGGCGATGGGAAGTTCCCGCACCGTAGCACGCCATCGCTCGCTATCGAGGACGGCGTAGGTTGCCGGCCACAAGGTGCCGTAGAGCGTGCCCGGATTGACGAAGAGCCGCACGCCGCGGCGCTCGATCGCGGCGTGGTGATTGTGCCCGCCGCAGACCAGGTCGTACTGCCCGCTTTCGAAGAGCTTTTTCCCGACAGCCTGGTCGTGTACCAGCGCGATATGGCGGTTGCCGATCGTCAATTCGGCGAATTCGCCGTGCAGGGTGATCTGCGGCCACCTTTGGGCGATCTGCGCCAGCCGCCAGCGGTCGCCGTCGTTGTTCCCCCAGACGAGGTGGATGGGCTTGGAAAAGCGCTCGGCCAGGTAGTTCAGCGTGAAGGGCGAGACGATGTCGCCGCAGTGGAGCAGGAGATCGGCGTCGCGCTCCGCATCGAGCATAGCCTCCACGTGCGCGAGATTATCGTGCGTGTCGGAGCAGATGAGCCACTTCATCCCCCCTCCTCCTCGTCCGTCAGGGCGGCGAGCAGGCGGGCCGGTTCGTTGGTGATCACGACATCAACCTGCCGCCGGGCCATGCGGCGGGCGGTCGGCGCATCGTCCACCGTCCAGACCACCACCCGCCGATGGTGGCGATGGGCGCGGCGCACGAGGCTGCCCCTCACCAGGGCGGCTTGGGGATGGATGGCTTCGTGCGGCGTCACGATACCCAGGAGGCGCGTCCCGAAGCTCATCGGGTCGTAGAGCAGGCCGCAGGGAATCGCCGGGGCCAGTTGCCGGATGGCGTAGAGCGTGTGGGGATGGAAGGAGGAGAACCACAGCCGCTCCTGCAGGCCCATTCGCGCAACGAGGGAAGCGACGGCCGCCTCCAGCCCCTGCTGATGCGGCGAGTACTTCAACTCGATGTCTATCAGGAGCTTGTGCCCCACCTCGGCGAGCACCTCTTCCAGCGTGGGGATCGGCTCCCCGGCGAAGGCGGGGCTGAAGGTGCTGCCCGCATCCAGCGCCTTGATCTGCGCCAGCGGCATCTGGGTGATGTAACCGCTGCCGTCGGTCGTGCTGCTCACATCCTCGTCGTGGATGACGACGGGAATTCCGTCGGCGCTGAGGTACACATCCAGTTCGACGCCGTCGGCTCCGGCCTCGACGGCGGCACGGAAAGCGGCCAAGGTGTTCTGCGGGGCGGCGTGGCTTGCTCCCCTGTGACCAAAGACCAGCGGGCGATCGCGCCACCAGCTTTCGGGGAAGGCGGCCATCAGAGTTCCACGAAGTAGGACTCCGCCGCGCGGTCGATCAGTTCCTTGCTCAGCGTGGGCGGGACGTTGAGGTAGCGGGCGATGTCGATGATCTGATCGATCAGGTCGCGGGCGTGGCTCGCGCGGGGTGATCGCCGCGCCTTGATGTAGTGCTCCTGGATGAGATAGGCCAGCGCCCGATCGTCCCAAGGGACGCCCTTGGCCTTGCAGACGCGGCGGAAGATCTCGCGGAAGCTGTCCCAGTCGGGGTCCTTCACCTCGATCTTGTGGCGGATGCGGCGCAGGAAAGCCTCGTCCACCAGGTCCTTGGGCGCGAGGTTGGTCGAGAAGACGATCAGCACCTCGAAGGGGATCTCGATCTTCTTGCCCGTGTGCAGCGTGAGGAAGTCGATGCGCTTTTCCAGCGGGACGATCCAGCGGTTGAGCAGGTCGCGGGGGCGTACCTGCTGCCGCCCGAAGTCGTCGATGAGGAAGATGCCGCCGTTGGCCTTCATCTGGAAGGGGGCTTCGTAGTACTTGTTGTTCGTATCGTACACGAGGTCGAGTCCGGCCAGCGTTAGTTCGCCGCCGACGACGATGAAGGGACGGTGGATGAGGACCCAGCGGGGATCGACGCCGCGCCGCGGCTTGCTCTCCTCCACGCGCAGGTGATTCACGTTGTCGAAGACCTTGATGACCTGTCCCTCGACTTCGACGGCGTAGGGGATGTAGATGTCGCCCTCCATCAGCAGCGAGCCGATGGCCTCGGCGATGGAGGTCTTGCCGTTACCGGGATTGCCGAAGAGGAAGATGGACCGTCCGGAATTGACCGCCGGGCCGATCTGGTCGAAGGTGCGGTCGCTGAGGACGAGGTGGGCCAGCGCCTGCCGCAGGTGGCGGGGGTGGACGGTGATGTCCTTCAACCCTTGTTCGACGACGGATTCGTTGTAGCGCTCCAGGGGTACCGGGGCGGGGCCGGCATATTGGCTGCGCTCCAGGGCATCGCGGGCCATCTCCCGCCCGCGGGCGGTGAGCACGTACTCGTAGGTCGATTCCGAAAAACCGGTGATCCCGCCCGCGCCGCGCACCTCACAGAGGCGCTCGCGTTTGAGGAACTCCAGCACCTGATCGACGACACCGGCAAAAGGCAAAGCCATCCGTTCGGCCAGCTCCCGTCCGGCCAGGTAGCTTTCGAAATAGAGGATTTTCAACGCCAGGTCGCTCAGGAAGCCCAGGTTGAGCCCCGTGTCCTTCACCGACCTCGGTACCGGCGGCAGGAAGGGTTTGCCGCTCTGTTTCTCTCTCTGCTGTGGCATAGATTGCAACCTCCCTCGTGCGGGATTCACCAATGATACTCCATTATACGCCGTGCCGAGGAATGGCAAGGAGGAGCGGATAACGTGCCCGCAGCGATGTGGCTACGGGGTCTCCCCATCCATCAGCTTGAGCATAGCCAGTGCGAAACGGGCGGCACGCTCGGTGCCCGCAGGATCGAGATGGGCGAGATCGTCTTCGAGCCGATGCCAGTTTGCCAGCCATCCCTTCTCGTCCACGCCTGCGAGGCAGAGACCCCGGAAGCCGCGTCCGCGCAATGTCCCCACCTCCTCCACGATGACGACCCCGCGTCCCTGCACGCCCAGTTCGGGATGATGACGGGCCGTCCGTTCGGCCCAGGCGAGTGATGCCGGATCGGGGCGGTACGCGCCGAAGTAGGAAAGGCTGCTGTGGCGGGTTACGTAGACGATGTGCGGTGTGCTCACCATTTCGAAATCGATGAACCAGGCATCGCGCATCTGCGCCCCGTAGCGATCGAGGAAGGCGTGCATGCCCAGACAGCCCACCTCCTCCGCCGCCGTGAAGAGCAGCCAGACCTCCGTCTGTGCCAGAGGGAAGCGATGCAGCCAGGCTCCCAGGCCCAGCAGACAGGCTACGGCAGAGGCGTTGTCGGCAGCGCCGGGGATGTAGCCCCCGCGCTCGTCATTGAGCAAGTACGGCAGCGTGAGCGCCGTGCCGGCAACCGTGGCGCGGTGCAGGGAGCGGAGCGGGCCTTCCGCTCCTGCGGCCCGTGCGGCCTGCAGGAGCCCGTTGAGGAGCAGCAGCAACTCGGCTGCCGTCGTGGTCGCCCGCAGGAGGTGCTTCATGCCGGGCGCGAAGGTAAAGCGGTGCTTGTTCGTGTCGGTGTGGCCGACCAGCACGACGCGCTGCCGCACCGGTCCGCGTGGCGGCAATCTCACGATGAGGTTGGCCGTTGGCCGCCGCGGAAACAGGAAGGAGAGCGGCTGCTTCCTGCCGGCTGTCGCGCGGTGGAGATGCCAGGCGGCGATGAGGGCGCTCATAGCTCCGGCGAGCCTCCCCGCGCCGCCCAGGACGTTCAGCCCGTTGCCCAGGAGCGTCAGGATCGCCGGGGCGGTCAGCGTGTATCCCCACGTGTCCCATGCCCTCAACGGCATGCGTTCGATGTCGGTGATGCCGGTGGCCGCCAGCGTTTGGCGAATGTAGCGCCGAGCCTCCTCCTCTTGCGGATGTCCGGTGGGGCGTGGCCCTATCGTCTCGGCGAGGGCCTGGATATGCCGATAGAGGGCTTGAGCGGAAATTGGATCGTCCATTTGTACCTCCGGGCGTGAATGCGCATATCGCGCAGGGAGGGGAGCGTCTTGCGATGGCATCGCTCGATGGGAAAGCGTGTGCCCGTTTTCCTGGCCTAAATCGACATAGCGCTCTCCGCGTTTGTGAGGGGGACCGGTAACTCAGTATAGCACGAGTGTGCACCGAGGGCAATCTTCCCGCTGCCCGGGGCCCGGGCGCAGCTTGACAAAATGACCCCGTGCGGTACAATTTGCCTCGTCAGGCCGAAGTGGCGGAATAGGCAGACGCGCTGCGTTCAGGGCGCAGTGGGCTTTACGCCCATGTGGGTTCGACTCCCACCTTCGGCACCATTAGCCCCGGTGAAAGGCCGGGGTTTTTTCTTCCTGCGCTACCTTGACGTGCGGACAATCCCCGTTAAAATGAAAGGCGATTTTGAGAATGGATTGGCTATGTTCGACTCGCTGAGCGACAAACTGCAAGGTCTCTTCAACCGTCTGAGTCAGCGCGGGGTACTGCGCGAAGAGGATGTCAAGGCCGTCCTCCGCGAGATTCGACTGGCACTTTTAGAAGCCGACGTCAACTACAAGGTCGTCAAGACGTTCACCGCCCGCGTCAAGGAGAAGGCGGTCGGCGAGGAGATCGCCCGCGCCCTCAACCCCGCCCAGCAGGTGGTCAAGATCGTCCACGCGGAGTTGGTGCGCACGCTGGGCGAACCCGGACGGCTCGATCTGAGCGGCAAGCCGCCGCACGTCCTGATGCTCGTCGGGCTGCAGGGGTCGGGGAAGACGACGACGGTCGCCAAGCTGGCCCGTTACCTGCGCGAGCAGGGGCATTTCCCGCTGATGGTCGCCGCCGACACCTACCGCCCCGCAGCCATCGATCAGTTGGAGCGGCTGGGCGAGCAGTTGGGGCTGCCCGTCTACGCGGAGCGCGGCGCGGAGCCGGTGGCCATTGCCCGCCACGGCGTGGAGGAGGCCAACCGCCGCGGGGCCGACGTCGTCATCCTCGATACGGCGGGGCGGCTGCAGATCGATGAGGCGATGATGGCCGAACTGGAGGCCATTCGCGAGGCCGTGCAGCCGCGTGAGGTGCTCCTCGTCGCCGACGCGATGACCGGCCAGGAGGCGGTCAACATCGCCCAGGGCTTCCACGAGCGCGTCGGGCTGACCGGCCTCATCCTCACCAAGGTCGATGGCGACGCCCGCGGTGGAGCGGCCATCAGCATGCGCGAGGTTACCGGCGTCCCCATCAAGTTCCTGGGGACGGGGGAAAAGCTCGACGCTTTGGAGCTTTTCCATCCCGACCGGTTGGCCTCCCGCATCCTGGGAATGGGCGACGTCCTGACGCTGATCGAGAAGGCCGAGCGCACCTACGATCAGCGCGAAGCGGCGCGGATGGAAGCCAGGCTGCGCAAGGGGGAGTTCGATTTGGAGGACCTCCTCAAGCAGTTCCGCCAGCTTCGCAAGATGGGATCGCCCGTCGATCTGCTGGGTATGCTGCCGGGCGGCAACCGAATGCTCAAGGGCGCACAGCTCGATGAGCGCGAGATGGAGCGGGTGATGAAGCGCAAGGAGGCGATCATCCTTTCGATGACGCCGGAGGAGCGTCGCAAGCCGAAGATCATCAACGGCAGCCGCAAGCGTCGCATCGCCCGCGGGAGCGGGACAACGGTAACGGAGGTCAATCAACTGCTGAAGGAATATCGGCAGATGCATCGGCTCTTCAAGCAGTTGCGGCGCAAGAAGGGGCGGGGGCTTTCCCTGGCCAACTTTTTCTGATGATGGCATCGCCGCAAGGCGTTGACGAAATCACGAATACGATATGTAACGGCAAAAAGGAGGAGTATGCTCAGAATCAGACTTCGTCGTGTGGGCCGCAAGAAGCAGCCCAGCTACCGCATCGTCGTGGCCGAATCCACGGCTCCCCGCGACGGCAAGTTCGTCGAGGTAGTCGGTTTCTACAACCCGCGCACCCAGCCGGAGACGATCACGGTCAAGGAAGAACGTGTCCTGTACTGGCTGAGCGTGGGAGCGCAGCCTTCCGAGTCCACCGCTCGCCTTCTCAAGAAGATCGGCACGCTCGATCGCTTCGCCCGCCTGAAGGCCGGTGAGCCGATGGAGGCGCTCGTGGCCGAGGCCCAAGCGCAGCAGGTCGAGCAAGCGCCTCAGACCAATCCCGTCGCCGCTCAGCCCGCCGTCGAGGAGGTGGAAGCGGCTGCCGAAGAGGTTGCCGAAGAAGCCGCGGAGGAAGCACCCGTATCGTCAGCGGAGTAACAGAGCCTTTTGGCTCTGCTCGTCTATCAATCGTTTCTTCGTCACACCATTAAGGAGGATTGCGATGTCCGCTGTGAAGGATCTGGTCGAATACATCGCCAAGTCGTTGGCCGACAAGCCGGAGGATGTGCAGGTCTCCGAAATCGAGGGGGCGACCTCTCTGATGCTGGAACTGCGTGTTGCCCCGGAGGATATGGGTCGGATGATCGGACGCGAAGGTCGGACGATCAATGCGATGCGCTCGCTCGCCCGCGTCCTCGGGGCGAAGCAGGGGAAGAAGGTTACCCTGGAGATCGTGTGATCGACGCTTCCCGTCAATCTGTTTCGAACGAACGAGGCTCTCAGGTGCCGCAGGGGCGGCGGGAGCCTCGTTATTTGGCTGTCGGGCGCGTTCTGCGTCCGCACGGCATCCGCGGCGAGGTGCGCGCAGAGATTCTCACCGACTACCCGGAGCGGATAGCCGAACTGGAACGGCTCTACGTCGGCGAGACCTATCACCCCCGCGCCGTGCGGGGGCTGCGTTTTCACAAGGGCGCGATGCTCCTCAGCCTCGAAGGCTGCGATGACCGCAACGCCGCCGAGGCACTGCGCGGTGAGTATCTCTACGTCGCCCTGGAAGATGCCGTTCCGCTGGAGGAGGGAGAGTATTACCTCCATCAACTGGAAGGGATGGAGGTCTTCACGGAGGAGGGGGAAGCCTTGGGGACGATCGTCGAGGTAC
>JALXBP010000064.1 GCA_026991395.1 Anaerolineae bacterium | reverse complement strand
CGATACAGGCCATCCGGCGGGCGCGGTGTAGCGGGCGTGGAAGTCGGCCACGTCCTCCCGCCGGATGGCCTGTATCGTCTCTGCCGTGCCGTCGATGCTGCGGTGGTAGAGGTGCTCCTCGGGGTAGAGCAGTTCATCCAGGGCAATGGCGCTCATCTCGCGAGGGTTGAAGGCCCGCTCCTCCAGATCGGTGAGGTGTTCGCCCTTGGCGCGGCGGAACTCGTCGGCATCGAAGGCGGGGTGGCGAATGACATCGGCGATGATCTCCAGGAGGGCGGGAAGGTCGTCGCGCAGGGCCTTGCCGCCGAAGCTGGTGCTGTGTGCCTTCGCTTCGACGGCGAAGGCCGCCCCCATCCATTCCACGGCCTCGTAGAGGGCCTCGAACGAACGGCTCGTCGTCCCGCGTTCCATCGTGTCGGCGGTGAGCACGGCCAGTCCGGCCTTCTCCGCCGGTTCGTCCTCCGCTCCGGCGAGGTAGTAGCCGCGCACGACGACCGAGGGACTGGCGAAGTTCTCGCGCGCGAGGACGGTGATGCCGTTGCCCAGTTCGACGCGCAGGGTATCGTGGGGGCCCGGCAGGGCGCTGGCTTTCATCATCGTCCACCTCCTGCCAGATACAGGCCAACCGTGCGGTTGCGCCGCTCGAAGTAGCGGCGGGCGACCGCCTGCACCTCCTCCGCCTTCACCGCCTTCAGGCGCTGCAGGTAGTGGATGAACCAGGTGTAGTCGGCGAAGATTTCGCTGAAGCCGAGCCAGAAAGCCTGATTGGTGATGCTCTCGCTGGAGTAGGCGAAGAGGGCGCTGGCCTGACGTTTGGCCCTCTCCAATTCCCGCTCGTCGATGCCTTCTGTGGCGATGGCCTCGATTGCCTCGAGGATGAGTGGCTCGATCTCGTCGGGGTGGTGGCCGTTGTGGAGCGTGGCGTGCAGGTGGAAGAGGCCGGGATCGATCATCGGGATGATCTGGGCGCTGACATCGACGGCCAGTTCGCTTTCGACCAGGGCGCGGTAGAGCCGACTGGTGTGATTGGTGAGGCCGCCACCGACGAGTGTCGCGGAGTCGCCCGCGAGGACGGCGGCGAGGATCGTCAGCGGGTAGATGGCCTCGTCGGTGGCCGGAGGGATGTGATAGGCCATCGAGAGGAGATCGGTGCCGCCTTCGCCCTCGACGGTAACGCGCCTTTCGCCGCGCTGGGCCGGTTCGACGGCGTGGACGGCGGGCGGGTCCTCTCCGGCGGGAATGGGCGCGAAGTAGCGTTCGATGATGCGCAGCATCTCACCGGCGTTGAAGTCGCCCGCCGCGGCGATGATGGCGTTGTTGGGGATGTAGTAGCGGCGGTAATGGGTGTAGAGGTCGTCGCGCCCCATCGCCTGCAGGTCGCAAAGATGGCCGATGGTCTCGTAGCGGTAAGGGTGGACGTGGTAGGCGGTCGCCGTCAGCGCCTCGCCGAGGAGGAAGCCGGGGTTGTTTTCCGCTCCCTGCCGCTCGCTGATGATCACCGTGCGTTCGGATTCCACGTCCTCCTCGCGGAAGAGCGCGTGGGTCATCCTGTCCGATTCGATCTCCAGCGCCAGCATCACCTTGGCCGCGGGGAGGGTGGTGTAGTAGGCGGTGAAGTCGTACCAGGTCATCGCGTTGAAGTAGCCGCCCTCTCGCGCGATGGCGCGGTCCATCGTACCGAGGGGCCATTGGCGGCTGCCTTTGAACATCATATGCTCCACCCAGTGGGAAACCCCCGTGATTCCCAGATGCTCGTTGCGGCTGCCGACGCGGTACCAGACCCAGAAGCTGATCACCGGGGCTGTGTGGCTTTCCTGCAGGAGGACGAGAAGGCCGTTATCCAGCGTCGTCTTCAACAGGTTCACAATTGATCGACCTCCGCCTCGTGAGATGAGCGCTGCGCTTTCTTCGCCATTCGCCGCATAAAACGCGCCTCGTCGATGATGAACCGTTCGTGCTCGCAGGTGCCGATCGGTTCCACCTCGTCCCATGCCTCGATGCGGAAGCGCAGGCGCTGCCCGTCGATGGCGACCAGTTCGGCGCGGACGCGCACCTCCATCCCGACCGGCGTAGCGGCCAGGTGCCGCATATCGATCCGCGTCCCGACGACGCTTTCGCCGGGCCGCAGGTGAGGGCGGCAGATGGCCTGCGCGGCATTTTCCATCAGGGCGATGAGATGGGGCGTGCTCAGTACGGGGACGAGGCCGCTTCCGTAATGGGCCGCCGTATCCGACTCCTGGACGATGTGGCGGATTTCCGCCGTCATGCCGACTTCGAGCGTCATAGCCGTCCTTTCGTTCGTGAGTTTAGCCAAGCTGTGGCAGAATGAAAGCCCACAGGGCGTACCAGTCCCAAAGGTAGAGCGTCGAGACGATGGCCGCGCCCCAGAAGGGCCGCCAGCCCCGGTGGCTGCGGGCGATGAGGAGCAGCACGAGCATCGCCGTCCCCATCTCCCCCAAGCTCCAGCGTGGAATGCGCCCGCGGAGCGCGCCCCACGCGCCAAGGGCCAGCATCATCAGCGCCAGTATCGCCGCCGTTGCTTCGGCCAGCCGCTTCTCGCTCAGCCGGTGCAGCCCCGCGGCCATCGCCATCATCAGTGCAGGCAGGGCGGGGAAGAGGTAGCGTCCCTGGTGCTGGACGAAAGTTACATTGTACCCTACGTAGAGGAGGCATGTCAAGAGGGCCTCGCTGCCGAGGAGGATGAGCGCATCCCGCCGACGCGGCGAGAGGCCGCGGCGCAGTCCGTCGAGGAGGGCAACCAGGGCACCCCAGCCGCTCAAAGCGGTGAGGATGGCCGCCGCCCGGTACAGCCGCCGATCCATCACGACCCCCATCCAGCCGAACTGTCCCCAGAACGATTGGAAGGTAGTGTTCGCCGCCCGCTCGATCAGCGCCACGGCTCCCATCGAGGCCAGCCAGTCCCGCGTGCGGGGCTGCCCGACGACGACCTGCGCGTGGCGTATCTGACCGGTGATGTCCGGCCAGCCGTACACGGCGAGGTTCCGCGCCCACCACAGTCCGCCGAGGAGGAGGGCCGGCAGGAGCACAGGGCCGACCTGGCGGGCCGTTGTCCGCCAGCCGAAGCCGCCCCGCCGCTTGCGCAGGAGGATGAGGAGCGGCAGCAGGGGGAGGGTGATGTAGCCCGTCCCTTTGGTGAGGAGGGCGAGACCGGTGAGGAGGCCGACCGTCCACGGCGAGGCGGCTCCGCGCAGGTAGCGCATCGCCGACCAAAGCCACAGGGCCAGCAGGGCGATTTCGGCAGCATCGTTATTCACCCCTGCGGTGATGGCGACGTACTGCGGCACGAAGGCCATCAGCCCGCCGACGAAGAGGGGCATCCCGGCCTCGTCGCCGGTAACCTCCTCCGCGAGGCGCATCGTGGCATAGACGGCCACCGCGCCGAAGAGGAGCGTGATCAGACGGAGGAGACGGAGCGAGCCATTACCGAGCAGGTAGAAGGGGACGAGGATCAGGTAGTACAGGGGCGGCTGGTGATCTTCGTAGGTCAGCGTGCGCACGGTGAGGTCGGGCGGGAAGTGCTCCGCCGTCAGGCGCTCCAGGTATGCCTGGTCGTAGTCGCCCTGTTCCAGCACCGGCAGACGGTGTTCCTCGGCAAGCTGGCGGATGTAGTTGTAGTGCGCCGGTTCGTCGGGCACCTGCCAGGCCGGGGTGAGCATGGCGTAGGCGCTTCCTACGATGAGATAGGCGAGGAGGAGGATGAGGCGCAGCTTGCGCGATACGTTCATTCGGCGGCCTCGTAGAAATGTGGCGTAAGGAAGGGCGCAAGGGCCATCATCAGCAGATGCTCGTAGGCTTCGGTGCGGGTGAGCAGGCCGTCCGTGAGAACGCCAATGGCTCCGCCGCGCCGCTTGGTGCCTCGTGCGCCCGAGAGGTGATCGATCGCCGTGCCCAATTCCACGCCCCGGCGCACTTCCGCGGCCACGGCAGGAGGGAGGAGCAGGTTCTCGCCGCTCGCGGTGCTCAATCGCCCATCCGGTCCAACGACGGCGCACCAGGCCGAGGTGTGGAGGTCGCCGCTTACGTCCAGCAGGCCGCCTTCGAAGCCGATGCCCCACGCACAGCCAGTGCGCCGTCGTGCTTCAAGAGCGCGTTGGATTGCCCCGCGGCGGGTCTGCTCGTCGCCCCACGGCTGGGCGGGTACGCCGCTTTCCACCTCGACGGCCTGGACGGTGATGGCCGCGCGGCAGAGGCGGGTAAAGACGGCTTGTGTCGAGGCGACCTTGACGGGGTTGTGTGAGCCGACGGCAATGCATTGGGGTCGAGGACAGAGCTTCGCCGAATCTGCCATTGTGCCTCCTGGAAGGTGAGTATATCGGCAGCGGCAAGGATGTCAACGAAAGAATCGATCGACAATGTGGACAGAAAGGCAAAAGCGGGACATTGCGCCCCGCTTTTGCTCTGGCGGAGAGGGTGGGATTTGAACCCACGGAGCCTTTCGGCTCACGCGCTCTCCAGGCGCGCGCATTAGGCCAGACTATGCTACCTCTCCTCGCGCAGCGGCCAGATTATAGCACGAAGCCGTCGATTTGACAACCGGGCCGTTGTCGGTATGCTACGTTCATCCTGAGGGCGCTTAACTATTCTGTAAGGTTCCCGTAACACTGTTGCAACATTGGCTTTTCTGGGGTATAATTTTCGTTAGGAGTGCCGATGGAGGCTTGGCTGGCGCGGTATATCCCGACCTGGATGCTTGAGTGGATCAAGGTGTATGTGCTCCCCTTCCTCAAGCTCCAGGGAAGGAACTTCGTACTCGCGCTTTCGAAGGGCGTTCTGGATACGTTGCTTTTCATCGGTCTTCCCCTCGTCGTGAGTGTCGGCAGTCAAGTCATTTGGAACGGGCGGTACGATCTTTTACCGGAGCAGCAGGTCGTTGTGGAGGAATGGGCCGGTGTGGCCAGTCTCATCGCCTATGTCGAGGATGTGCCGCCGGTCGTTCCTCTCGTGCTGTGGTACAAGGAGGGTGGCTTGCAGGCGGAGAACCCGGCCAATTGTGAGGGCATTATGGGGCTGTACACGGCGGTGAACAGCGGTGAATTGCCCTGCTTCGCGCCGGGGCCGCTTTCGCCGGAGGAGGTGGCCGCGCAACTGCGGATGGGAACTCGGGTCTTCAAGAGTTACTGCCCGGAGATTCACTTCACGACTACCGATCCCGATCTCATCAAGCGCTGTTATCTTTACTACAACGCCGGACCGCGCACGCAGATGAACCCCGATGATTCGGCCTACGTGATGAACGGCTACGATGCGGCGCATCAGGATATGCTCCACACCGATGTCGGCGGGAGGACGAGGCGTATCAAGGCGTTGGGGGCATGGCCGGTGCACCTGGTCATCCAGGCGCAGCTCGCGCAGATGAGCGAGGAGGACGGAGCGTCGCTTCCCTTCGTTCGAGCACCTCTCATGCTGGCGCAGGAGGAGGTCGATCACTTGTGGGCGATCACCCTCAACGGCGAGCCGCTCCCTGCAGCCGAGCAGGCACAGGCCCGGCGCTGTCGCCATCCTTTGCTGGATGTCTGTCTCGTCGCTCCGCCTGCGGGCGAGGAGGATGCATTGCGGCCTGCGCTCTCTCCGTTGCTGAAGCCGCCGACGCACCCGACCTCGGTTCAATGCACGCTCCTGCCGGGCGTGGATTTGGTAACCGACCAGGACTCCCTGGTTGTCGCTCCGATGGACGGCTACCTGCATCGTTACAGTGATGAGTTCGGACATCTCGCCATTCGTATCGAGAACGAGCGATGGACTGTATGGCTAACCGGTCTGCGCTCGTACATCGCCGGGGAAGGCGACGTCGTCGCCGGTCAGCCGATCGCCGCCATCGGTGGAGGGAGAAATTTGCATTACGCTGTTTTCAGCGAAGTCAGCAAGGGCTTTGTCGATCCCCTGGCTTGTATGCCGGAGGGCTATTGCCCGCCGGAGCACTGAATTTCAAAGGAGGCGATTATGGATCTGTTGAAACTGCTACCGTTCATTCTGCTGGGCATCGGGTTCTTCTGGGCTTTATGGCTGGTATTCAAGCGCGATCTGTTGGGGCAGAACTTGTGGAAGCTCATTAGCTACTTCATCGGCGTATGGCTCACCTTTATCATCATCGGCTGGCTGGTGGATACCTTCATCCCCCAGTGGACGGCGCAGAGGTTAGTCAACACACGCAACTCGCAGGACGTACAGACCATCGAGCAGGTAGGGCACGAGATCTGGTCGGAGGCTATGTCCTCCCAGCCGGTACTGGAGAGGCCCACGCTGGTGACCAATCCGACCCAGCCTGCCCCCACCGCCGAGGTAACCGTTGAACCGGCACCGACCGGCAGCCCCATCGTGCCCACCGAGAGCACCACCCTGAGCGGGCAGAGCGTCCAGGGGCAGGTGTACGTCGTGCAGCAAGGGGACACCCTCTATAGCATCGCCCGTACCCACGGGGTCTCCGTGGATGCGATCAAGCAGGCGAACGGGCTGACGAGCGACGAAATCTACATCGGTCAACAACTGATCATCCCGGCACCGTGAGCGACGAGAGT
Organism: Anaerolineae bacterium; assembly: GCA_026991395.1. Classification (GTDB taxonomy): domain Bacteria; phylum Chloroflexota; class Anaerolineae; order B4-G1; family SLSP01; genus JALXBP01. The sequence goes on along the minus strand of JALXBP010000064.1, from coordinate 13,093 downwards.
AGACAACAGCCTGAACAGGATGCCGCCACTCGGCCGATACCGCGCACCTTGGAGCGGGGGCTGAAGGGTGCGTGGTGGCGTCTTGTCGATAGCATCCTGCCGGAAATTCACTATCTGGAAGGGGAGACGAAGCAGTTGGAGATCCGCATGGCTCCCTATCGCTGGCGGATCCCCATCTGGATATTGCGTATCTCGATCGTTGTCCTCATCCTCGCGCTTGCCGCGGCGGCGGTGGGGTATTTCCTCCGCTGGTCCACCTACGTCGTCTACACAACCCTGGCGATCGCACTCCTCGCCGCAGGGATGATCTTCGTCCAGTTGGACAACCTGTTGCTCTACGAACAGTGGCGGTTCATCCTCACCGACAAGCGCATCATCCTCGTGACGCCTGACCCGGACCGTCACGGCTTTGCCGATGCCATCTACTTGAAGCGGGGCAAGATTCAGGTCCTGGACACCAACTGGGCCAGGCATCCCTTCTGGGGACTTTTCCAGGCCATCGACGGCTCGCGGGACGTGATGCTCAGTATGAGCGGCTACGAGTTCAAGGAGAAGGGCGCACAGGTCAAAGGCGGCCTGCGTTTCCCCGATGTAACGCCCGAGGACATTCTCAAACTGGAGCAGTTGATCTTCGGTTGAGGGCGGTTGGGGGTAGAGGAGCGGCAGCCGATGTTGCCGCTCCTTTGCTTTGTCCCGTTAATCCAATTCTAATCACTCGATGTTATAATCGCGGCAGATGAGCGGGCGATTGAAGATGGCCGATCCCTCTGCTCGTCCGGCAGGCGATAGGGTACGAGACGGGCGAGCAGAGTCTTCGATGTTCTCAAGGAGGGACAATGTTACCCTGGTTCAATATGCAGGATCAGAATTTCGATGAATTGTTAAAAGATATGCCGGAGGAGCTACCGATTCTGCCACTGCGGAATACGGTCGCTTTTCCTTACATCGTGATGCCCCTGGCGGTGGGCATACCGCGTTCCATCAAGTTGATCGAGGAGGCGGAACGCAGCGGCAAGCGCATCATCGGCCTGGTAGCGATGAAGGACCCTTCGATCGAGGTGCCCGGCCCCGATGAGGTCCACCAAGTGGGGACGGTGGCCGTCATCCACCGCGTGATGAAGGGGCAGGACGATACGCTGACCGTCTTCATCCAGGGCCTGGAGCGCTTCCGTATCGAAAGTTGGACGGCAACCGAACCTTATCTCAAGGCGCGGGTCAAGCTGGCACCGGACAAGGTGGAGCACTCCCTGCTGGAAGAGGCCCTGCGGCGCAGTCTGATCGACGTTTCGACGAAGCTGGCTGCGATGATGCCTCAGTTCCCGGAAGAGGCCGTTAACTTCATCCAGCAGTTGGAGGATTCGCGTCTCCTCGTCTATCTCCTGGCCTCCAATATGCGTATCGGTATGGAGGATGCGGAGAAGATTCTGGAGATGGACACGCTGGCCGAGAAAATGGAGTACCTGATGCAGGTGCTGACGCGCGAACTGGAAGTGCGCGAGATCGGTCAGCAGATTCAGGAGAAGGCGAAGGAGGAGATCGAAAAGTCGCAGCGGGAGTACTATCTCCGTCAGCAGATGGAGGCCATCCGCCGCGAGTTGGGAGAGGGTGAGGACGCCGCCCGCGAGGTGGAGGAGTACCGCAAGAAGATCGAAGCGTGCGGCATGACCGAGGAGGCCCGCGAAGAGGCGCTCCGCGAACTGCGCCGTCTGGAGCGGATGCCGCCGCAGGCCGCCGAGTACTGGGTCATCAAGACCTATCTCGACTGGCTGACCAGCCTCCCGTGGGACAAGGAGACCGAGGATAACCTGGACATCGCCTATGCCCGCCGCGTGCTCGACGAGGATCACTACGATCTGGAGGACGTGAAGGAGCGCATTCTGGAATTCCTCGCCGTGCGCAAGCTGCGTGCCGAGCGCGAGCAGCAGATCGAGGCATCGGCTGCCGAGAGCGAGGCCGAAGCAGAGCAGGAGCAGGGGAGTGCCTCCCTCGACTTGCAAGGACGGCACGACGAGGCTATGGGCGCGATCCTCGCCTTCGTCGGGCCGCCCGGGGTGGGGAAGACCTCGCTCGGACGTTCCATCGCGCGGGCACTGGGCCGCCGCTTCACGCATATGAGCCTGGGCGGTATCCACGATGAGGCAGAGATCCGCGGCCACCGCCGCACCTACATCGGCGCGATGCCCGGACGCATCATCCAGGCTATCAAGCGGGCCGGGGTGAAGAACCCTGTCTTCATGCTCGACGAGGTGGACAAGATCGGCGCGGACTGGCGCGGCGATCCCTCCTCGGCGCTGCTGGAGGTGCTCGACCCGCAGCAGAACCACGCCTTCCGCGACCACTACCTGGACGTGGACTTCGACCTGAGCAAGGTGCTCTTCATCTGCACCGCGAACACGACGACAACGATTCCGGCCCCCTTGCTCGACCGGATGGAGTTGATCGCCATCGACGGCTACACGGAATACGACAAGCTGCACATCGCCCGGCAATACCTCGTGCCGCGGCAGGTGCGATTGAACGGCCTGCTGCCGGAAGAGATCGAATTCACCGAGGAGGGCCTGCGGGCCATCATCCGCGATTACACCCGCGAGGCCGGCGTCCGCCAGTTGGAACGGGAGATCGGCAAGGTCTGCCGCAAGGTGGCGACCCGCGTCGCCGAGGGGACCCTGCAGGAGAAGATGGTCATCACACCGGAGCAGGTGCGCGAATTCCTCGGCAAGCCGCGTTACCGCTTCGAAGCCGCGTTGCGCGTCGAGCGACCCGGCGTCGCCACTGGCCTGGCGTGGACGCCGACCGGCGGCGAGGTGCTCTTCGTCGAAGCCACCTCCATCCCCGGCAAGGAGGGGCAGCTCATCCTCACCGGCAAGCTGGGGGAGGTGATGCGCGAATCGGCGCGGATTGCCCTCAGCTACGTGGAGGCGCACGCGGAGGAGCTGGGCATCGATCGCGAGAAGCTCAAGGGCAAGATCCATCTGCACGTGCCCTCCGGCGCGGTGCCCAAGGATGGCCCTTCCGCGGGAGTAACGCTGATCACGGCGCTCGTCTCGCTCTTCACCGGGCGCACCGTCCGCCCCGACGTGGCGATGACCGGCGAGATCACCCTGCAGGGGCAGATTCTCCCCGTGGGCGGGCTGAAGCGGAAGCTGCTCGCGGCGCACCGGGCGGGCATCAAGAAGGTACTCGTGCCCAAGCTGAACGAGGCCGATCTGGACGACCTGCCGGAGGCCGTGCGCGACGAGATCGAGATCGTCCTCGTGGAGGATGTGCGGGAGGTGCTGCAAGAGGCCCTCACGCCGCCGGAAACCGCCTCGGGAGAGGAGGACGAGGGTACGGAGACGGCATAGCCGATGCGGCAAGAGGAAGGCTCCGGAGTTCTGCTCCGGAGCCTTTGGCATTGGCCCGCCCGCGGGAGCTTTTGCCTCCGCCGAAAAAGGGACTAAACTATGGGCGAAGGCGGTTTGAACCGCCACTTCATTCATCATCCAGAAAGGAGCAACTGATGAACATCGGCATTCCCAAGGAGCGATTGGTTGGCGAACATCGTGTGGGATTGACGCCGGCCGGCGTCGGCTTGTTGGCGAAGGCGGGGCATACCTGCTTTGTCGAAAGCGAGGCCGGCTCGGCGGCGGGCTTCGACGACTACGACTACGAGCGCCAGGGGGCGACCATCGTCCACGAGGGCGCGGAGGTCTACCAGCGTGCCGATATGGTGCTCAAGGTGCAGCGTCCGATGGGCGAGGAGATCGATTGGATGCGCGAGGGGCAGATCATCCTCGGCTTCCTCGGTCTGATGGCCGCGCCCAGGGAGGAACTGGAGCGCGTCCTGCAGCACCGTGTGACGATGATCGCTTACGAGATGGTCTCCTACGATGGCCGACACTTCCCTATCCTCACCCCGATGAGCGAGGTCGCCGGACGGCTTGCTCCCGCCATCGCCGGAACGCTGCTGATGCAGCAGAATGGAGGGCGCGGCATCCTGCTCAGCGGCGTGCCGGGCGTCTCCGCCGGTGATGTCGTCATCCTGGGGGCGGGCGCATTGGGGACGAGCGCGGCGCGTGCCTTCATCGGCCTGGGGGCGAAGGTCTTCGTCCTCAGCCCGCGGCTGGAACAGCTACGCCAGATCGATGCCCTTTTCCAGGGGCGGGTTACGACGATGGTCTCGCACGATTTCAATATCGATCGCACCGTTCGCTTTGCCGATGTCGTGATCGGTGCCGTGCGTGTGCCGGGTAAACGTCCTCCTGTGCTCATCACCCGCCAGATGCTCCGTTCGATGCGCAAAGGGTCGGTGATCCTCGACTTTTCCATCGACCACGGCGGCTGTGTGGAAACGAGCCGTCCGACGACGCTGGAGACCCCGACCTTCGTGGAGGAGGATGTCGTTCACTATTGCGTCCCCAATGTTCCCGGTGCCGTGCCGCGTACCTCGACCCACGCCTTCAACAATGCAGCCTGGCCTTACATCCGGGCACTGGTCGAGCGGGGGCCGGTTACGGCCATCGCGCAGGATGAGGCGCTGAAACGGGCGACGGTCATTCGGCACGGCGACATTCTCGACGCCGAACTGGCCGCGATGATGTAGGAGGAGCGATGAGCTGGCAGCAGGACTATCGTCGGAAGGTGGTCAGCGCGGAGGAGGCGATCGCGGCGACGGTGCGATCGGGCATGCGCATCTTCCTCACGAGCAACTGCAGCGTTCCCTACGCGCTGGTCGATGCGTTGATCGCCTACGCGCCGCAGGTGGAGGATGTGGAGATCGCCCAGGCGTTGACGGTCGGGCCGCCGACGTGGGCCGCGCCCGAACTGGACGGTCATCTCCGCTCCAACCTGCTCTTCATCGGCGGCAACCTGCGCAAGGCCGTCTGGGAAAAGCGGGCCGACTACACACCGGTGCTCCTTTCCGAATTCCCCCTGCTTTTCAAGAAGGGCGTGCTGCCGATCGACGTGGCCTTTGCACACCTTTCGCCCCCCGACGAGCAGGGATTCTGCTCCTTCGGCCTGGAAACGGGGCTGGCGAAGACGCCGGTCGAGTCGGCGAAGGTCATCATCGCGCAAATCAACCCGCAGATGCCCTACATCGGCGGGAATACCTTCATCCACGTCAGCAAGCTGGACTACATCGTGGAGGCCGACCAGCCGTTGCAGGGGTTCCAGATGGCGGAGAACCCGGATGATCCGGTTACCGAAGGCATTGCCCAACACATCGCCGAGTTGATCCCCGACGGCGCGACGCTGCAGATGGGCATCGGCGCGGTGCCCGATACCGTGCTCCGCTACCTGGAGGGCAAGAAAGACCTCGGCATCCATACCGAGCTTTTCTCCGACGGCGTGATGCACCTGGTGGAAAAGGGGATCATCACCGGCGCGCGCAAGACGCAGCACAAGGGCAAGATCACCGCGGGCTTCATCCTCGGCTCCAGGCAACTGTATGATTGGGTGGACGGCAACCCGCTCGTGGAGCTCTACCCCACGGAGTACATCAACGACCCGTGCGTCATCGGGCGGAACTACCGTCAGGTGGCGATCAACAGCGCCATCGAAGTCGATCTGACGGGACAGGTCTGCGCCGACAGCATCGGGCCGAAGCTCTTCAGCGGTGTCGGCGGGCAGATCGATTTCATCTACGGCGCGAGCCGCTCCGAGGGCGGCGTGCCCATCATTGCGCTGCCGAGCACGGCCAAGGGCGGCACCATCAGCCGCATCGTGCCCATGCTCAAGGAGGGGGCGGGCGTCGTGACGACGCGCAATCACATCCACTGGGTCGTGACCGAGCACGGCGCGGTCAACCTCTACGGCAAGAGCATCCGTGAGCGCGTCGAGGGGTTGATCGGCATCGCCCATCCCGACTTCCGTGCCGAGTTGCGCAAGGCCGCCGAGAAGCTGGGCTACATCTGAAATCGGACGGGCGAGGCGGGGTGGGCCGGTCCCACCCCGCCTTGTGCATGCCTGCGCTGCAGTGGTGCACCCTCTCTCTTTCGTGGTATAATCGAAACGAGGGGGCCTCGCAGAGACGAGCCTCTCTTTCCCCTTTGTGAAACGAAAGGAGACAATGGTCGGTTTCCTGAAGAAGCTCTGGGACGGCAATGCCCGCAAGATAGCACGTTATCAGAAGCGGGTCGAGGAGATCAACGCTCTCGAGCCGGACTTCCGGAAGAAGTCGGACGAGGAACTGCGGAACGTGCGGGATCGTCTGCGGGAGCGGCTGGAAGGCGGGGAGACGCTGGACGCCCTCTTGCCGGAAGCCTTCGCCGCCGTGCGCGAGGCCGGTCGCCGCACGATCGGACTGCGCCACTACGATGTCCAGCTCATCGGCGGAATGATCCTCCACGAGGGCAGGGTCGCCGAGATGCGCACGGGGGAAGGCAAGACCCTCGTCGCCACGCTGCCCCTCTTCCTCAATGCGCTGACGGGGCGCGGCGCTCACCTCGTAACGCCCAACGATTATCTGGCCAAGTTCGGCGTGCAGTGGATGGGGCCGATCTATCACGCCCTCGGCGTCAGCGTGAGCGTGATCCAGTCGGGGAAGGGACGCCCTGATGAGGCTTCCTTTCTCTACGACCCGACCTACACTTCCGATGATGACCGTTACCAGTACCTGCGCCCCATCACCCGCCGCGAGGCCTATCAGGCCGACATCACCTACGGGACGAACAACGAGTTCGGCTTCGACTACCTGCGCGACAACATGGTGCACGATCTCTCGCAGTGTGTGCAGCGCGAGTTGGCGTATGCCATCGTCGATGAGGTGGACAGCATCCTCATCGACGAGGCGCGGACGCCGCTTATCATCTCCGGCCCTGCCGAAGAATCCTCGGAACTGTACCGCACATTCGCGCAGCTCGTCCCGCGGCTGCGCCGCGATGAGGATTACGAGGTCGATGCGAAGACCCAGGTCGTGATGCTCAACGAGGAGGGCATCTCCAAGGTCGAGCGGATGTTAGGCATCCCGGAAGGCGAGAGCATCTACGATCCGCAGCATGCCCATGTGCTTCCCTACCTGGATAACGCGCTGCGGGCCAAGGAGTTCTTCCACCGCGACAAGGAGTACGTCATCCGCGATGGGGAGATCATCATCGTCGATCAGTTCACCGGTCGGCTGATGTTCGGGCGGCGCTACTCCGAGGGGCTGCATCAGGCCATCGAGGCGAAGGAAGGGGTCAAAATCCGTCGCGAATCGCTGACCTACGCGACGATCACCTTCCAGAACTTCTTCCGAATGTACGAGAAACTGGCCGGGATGACGGGCACGGCGGCGACGGAGGCCGAGGAACTGCACCAGATCTACGATCTCGATGTGGTCGTCCTCCCGACCAACGTCGAGTACCGCGCCCAATTCGGCGATCTGCGCGTGCGCGAGGTGCCCGTCGCGGAGAGCGGTGTCGATTTCGCCGGTGTCCTGCAGGGGACGGATTACCCCGTCACGGTCTATGACGGGCGCGACGAGCGCTACTACCGCCGCCTGGACCTGCCCGACCAGATCTACAAAACGGAGGAGGCCAAGTTCCGCGCCGTCATCGATGAGATCGAGCGGGTGCACAAGGCCGGGCGTCCCGTCCTCGTGGGGACGACGGCCATCGAAACCTCGGAGCGGCTCTCGCGCCTGCTGCGTCGGCGCGGCATTCCGCACAACGTGCTCAACGCCAAGTACCACGAGAAGGAAGCGGTGATCATCGCCCAGGCCGGGCGTCCGGGCGCGGTTACCATCGCGACGAATATGGCCGGTCGTGGCGTAGATATCCTCCTCGGCGGCAATGCGGAAAACCTGGCCCGCGAGGCGATGCGCAAGGAGGGGCTGGACCTGCTGCAGATACGCTCCGCCGACTGGGACGAGGCGCTGAAGATGGCGCGGCGGGGAGAGAACCCGACGAGGCGCTTCCCGGAGCGCTGGGCCGAGATTCTGCGCGACAAGGTTCGTCAGTGCGAGGCCGATCGCGAGCAGGTCTATCGGCTGGGCGGGCTGCACGTCATCGGCACGGAGCGTCACGAAGCGCGGCGCATCGACAACCAGTTGCGCGGGCGGGCGGGCCGCCAGGGCGATCCCGGCTCCAGCCGCTTCTACATCTCCCTGGAAGACGAGATTATGCGCCGCTTCGGCGGCGAGAAACTCCAGCCGTGGATGGAGCGGGCCGGTCTGGACGATGCACCGATGGAGTTCCGCGTCCTGAGCAAGGTCATCGAATCGATCCAGGAGCGGGTGGAGGGCTACAACTTCGACATCCGCAAGCACGTGCTGGAGTACGATAACGTCGTCAACAAGCAGCGCGAGGTCGTCTATGCCGAGCGGCGCAAAATCCTCTCCCGCGACGATCTGCACGATGACCTGATGGAGATGGTCGAGGACGAAATCCGCGCCCTCGTGGCCGCCCACACACAGGGCTACCCGGAGGACTGGAACCTGAAAGAACTGGTGGCCGAACTTCGGCGCACACTCTCGGTCGTCCCGACGGACTTCCGGGCGGAACGATGGGCCGGTCTCTCCGCGGACGAGATCGTCGAGCAGGTGTTGGGATGGGCGGAGGAGGCCTACTGGGCGCGGAGCGAGGAGGAGGGGACGCGCCTCTACCGTCAACTCGTCGCCACGCTCACGCTGCGGACGATGGAAGCGCACAACGAGCCTTTCTTCCGCCGTGTGGCCGAGCGGGTCCGCGATGCGATAGGCGATGAGCGCTACGAACAGTGGGCCGGGCATGCGCTGGGATCGCTCCCTCCCGACCTGCGCGCCGTCGTGCGCGAGCAGATGATCGATACCTACCGCCTCTTCCGCGATCGGCGGGTGATGCTGAACGTCCTCGATGCCCACTGGGTGCGCCATCTGACCGACCTGGACATCCTCCGCGAGGGCATCGGGCTGCGGGCCGTAGGCCAGCAGAATCCTTTGGTGGCCTACCAACGTGAGGCTTACGAGCAGTACCAGAAGATGCTGGAGACGGTCAAGCGCGACATCGTGCGCTCCCTCTTCTTGCAGCAGTCCCCGCAGCGCCGTGCGCCACGTGCACCACTGCAGCCGCGCAAGGACAGCTTCCGTGCCGTCGGCGGATCGGCCAATGCCTCCGCCGTCGAGACGAAGCGTCGTCCGGCAGGTTCACGCAAGCTGCGCCGCAACGATCCCTGCTGGTGTGGTAGCGGGAAGAAGTACAAAGATTGCCATTGGCGTTCCGATCAGGAGCAGGGTATCGTGCGTTATGTCGCCGCCTCCGCCGAGGCCGCGGGAGTCGGCGGCAAGCGACCGGCATCGACACGTCGGCGCAGTCATCGGCGCAGGAAATGAGCGGCGGGGAAGGGAAAAGGAGATGAACGAGAGCCTGAGCGGGCGCTTGTACCTGGAAATGGACCCTGAGCTTTGGGCTTTCCTGGAGCGGCACGTGGATTCCTTTGCCAAGGTCGATCTGCTCCACTTCTTCCACGACCATCCCCACTCCGTCAACACGGTGGAAGCCATCGCCCGCGCGACAGGGCGCAATCAGGAGACCCTGCGGCGCGAACTGGAGGACTTGACGGCCAGCGGGTTGCTGGAGCGGATGCAGATGGGAGAGGTTACCGTTTATGCGTTGGTCGCCTCCGAGGAGGTGCGGGAACGTCTCCATCGTTTCGTGAGAGCCAGTGAGGATCATCGCTTTCGCATTCGGCTCATCTACTACCTCGTCAGGGGACGGGATGAGTAGCGGACCGGCGGGTAACGATGAATGAGGTCAACAAAGAGCGGCGTCAAGCATTGAGAGCATGGGCACGCAGCCTGCCCAAGATCGACCTCCACCGCCACCTGGAGGGAACCCTGCGTCTGCGTACGCTGGCCGATATCGCCATCGAGCACGGCATCGACCTGCCCAGCTACGACATCGAGCAACTCCGCCCTTACGTGCAGATTACCAACGATCCTCCCGATTTCCACCGCTTCCTGGAGAAGTTCAAGCTGCTCCGCCACTTCTACACCTCCAGGGAGGCCGTCCAGCGCGTAACGCGCGAGGCGGTCATCGATGCGGCGGCGGACAACATCGTCTATCTGGAACTGCGCTTCAACCCCGTAGCCCTCTCCCGCGTCCACCGCTTCCGGCTGTCCGACGTGGTGGAATGGGTCATAGAGGCGGTGGAGCAGGTGCAGCGTGAGGTCGCGACGCGCACCTGCCTCATCTTCCAGATCGGCCGCAACGAACCGCTCTCCGTGGCGGAAGAGATCGTCGATCTGGCCATTGCCTATCACGGCAACCTCGTGCGCGGCGTTGATCTGGCCGGCGACGAGGTTCACTATCCGGCACAGCGCTTTGCCCGCCCCTTCCGCCGAGCGAAAGAGGCGGGTTTGCACATCACCGTCCACGCGGGCGAGGCCGCCGGTGCCGAAAGCGTCCGCGCCGCCGTGGAGGTGCTGCATGCCGAGCGCATCGGCCACGGCATCCACAGTGTGGAAAGCTCCGCCGTCATTCACCTCCTGCGGCAGCGAGGCATCACGCTGGAGATCTGTCCGACGAGTAACTACCAGACCGGCGTTGTGAGAGGCTTCGACTATCATCCGCTGCTCGACCTCTTCAACCTGCAGGTCGGCGTAACGATCAACACCGATGATCCCAGCATCAGCGATACGACGCTCAGCGATGAGTATGTCGTCGCCGTGGAGGCGATCGGCTTCCCGCAGCCGCAGATCTACCGCACCTTGCGCTATGCCGTCGAAGCCGCCTTCATCCCCGACGAGGAGCGCCCCTGGCTCTTCTCGCTGATCGATGAGCGCCTCGCTCCCTACGAAGGTGCCCGGGCGATCTTCCGGCGCGACATCGAGCATCCTTCGCCACCGGCCCGTTACTGGTAAGCAAAAAGGCGGAGCCACAGGCTCCGCCTCGTCGTGAGCGTGCAGATCAGTCCTCGCTCTCCTCTTGCTTCTCCGTGATGACCTCCGGTTCCGCTGCCACAACCTCGCCTTCCTCCTCGATCTCTTCCTCCGCTTCGCTCTCGGCGGCGGCAATGACGATGACCTCGTCCGGATCGACGAGCAGCTCGATCCCCTCCGGCACCTTGAGCTCCTTGGCCGTGATGCTCTGCCCCGGCTCCTCCAGCACGGAGATGTCCACCTCGATGGTGTGGACGAGGGCGGAGGGAAGACACTCCACCTCGATCTCGTTGAGTTGCTGCAGGATGGTCGCCCCCATAGCCTCGGCAGGGGCTTCGCCGACGAGCGTGAGGGAGATGGGCAGGCGCACTTTCTCGGTCATACTCAGCGCCTGGAAATCGACGTGCATCAGTGTGCGCTTGATGGCGTCGCGCTGGAGATCGCGCACGACGGCGGTGTAAGGCGTACCCTCCACGATGACCTGGACGAGTGTACTGCTGCCCGCCTGGCGCACGACACGTTCGATCTCCTTGGCCGCGAACTGCAGCGGCATCGGCTCGATACCGTAACCGTAGAGAATGCCGGGAACCAACCCCTGGCGTCGAAGCCGCTTGACCTGCTTGCCGATCACCGTGCGGGGCTCGGCGTTGATGACCAGTTGCTCCATTTCGTCCTCCCTTGTCCTTCGAACTGCGCCCTCGGCTGGCGAGGGTGGCCGTCAATCAAAAGGGCCGCAGCCTCTGCGGCCCACCAGCCGCCCCATTGTAGCGAAAAGTCCGCCGTTGTCAAACGCTCGGCGAGGGCTTGCTCGAAATGACTTTTGTGGTATGATGCCCCCCGTGCGGGGCGTAGCGCAGTTTGGTCAGCGCGCACGGTTCGGGTCCGTGAGGTCGGCGGTTCAAATCCGCCCGCCCCGACTCCATCGGAGGCCGTCGAAAGACGGCCTTTTGTCGTGAATCGCCGGTTGTTTCCCTCCCCGCGCGTGATAGAATGGGGCCGATGTACGTACAGACACTATCGCTGCGCCATTTCCGCACCTACGCCCGGCTGGAGCTGGAACTGCCGCCCGCGCCCGTCCTCCTGCTGGGGGAGAACGCCCAGGGCAAGACGAGCCTCCTGGAGGCGATCGCCTACCTGGCGATGGGCCGCTCCCCGCTGACGACGACGGAGCGCCACCTCATCAACTGGAGCGCCGTCGAAGGAGGAGCGCCCTTCGCCGTCGTCTCGGCGGATGTGGCCTATCGCGAACGCCGCGAGCGGATCGAGATCGCCCTCCAGCAGACCCCGACCGCCGGGGGCGAACGCCTGGGCAAGCGGATACGCATCAACGGGCACCCCGTCCGCCGTGCCGACCTGGCTGGACACCTCAACGTCGTCCTCTTCCTCCCGGAGGACGTGCGCCTGGTCGGCGGTCCCCCCGCCGACCGGCGGCGGCACCTCGATGACCTGCTCTCGCAGGTGTCGGCGGAGTACGTCCGCGCACTGAGCCGCTATCGGACGGCGCTCAGCCGCCGCAATGCCTTGCTGAAACATCTGCGCGACGAGGGCGGCGACACCGCCCAGCTTCTCCCGCTGGAGACGGCCCTGGCCGAAGCGGGGCTGTTCATCTCCCTGCAGCGGCGGGCCTGCCTCCACCATCTCACCCGCCTGGCCGACGAGTACCACCGGCGCATCACCGGCGGCGCGTGGCTGCGCCTGCACTACAGGCCGAGCTTCGATCCCCTCCGCCCGACGGAGGAGGCGGCCCGGCAACCCCCGCTCTTCGAGGCGTTGGAAGACCCCCCGCCGCGCGAAGCACTCTTGGCGGCCTACCGGCAGCGCTTCGAGGCGATGCGCACTCAGGAGGTAACCCGCGGTGTTACGCTGATCGGCCCGCACCGCGATGAAATCCGCTTCATCGCCGAGGCCGTTGACTTGGGCACCTTCGGCTCGCGGGGGCAACAGCGCTCGGCGGTCCTCGCCCTGCACATCGCCGAACTGGCCTGGCTGCGGGAGATGACCGGCGAAGCGCCTCTCCTCCTCCTCGACGAGGTCCTCGCCGAGCTGGATGTGGCGCGTCGCCACCGCCTGCTCGATCTCATCGGCTCGGTGGAACAGACGATCCTCGCCACGACCGACGCGGAGATGTTCCCCGCCGCCTTCCGCCGACAGGCGCTGCGCCTGCGCGTGGAAGGCGGCATCATCACACCCCTGTAGCCCCTCGCCGATGCGACCGCTGACGTTGCGCGGACTGCTGCCGTGGCTGCGCGGGGTGGAGGGGTATGCGCGGCTCCGTCG
>JALXBP010000063.1 GCA_026991395.1 Anaerolineae bacterium | reverse complement strand
ACGGGCGCTGGCTGGCGCAGGTAGCGCTCGACGGGGAGCCGCCCGTGCTGAGCGTGGAGGCATAGCCTCATCGCTGCACGAAAGCAGGGGGTCCCCAAGACCCCCTGCTTTTTGATTGCCGAACCATCCGCCAACCCCGCAGCCTGAGGGGGCACCGGGCACGTCGTCCGGTCCATCCCGGACGAATCGGTTGCAGTAAGTTGCCATTTGTGGCATCTTATCGCTGTGGACTTTGCTCCGCCTTGCCCCTTTGCGATGCGTGGGCTATACTGATGGTGTAATCTCATCTACAGGGGGATGCTATGAATACACAATTAGTTCCACAATTGGTTGCCTTTCTAACTCCCTTCTTGCCCTACTTGCTCAAAGCAGGCGAGAAAGCCGCCGAGGAAGCAGGCAAGAAATTCGGAGATGCCGCTTGGGAGAAGGCCAAGTCGCTGTGGGACAAGCTGCGCGGCAAGCCGAACGTGACTCAAGTTGCCAAAACGGCAGCCTCGCTCCCTGACAATCAGTCATTGTGGGTCGCATTGCAGGAGGAGATCGCCCGCGCTCTGGAACAGGACAAATCGCTGGCGCAGGAGGTCGCGCGGCTGATGAAGGATGAGGTCGTCCAGCGCGTTATCGCAACTAGTAGCAGCCAGATAGAAGACGTTGAACAGCGAGCCAGCGACGGCCCAACACGTCAAGAAGTGCTTGCTGAAGAGCACAGCCGCATCATCGGGGTCAAGCAGATACGGCAATAGTAGCAGATAATATGCCAGAAAAACGCGCCGTGACACAAGGAATCCATGCGGGGCCTGGCAGCACGGTAGCGAACGTCACCCAAGTGGTTAACGTTCGCCCGCGAGATTACTACGCGCCCTTCCAAGCTCCGCCTTTACCGCCCTATTTCGTTCCTCGCCCTGAGGTAAGCGTCCGGCTCAAGGCCCAGCTCTTGGCCGAGAATGAGCATCCGTCCGGCGCTCTCGTCATCAGCGCAATCCATGGACTGGGTGGCATTGGCAAGTCCACCCTCGCCGCTGCCATGGCACGCGATCCCGATGTGCTGGCCCGCTTCCCAGACGGGATCCTGTGGGCTACTTTGGGTCAGCAGCCGGACGTCCTTTCCATACTGACTGGATGGATTCAGGCCTTGGGCGACTACGATTTTCGCCCCACCACGGCGGAGGTGGCTACCGCCCACCTGCGTACCCTCCTCCACAACAAGGCAGCCTTGCTGGTGGTGGATGACGCTTGGGAATCGGGCCATGTCCGACCTTTCCTCGCCGGAGGTGATCGCTGCCGGGCATTGATTACCACCCGCGAGGCAATCATCGCTGGGGCGGTAGGGGCCGATCTCTATAGCTTGGACGTGATGACTATGCATCAAGCCATGACCCTATTTGAGCATCGGCTAGGACATAGGCTGGAAGGGAAGGAGAAAGCCTCAGCGCAGGAACTGGCTCGCATTGTGGGCTACCTGCCGCTGGCATTGAAGTTAGCGGCGGCCCAAGTGGCCGATGGCGTGTCGTGGGACGAGTTGCTCGCGGACTTGAATGCCGAGATCACCCGCTTGGAGTCGCTGGAGCCGCCGGAAGTGGAGGAGATACAGGATGAACGGGAGCGCAAGTATTTGAGCCTCAATGCGTCCTTCAATCTCAGTCTACGACGGTTGCCACAGGACCCACGTGAATCCTTCGCTTGGCTGGGAGTGTTGCCAGAGGATGTGCGTCTCACACCGAAGATGATGGCGACGGTGTGGGGTGTGCGGATACGGAAGGCACGGGATAGGCTGCGCTACTTACGCAACAAGGCGTTACTTATGCCTGATATTCCTTTACCGGACGGCACCCCCACCTACCGCATACACGACCTGTTGCACAACTTGGCGCGTCGCCTGCTGACCGCCCCACCCAAGCCGATCCGCAAGGGCGATCTGCCGGGGATGGGGCTAACGCTACAAGAGGCCAATGCACGCCTTTTGGAGCGATACCGTGCACAAACAAGGAAGGGACTGTGGCACACTCTTCCAGATGATGGTTACATCTACACCTATCTGACTTGGCATTTGGAACAGGCTGGTCAGGTAGAAGAGATTCACGCCCTGCTGCAGGAAGAGACACCGGAAGGAAGGAACGGCTGGTACGAAGCACGGGAGCGGGTCGGCCAAGTAGCGGGCTTCTTGGCCGATGTAGAGCGAGCCTGGCAGTTGGCCTTTACGCCTCTCCTTAACAACAACGATGTCAAAGATAAGAAATGGAGAGAGGGGATCCGCTATGCTCTCATCATCTCTTCATTCAGTTCTCTGGCTCAGAACCTTGTTCCTGCGCTGCTCGTGGCCTTGGTAGAAAAGCATATATGGTCCCCAGCACAAGGGTTGACTTTTGCCAAGCATATCCCGGATGTCAAACGGCAAGCCGAGGCTTTGAGTCAATTATCCTCTCATTTATCGGAAGACCAACTACGGGAAGCATTAGCGATCGCGCAGAGAATGCGAGATGAGCAGTCGCGGATCCATGCTTTGACAGGATTGGTTCCACGTTTGGCAAAGCTGGGGTATCCGCAAGAAGCGCTCTCGGTAACGTCGAAGATCAAAGATGAAGAATGGCAAGCCATAATTCTATCCAAGCTGGCACCTTACTGTCCACAAAGAGCTTTAGTAGATGCTACTCGCAAGATCGAAGATGAAAGGCAACGCGCTGAGACCTTGGTTGCTCTAATCCCTTATCTGTCAGAGGAACTATTGAGCGAAATAAGGGATATCGTCAAGGGGATTAGCGATAAGCATGCTCATGTCAAAGCCTTGGCGGCATTGTTATCTACTGACTTACCAGACACACTTAAGAACAAGGTTCTGCGAGAGGCTTGGGATACGACACAAGAGATAAAAGACGCGCACCGGCGAGCTGCGGCTATGGCCCTTCTGGTGCGTTATTTGCCAGAGCCGCAACGTGAGAAGGCTTTGCAAGTGATGTTAGAGTCAGCCCGGGAAATTATTGAAGATATCGCAGGCCTGGTTAAAAGGGCAATGTAGCTCGATTTTGGTATAAGGAGGATTTTGGAGAGATGTATGGAACGCATTTTCCAGGAGGGGGAGGATGGTGGTCAATTTCATTTGAGACTCGATTAGCGTTAGAAAAGAACTATAAGATCCTCGCTGAAATATTGGATGGATTAGCCCACAATCCACCGATAGAGTTGATGAGCAGATCGCTGAACTTGGCCTTCAGCATTCGTAATACAGAATCCTGCCTTCGCGTTTTGGATGAGCTCATGCCACATCTGCCGCAGGAGTTGCGGATAGAGGCATTGATCACCGCTCGCAAGATCGAGGATGGACGACGACGCGCTAAAGTCTTAGCTGCGTTGATCCCCTATCTGCCATCCAGATCCCGAGATGAAGCATTAGCCCTTGTTTATAAAATTGGGGACGACCAGATATATGCTCAGGTAGCACCGTACTTTGGATCAGAGATATTAATTGAATGGCTGGATCATATTCACATAATAGGCGACGAGCAACAACGCAGTGAGATTTTGAGCCTATTAGCTTATGACATTACAGAAATGGGATCGCTGTCTGACGCGCTATCAATAATCCACGAGATCGGGAATAAGCAAAAGTTTGTCGAGGCGATAGTTAATCTTGTGTCGCGTTTTCCGGCGAGCCAATTGCAGGGAATATGGAGTAAGGCCTTGAATGCTGCGTGCGCGATTCGGGACGCGGATACTCGTGCCGAATCGCTGATCGCACTGGTGCCCCATCTACCCTCGTCCCTTTTGTTCGAAGCCTTGGCTGCCGCTCGTAAGATCGACAATATGGATGCTCGCGCCCGCGTGTTAGCTGTTTTAGCTTCCTATGTACCGGAGAAATTGCACCAAGGGGTATTGGCAGAGGCACTGGTTGCTGCTCGTAAAATTCAGGCTGCGGACGACTGTGCCGAATCGCTGATTGCACTAGCTCCCCGCTTGCCGAAGGAGATGCGCCGTGAAGCGTTGGCCGATGCGTTAGCTGCTGCCCGCCAGATTCGGTATGCCAATGACCGCGCCGAGGCGCTGGCCAGCATAGCCCCCTATCTGCCGGAGGATCTGCTGGCCGAGGCATTGACCGCCGCCTGCGAGATTGAGAGGGAAAGGTACCGAGCTCATGCGTTGACCGGCTTGGCTCCTCATTTACCGAAGAGCTTGCTGACCAAAGCGTTGGCTGCCGCCTGCGAGATCGAGAATGAAGAGTACCGTGCCTTTGCGCTGACCGGCTTGGCTCCTCACCTGTCGGAGACAATACGCCAGGAAGCACTGGCCAAGGCTCTTGCCACCGCTTGCAAGATTCGGGATACCGGTGACCGCGCCCGTGCGCTGACCAGTTTGCTCGCCTACTTGCCGGAGGATATGCGCCGCAAAGCATTAGCAAAGGCGTTGACCGCGGCCTGCGAGATTCGGAGTGCCAGTGACCGCGTCCGGGCGCTGACCGACCTATCTCTCCATCTACCGGAGGGAAAACGCAGGAAGGTTCTGGCCAAGGCGCTGGCCACTGCCAGCGAGATCAAGAATGAGAGGTACCGCACCATAGCACTGACCGACCTAGCACCCTATTTGCCAGAGAAGAAACGCCGGAAAGCGATAGCCGATGCGTTAGCTACCGCCCGCGAGATTCGGAATGCCGATGACCGCGCCAAGGCACTGACCGGCTTAGCCCCCCACATGCCGAAGGATCTGCTGGTCGAGGCCTTGGCCGCTATCCACGAGATCGAGGGCGAGAGGTACCGCACCGACGCGCTGGCCGGCATAGCCTCCTATCTGCCGGAGGATCTGCTAGCCGAGGCGCTGACCATCGCCCGCAAGATTGAGAATGTTGAGTACCGCGCCAAGGCACTGACCGGCTTAGCTCCCTACCTGTCGGAGGAACAGCGCTGGACAGCGCTGGCCGAGGCGCTGGCCGCCGCCCGCGAGATTCGGGATGCCGGTAACCGTGCCCGTGCGCTGACCAGCCTGGCCCCCCATCTGGCGGCTTGGGCGCAGGCGCAGCCAGAGCCTGCTTACCGGGCCGCCGCCGCCACGCTGCGTGTGCTTGCCGCCCGTCCCCGCGCCGAGTTCCTGCGAGACCTGAACACGCTGTTCCCCTTCCTTCTGGCTTTGGTACCGGAAAACGAACGTCCGGCTGTTGTCGCCGCCATCTTCCGTGCCATTCAGGACGTGGGCCGTTGGTGGCCGTAGTCCCATTGAACGCATTGGCTCAAGCCAAGTATCGTTTACCATAACTTTGGGAATGGCAAACGATATGCATACACGAGGCCGGATGACCGGTATCTCTACGACATCGCCGAAGGTCAGTCAGGTAATTATCTCCTGCGCCCTCTGCGTCCCCTCCCCTCACTCGCCCGCCAGGTAGTCGGCGGCGACCCAGCCCTCCAGGCGGCTCTGCGGCTCGCGGATGCGGTACCAGCGCCGCCCCGCCGCACCGACGGGGCCTTCGAGGACGAGGACGGGCGTCCCTTCCGCCAAGTGGCCGACGACGATCCCGCCCGGCGCGTAGCGGACGCGCAGCCCCGCCGCTCCGACGCCCTGCACGCGCATCACCCAGGGGGTGGCGGTGGGGAGCGGCGTGGCCGTCGGCGAAGGGCGCGGCGTCGGCGTGGGGGAAGGGCGCGGCGCCGCCGTCGGCGCAGGGGTCGGGGTGGCCGTCGGCGCGGGCGTGGGGACGCCGGTCGGCGTCGGCGTGGGCGGGACGTAGGCCCGCAGGCGCGTCGTCGGCACCTGCTCCAGGGAAAGCGCCACCGGTCGCCCCAGATCGCGGGCCACCGCCTCCTGGAGCGCCCGCGCCTCGGCGTAGCCGATGGTGCCCGGCGTGCGCACCGTCAGGTCGAGGTGGATCGTCCCCTCCTCGTCGCTGCCGGTAACCTCCCATCGCACCAGTTCCGCCCCTCCCAGCGCCCCCACCTCCTCTTCCAGGATGCGCTCCAGCCGGTGGTTGAGGCGGCTTTCGGCCAGCGAGCGCCGCGTCAGCACGGTGAGGGGGATGGTCACCAGGAGGAGGAGGACGGTAACCGTCCACAGGCCGCGCCGCAGGACGGCGGTGCGGCTCAGATCGCCGGGCGCGGGGCGGAAGCCGAGCCAGATGAACATCAGCCCCCCGGCGGCGACGATGGCGACCATATTCGTGACGAAGAGGAGCGCCGCCCCACCGCCGACCTTCCAGTCGCGCAGCGCCACCCCCAGGCCGACCGTCGCCAGCGGCGGATCGAGCGCCGCCGCAATCGCCACCCCCGCCAGCGCCGCCGAAACATCGCGCCGACTGGCCGCGTAGGCTGCCGCCGCCCCCGCCGCCAGGGCCACCGCCAGATCGAGCAGCGTCGGGTAGCTGCGGGCGAGCATCTCGTGCGTGGGCGAAGCGCCGGGGACGAGCAGCCCGACGAGGAAGCCGGTCAGCACGGCCAGCGCCGCCCCCTGCATCGTCGTATTCAGCGCCCGCCAGAAGAACTTGGGGTCGCCCAAGACGATGCTCAGCCCCATCCCCAAGATGGCGGTCATCAGCGGGGCGATGAGCATCGCGCCGATGATGACGGCGGGGCTGTCGAGGAGGAGGCCAAAGGCGGCGATGGCCGAGGCCAAGGTGATCATCACCACGAAGTCGGCGTTGGAACGCGATCCCTTGCGGATGCCCTTGTAAACCTCGGCCTGCTCCTGCGTCGTCAGCGTGGGGACGAGGTCGAAGAGGCGCATCCACAGCCGACGGTTGAGCGAACCTAAGTTGGTCAGCCGACGGCGGAAGACGATCGTCGGGATGGGCGAGCGGCGCATCATCGCCTGGGGGAAGTCGCCGAAGAGGAAGCGGTCGATGGCGTTCTCGTTGGCCGCACCCATCACCAGCAGATCGTAGCCCCGCGCCGCCTCGCGGAGGATGCCGTCGGCGATGGAATCATCTTGCACGACGAGCGGGCGGATGCGCTCCGCCTGCGGATGGCTGCGGCGGATGGCGTCGAGCCGCTCGCGCCCCAAGAGAATCTCCGCCTGTCCCAGGCGGCGCTTGGCGACGTAGAGGAGGGTTACCTCGGCCTGCGGGGCCATCGCCAGCGCCACCTCCAGCGCACGCGGAGCGTTAGGGCCGCCGGAGGCGGGGATGAGGATGCGGCGCGGCTTTTCGGCGCAATGACCACGGATGACCATCACCTCGCAGGGCGTCCCCTGGATGACCGGATCGAGCGTGCGGCCGAGGAGATAGCGCCCCCGGCTCTCCTGCCCCTTCCAGCCGAGGATGAGGAGCGAGGGAGCGAACTCCTGCTCCGCCGCCAGCACCTGCTCGGCGACGTTGCGCCCCTTGCGCACCAGGACGCGCACCGCCAGCCCCTCGCAGGCCGGGGGAAGCTTGAACCAGGGCGGGCGCTCGCCGTTGCGCGTTACGGTGAGGACGATCAACTCCCCCCGCCGCGCCCGCACCAGCGAGCAGGCGCAGGGGAGGATGCCGCCCACATCCCGCTCATCGCGGACGGCGACCATCACGCGATAGGGAGCCTCCTCACCGGCCCGCCGCAGGCGCTGCAGCGTCATCCGCCCTCCCTCCGGCGCAGGACGAGGAAGTGGGAGAGGCCGAAGATGCGCAGCGGCGAATGCTCCATCGCGTAGGTGATGCGGCGCAGCCAGCGACCCAGGCGCGGCGCGCGGGCGACGATCTTGTCGTAGCCGGGGTAGATCTGGGTGTGGACGACGACCTCCACCGCCTCGGCGGGGAAGAGCGCCCGCAGCGAGCGGACGGTGTAGGCCCGCACGTGGGGCGCGAGCCGATTGCGCAGCGGCGTGGGCAGCCAGTTGACGAAGGGCTTGTTGCCGAAGTGGTAGCGCCCGCGCCAGTAGATGCCGTGCGTCTCGAAGGCGTAGAGCCGGTTGGGGACGAAGATGACGATCCAGCCGCCCGGTCGGACGACGCGCACCATCTCCGCCGCCGTGCGGCGATCGTCGGCGACGTGCTCCAGCACCTCGTGGGAGAAGACGATGTCGAAGGCGGCGTCGGCGAAGGGCAGCGCCTCCCCCACCGCCTGGACGATGCCCGCCGCCCGCCCTCGCGCCGCCTGCGCCCGGTCGAACTCCACCTCAATGCCGAAGACGTGGGGCGTGTAGCGGCGGAAGGCGTGGGTGTACATCCCCACCCCGCAGCCCACGTCGAGGATGCGCCGTCCCTCCAGCGGGACGTAGCGCCGCACCCATTGCAGGCGGCGCTCCTGCCCGGCCTGCCAGACGAAGGAGGGGTTGCCACGCAGCGCGGCCTTGCTCAGCTCATCGCCCATCCGCACCCTCCTGCGCGGCGAGGATGAGCCGTTCCCGCGTGCAGCGCCGGGGCAGATCGTCGAAGCCCAGCGCCGCCAGCACCTCGTCGGGGCGTCCGGTCGCGCCGACTTCGGCACGCAAGTGCATCCAGAGCGCCACGTCCCACGGCTTCCCGGCAGGTGCGGCACGCAGTTCGAGGATGAGCGGGCGCAGGTCGTACATCCGGTCGCGCCGCCGCCCGCGCCGAGGGCGCAGCACCTCCGTCCGCGCCAGCAGCGCCTCGACGGCCCGCGCCGCCGGGGCCACCTCCACCCCGCGCAGGAGAAGTCGGTAGTGCGAGGCACGCAGCAGGTCGGCGAGGGGCGGCGCATCGGGCACGACCGCCTCCACGCGGCGCAGGTGCAGGTCGGGCGGGAGCTTCCCCTCCAGGGCGGCGGCGATCTCGTCGGGCGTGCGCGGTTCGTCCAGCCAGATGTCCAGCAGTTCCGCCTCCCCGCCGCAGCCGGTGGGCAGGGGGGCGGCGAACTGCATCCTCGGGCGGGGGTTGAAGCCCTGGCTGTAGCGAAGCGGCACCGCCGCGCGGCGCAGGCTCCGCTCCCAGATGCGCCCCAGGTCGAGGACGGAGACGTGCGCCAGCGTCCGCCGGGTGGCGAAGGTGAGCCGCAGGCGGGTCAGCGATGGAGTGCCGGTATCGGGCATTGCCATTCCTCCGAGCCGTAATCCTTGCCGAAGTGGGTGTAGATGCCGCAGGCGTAGCAGCGATGGCGGCAGTCGGGCAGCAGTTCCCCGCGCTCGCTGCGCCGAAGCTCGCGCAGGAGGAAGCGCCGATCCACGCCGCTGTGCAGATGATCCCAAGGGAAGCGTTCCGCCTCGCTGCGCCGCCGGTAGAGGTAGAAGTCGAGGTCGATGCCCAGTTCGGCGATGGCCGCGTCCCAGGCATCGTAGTTGCTCCAGTCGTCCCAGGCGTCGAAGCGGGCACCCTTGCGCCAGGCCAGTTCGACGAGGGGGTTGAGCCGCCGGTCGCCCCTCGCCAGCAGCGCCTCGATGCGCGTGGCGCGGTAGTCGTTCCAGCCGAGGTGCAGCCCGCGTCCGCGCACCTGTTGCCGGAGGAGCGCCAGCCGCCGCCGCGCGGCCTCCTCCTCCACCAGCGGCTCCGACTGGAAGACGGTGTGCGGCTTGGGGACGAAGGTGCTCACGCCGACGCGCACCTCCACCCGCCGCCCGGCGATGCGCCGTCCCAGCCGCAGGACGGCGCGGGCCAGGTCGGCGATGGCGACGACATCCTCGTCCGTCTCGTCCGGCAGGCCGATCATAAAGTAGAGCTTGAGCGTGCGCCAGCCACGGCGGAAGACCTCCTCGGCGACGGTGAAGAGCTGTTCGGCGGAGATGTACTTGTTGATGCGGCGGCGCAGATGGTCGGTCGCCGCCTCCGGAGCGAAGGTGAAGCCGGAGTGCCGCCCCCCGCTCAGGCTGTCGGCCAGGTCCACGGAGAAGGATTCGATGCGCAGGCTGGGCAGCGAGAAGCTGACGTGGCGCTCGGCGAAGCGCCGCTTCAGGGCCTCCATCAGCGGGAGGATGCGCGAGTAGTCGGCGGAGGAGAGCGAGAGGAGGGCGATCTCCTCGTAGCCGGTTTCGCGCAGCAATCCCTCGACGGCTTCGGCGATCTCCTCCGGCGGGCGCTCGCGGACGGGGCGCGTTACCGCCCCCGCCTGGCAGAAGCGACATCCCCGCGTGCAGCCGCGCTGGATTTCGACGACGGCGCGGTCGTGGATGATGCTCACGTTGGGGACGATCTGGCGCAGCGGCGTGGGCGTGAGGCGGGGGACGAGGCGCTTGAAGATGGTGGCGGGGGCCTCCGGCACGGTCGGCTCGACAGCGGCGATGGTGCCATCGACGTGGTAGCGGGCGCGGTAGAAGCGGGGGACGTAGAGGCCGGGCAGGCGGGCCAGTTCGCGCAACTGCGCCTCGCGCGGAAGGCCACGGGTGCGCCGCATCACCCCGGCGATCTCCAAGATCAGCTCCTCCGCCTCGCCGATGACGAAGGCATCCACGAAGTCGGTGATCGGCTCCGGGTTGAAGGTGCCGTGGCCGCCGCCGAGGACGAGCGGATGGCGCTCGTCGCGCTCTGCCGCGCGGATGGGCAGCCCGGCCAGGTCCATCAACTCCAGCGCGTTGAGGAAGAGCTGCTCGTAGGCGGTGCTCATCGCCAGCAGGTCGAAGGCGGCGACGGGGCGGTAGCTTTCCAGCGTGTAGAGCGGCAGGCCGGCCCGCCGCATCTCGGCGATCATATCGGGCGCGGGGAGGTAGGTGCGCTCGGCCAGGATGCCCTCCGCCCCGTTGAGGATGTCGTAGAGGAGCATCAGCGCGTAGTTGGACATTCCCAGGTCGTAGATGTCGGGGAAGGCGAGGCAGACGTGGAGGTCGGTCTTCTCCCAGGGCTTGTGGATGGCGTTGTACTCCCCGCCGACGTAGCGCCCCGGCTTCTGCACGCGGTGGAGCAGGCTCTCGATGCGCTCCCAGGTGATGGGGTTATCCACTCGGTTGATCCTCGATCACGCGCAGCCAGAGTTTGCGACGGCGCGGCCCGTCGAATTCGGCGAAGAAGATGCCCTGCCAAGTGCCCAACTGGAGGCGTCCGCCGCGGATGAAGAGGAAGTGGTCGGAGCCGACGAGGATGGATTTGACGTGGGCGGGCGAGTTCCCCTCCGCGTGGCGATAGGGCAGGTCGGCGGGAGCGAGCCGTCCCAGGATCATCGCCGTGTCGGCCTCGACGGCCGGGTCCCAGTTCTCGTTGAGGACGATACCGGCGGTCGTGTGCGGGCAGAAGAGGAAGCAGATGCCCTCCGCAATGCCGGTGCCGTCGATGGCCTGCTGCACGAGGGCGGTGATCTCCTGGAAATCGATCTTGCTGCGGGTCTGGACTTCGATCTGGATGAACATAGCTCCTCATCTCGGTGCTGCCTTAGGGCAGGAAATCCTTGAGGCGGCGGCTGCGCCCCGGATGGCGCAGCTTGCGCAGTGCTTTCGCTTCGATCTGGCGGATGCGCTCGCGGGTAACGTTGAAGCGCTGTCCCACCTCCTCCAGCGTGTGCGGCTCCCCGTCGAGGAGGCCGAAGCGCATCTCCAGCACCTCCCGTTCGCGGTCGTCCAGATCGTTGAGGATTTCCATAATCTGCTCGCGCAGGAGTTGGAGGGAGGTGGCCGCGATGGGGCCGGGGGCGCTCTGGTCTTCGATGAAGTCGGCGAGGGCGCTGTTTTCCTCGCTGCCGACGGGGCTTTCCAGCGACATCGGTTCCTGGGAGATGGAGATGATGCGGCGCACCTTGGCGATAGCGCGGCGCAGTTTGTGCTCTAAGGCCGGGGGGATCGGCTGATCGGCGGCGCGGGCCTCCAGGATCGTGTTGGTCTCCTCTTCGGTGAGGAAGCCCATCTCCAAGGCCAGTTCGTCCAGTGTCGGCTCGCGCCCCAGTTCCTGGACGAGGCGGCGCTGGGCATGCATCAGGCGGTTGATCGTTTCGACCATATGGACGGGGATGCGGATGGTGCGCGCCTGGTCGGCGATGGCGCGGCTGACCGCCTGCCGAATCCACCAGGTGGCGTAGGTGGAAAACTTGTAGCCGCGGGTAAAGTCGAACTTTTCCACCGCCCGCAGCAGGCCGATGTTCCCCTCCTGGATGAGGTCGAGGAAGGAGACGCCGCGCCCGACGTAGCGTTTGGCGATGTTGACGACGAGGCGCAGGTTGGAGCGGACGAGGAGTTGCTGAGCCTCGGCGGCCATCAGGTTGACGCGAATCCACCACTGCTCGATGCGGGCAGGGGAGGGCATCCACTCGTGGACCTGTTCCGTCGGCGGGAGGGACTCCTGACCGACGACGGCCTGGGCGATCTGTTCCAGCAGGGGCGGAGGGAGCAGGTAGAGATCGAGTACCATCGTCAGCAGGTTGAGGATGATCGTGCGCCACAGGTTCTCTTCCGACCAGCGGCGTGTCCCCATCAGGGCGTAGAGGGCGGATTCGCCTTCGGGCAGGAGCCTTTTCTGCTGGCGGATGACCTCCTCGATGATGGCGTGCAAGGGGGGGAGAGGGATGGCATTGGCCTTGGCCATACGTCGGGCTTCCTCCCAGTGTGCGCGGGCTTCTTCGTAGAACTGGAGCACGAGGGCGGGTCGCCGCTCGTCGCTGCTTTCGTCGGGGTGGTCGGCACGTCGGATACTGCGGGCTTCGCCAAGTCGTTTTGGGGCTTCCCGGATGAGACCGAGCCACGTTTCCTGGTGGGGCTGGAGCAGATCGACGCGCCCGATCTCGTGCAGGTACATCCGCACCGGATCGTCGATCAAATCCTCCTCGTCCCTGGCGCTGCGCCGCGCCTCCTCCTCGATGCGCTCTAACTCATCGGAGGATGGGCCGTTGTTGAGCAAAGCCTCGATGGTGGAGAGAACTTCTTCGGTCTCGCCGGATGATTGTGCCGTCTCATCGGCAAGCTCTCGTTTTGCGGCCATGACGTTAGCCTCCGTGGCCTCTCCGCGCTCATCCGCCATAGGTGCGGCGTTCGAGCCGCGGATTGAGGGTCTTGGCAAGCACATATTGTATGCGGCGCAGGCGCTCGCGCAACTCGTTCAACCGGGATAAGAGGGTCTCGTCGATGGGTTCCCTGGCCTCTCCGGGGCCGTCGAGCAGGAGGAGGTGGAACTGGCGCATGGTTTCGCGCAGGCTGCTCTGCCGCCGTTGGAGAAGTGCCCGGCGCACCTCGCGCAGCCACAGGGCCTCGCTCGCTTCCGGCAAAGGGGTATTCAGCCATTGCCGTACCTGTGCCGCAAGGTCATCCGGAAGGAGATCGTCCAGTTCGACGCCGGGATCGGCCAGTGTCTCCAGCCACGCATTCCAGATGAAGCGGTAGGGGCCGTCGAAATCCTCGTCTTCCACGGGATGGAGTTCATCCCTGACAAGGGAGATGTCGAGGCTTTCCAGGAGGTGGGGATAGTGGAGCAGCACTTTGAGGAGGAAAGCCTGCGGCTCTTCGGCGAGCAGGGGCCGGGTGCGCTCGACGACCTGGCGGCGATGCACTTGATTGACGCGCTCGCGGGCACGAAGCTGGTCGAGCAGGAGGACGGGGTCGAGGCCCAGCCGCATGGCGATCTCCTGGGCGTAGGCCTCGCGTTCGACGGGATTGGGGATGTCCTGGAGGAGAGGGAGCATCGCCTCGACGATGCGTGCCTTCCCTTTGGGTTCGCGCGGGTTCTCTTGCTGAAGGAGCTGGTGGAAGTAGAAGCGGACGATCGGCTCGGCTGCAGCGATGATGCGTTCCCAGCGGGCTGGGTCTTGGAGGATGAGTTCGTCGGGGTCGAGGCCGTCGGGCAGGAGGGCGACGCGAATCTCGACATCGAGACGGCCCTCGTAGCCGATGAGACCGTGGGCGTTGAAGACCGGCTCCCAGCGCCGTTCCAGGGCCTCCCGTGCCGTCTCCACGCTGCGCATCGTCGCGTGAATGCCTGCCGCGTCGGGGTCGAGGGCGAGAATGATCCGTCTCGTCAGGCGATGGAGTTGTCGCAAGTGCGACTCGGTCAATGCGGTGCCCATCGGGGCGACGACATTGCGGTAGCCCGCCTGATGGGGGATCATCACGTCCATGTAGCCTTCGACGATGACGGCCGCATCGTTTTCGCGAATGGCGCGCAGGGCTTTGTCGAAGCCGAAGAGGATGCGGCTCTTGTCGAAGAGGACGGTCTGGGGGGAGTTCATATACTTCGGCTGTGCGTCCGGGCTGAGGACGCGCCCGCCGAAGGCTACGATCCGCCCTTTGCGGTCGCGGATGGGGATCATCACGCGGTCGCGGAAGCGGTCGTATGTCCCGCCGCGTTCCCGTTCGACCAGCATCCCCGCCTTCAGCATCTCGGCGACGGTGAAGCCTCGCGTGAGCAGGTGGGAGCGCAGCGCCTCCCAGGCGGGCAAGCTGTATCCCAGCTTGAACTCGTCGATCGTTTGCTGCGTGAAGCCGCGTCTTTCCAGATAGGTACGGGCGGCCTGGGCTTGTGGGGCTGTGCGCAGGAGGTGATGATAGTATTCTGCCGCTTCATGCAAAAGGTGCATCAGGCGTTCTTTTTCCTCGCCTGCCCGCACCTGTTCCGGCGTCATCTTGCGCACTTCGACCCCTGCCAGACGTCCGAGTTCCTCCAGCGCCGTGCGGAAATCCCAGCCGTTGTATTCCATCGCGAAGGAGAAAATATCGCCGTGGCGCTGGCAGCCGAAGCAGCGCCAATGTTGGCTTTCCGGAAAGACGAAGAAGGAAGGGGTCTTCTCGTTGTGGAAGGGGCACAGGCCCTTGAAGTTGCGCCCGGCCTTTTTCAGGTTGACGTAGCGGCGGACGTAGTCCGTCAGGTCCAGCCGCTCTTTGATCTCCTCCACCACGCTCATAGTCCCATTCTACCCCGTTGCGGAATCGGAACAACTGCGGTAGTGGGGGGGGTAGGTGGGTGGGTGGGAAAAGGGAGAGCCTCTTGGCGATGACCTACTCTCCCAGGGGGCTCCCCCCCAAGTACCATAGGCGCTGGCGGGCTTAACGACCGGGTTCGGGAAGGGACCGGGTGTATCCCCGCCGCTCGGATCACCAAGAGGCTCTTTTTTCAGAAAAGCAAGCGTGCTGCCAAGAGGACAACCTCTCCGATACACAGGTGAAGCCCTCGGCCATTAGTACGGGTTGGCTGAACGCATTACTGCGCTTGCACCTCCCGCCTATCGAACTGGTGGTCTTCCAGCGGCCTTACCACCGAAAATGGTGAGGGGGACCTCATCTTGGGGCGGGTTTCCCACTTAGATGCTTTCAGCGGTTATCCCTGCCGTATCTGGCTACCCGGCGGTGCCGTTGGCACGACAACCGGCACACCAGAGATACGTCCACCCTGGTCCTCTCGTACTGAGGGCAGACCCCCTCAAGTCCCCTGCGCCCACAGCGGATAGAGACCGACCTGTCTCACGACGGTCTGAACCCAGCTCGCGTGCCACTTTAATGGGCGAACAGCCCAACCCTTGGGACCTTGTCCAGCCCCAGGATGTGACGAGCCGACATCGAGGTGGCGAGCGAGGCCGTCGATGTGAACTCTTGGGCCTCACCACCCTGTTATCCCCGGGGTAGCTTTTATCCGGTAAGCCACGGCCCTTCCACTCGGAACCGTGGGATCACTAAGCCCGACTTTCGTCCCTGCTCGGCTTGTGGGCCTCACAGTCAAGCTCCCTTGTGCCTTTGCACTCTGCGGTGGGTTTCCGATCCACCTGAGGGAACCTTTGGGCGCCTCCGTTACCTTTTAGGAGGCGACCACCCCAGTCAAACTGCCCGCCTGGCACGGTCCGCTAGCCGGATGACGGCATAGCGTTAGGGTCAAGATTTAGCAAGGGTGGTATTTCACGGGCGGCTCGACCGAGACTGGCGTCCCGGCTTCACAGCCTCCCACCTATCCTACACATGCTAAACCCTAACCCAGTGCCAAGTTGCAGTAAAGCTCCACGGGGTCTTTTTGTCCTGCTGCGGGTACACGGCATCTTTACCGCGCATTCAATTTCGCCGGGCCCCTCGTTGAGACAGTGCCCTAGTCGTTACGCCTTTCGTGCGGGTCGGAACTTACCCGACAAGGAATTTCGCTACCTTAGGACCGTTATAGTTACGGCCGCCGTTCACCGGGGCTTCGGTTCGGAGCTTTGCTATGCAGCTAACCCCTCCCCTTAACCTTCCGGCACTGGGCAGGCGTCAGCCCCTATACATCCTCTTACGAGTTAGCAGAGACCTGTGGTTTTGGTAACCAGTCGCTAGGGCCGTTTCTCTGCGGCCATCTTCGGCTCCGACCGATGAGGTTATCACCGGAGATGGCGTCCCTTCTCCCGAAGTTACGGGACCATTTTGCCTAGTTCCTTAACGAGGGTTCACCCGTTCGCCTTGGTATGCTCTACCAGTCCACCTGTGTCGGTTTGCGGTACGGGCACATCGGTTTCAACGCTTAGAGGTTTTTCTTGGCAACTCGGCTCAGTCGCTTCGGCGCAGATGCCTCCCCTTCGCACCTCGGCCTCGAGAGGCGGATTTGCCAACCTCTCTCAGCGGCCTACGTGCTTGGCCCGGTACGACCACTGACCGGGACGACCTACCGATTTGCGTCACCCCATCGCTCAGCCGATGTGGTTCCGGAATATTAACCGGATGTCCATCGCCTACGCCTTTCGGCCTCGGCTTAGGGCCGACTAACCCGACGCGGACAGCCCTTCCGTCGGAACCCTTGGACTTACGGCGAACACGGTTCTCACGTGTTTGACGCTACTCATGCCAGCATTCTCACTACTGCAGGCTCCACCGCTCCTTGCGGTACGGCTTCTCCGCTTGCAGTACGCTCCCCTACCGTAGATGCAGAAGCATCTACCCATGGCTTCGGTGGGCACCTTGAGCCCCGTTACATTTTCCGCGCAGGAATGCTCGACCAGTGAGCTATTACGCACTCTTTCAAGGATGGCTGCTTCTAAGCCAACCTCCTGGCTGTCATCGCTTCCCCACATCGTTTCCCACTTAGGTGTCCTTGGGGACCTTAGCCGATGGTCTGGGCTCTTTCCCTCTCGACTGCGGATCTCATCATTCGCAGTCCGACTCTCGCCGTAGGGGGTTGAGGCATTCGGAGTTTGGTTGGGGTTGGTAGGCTTGCGCCCCCTAGCCCATCCAGTGCTCTACCTCCTCAACCTATAGGGCGAGGCTAGCCCAAAAGCTATTTCGGGGAGAACAAGCTATCTCCAGGCTCGTTAGGCATATCACCACTACCCACACCTCATCCCACACCTTTGCAACGGTGACGGGTTCGGCCTTCCACGAGGTATTACCCTCGCTTCTCCCTGGGCATGGGTAGCTCGCCTGGTTTCGTGTCTACTCGATGCTACTGAGGCGCTCTGTTCGAACTCGGTTTCCCTGCGGCTCCGGCTGTTGCTGCCTTAACCTTGCAACACCGAGTAACTCGCTGGCTCATTCTCCAAAAGGCACGCCGTCAGGCGTGGATGCTGAAAGCAACCATAGCCCTCCGACTGCTTGTAGGCTTCCGGTTTCAGGTTCTGTTTCACTCCCCTCACCGGGGTTCTTTTCACCTTTCCCTCACGGTACTTTTTCGCTATCGGTCATCAGGAGTATTTAGCCTTGGATGGTGGTCCACCCGGCTTCCCACGGTGTTAGCGTGCACCGTGGTACTCAGGCACACAACGGGGCGCTTGAGGATTTTGGGTACGGGGCTATCACCCTCTCTGGCCGGTCTTTCCAGAACCGTTCTCCTATCCGTCAGCGTCTCCCATGCGTCGTTGCAGCGGCGCGAGTTGTGGCCATCGACCCCGTCATCGCATAGGCCTGCAAGCCACTGAGCGATGGCGGTTTGGGCTGTTCCCCTTTCGCTCGCCACTACTAAGGGAATGCTATCTTTTCCTGCGGGTACTAAGATGTTTCAGTTTCCCGCGTACCCTCCGTCCACCTATGGATTGAGTGGGCGGTGCCCGGTCTTCGACCGGGCGGGTTTCCCCATTCGGAGATCCCCGGATCATCGCCTGCACACGGCTCCCCGAGGCATATCGCAGTGTGCCACGTCCTTCATCGGCTCCTGATGCCTAGGCATCCCCCGGAAGCCCTAAGTAGCTTCACCTGTGATATCGGAGACCTTGTCTCCTTCGCAGCTCGCTTGTTAAGGTACGCCAATCGGTTTGTTGCCGACTGGTCAAACCGCCCGACGGGGAGGTCGGGAAGCGGTTTGACCGGTCTGCAAGGGCTGGAGATGAGGGGACTCGAACCCCTGGCCTCCTCCGTGCAAGGGAGGCGCTCTCCCGACTGAGCTACATCCCCCTGTGGGCCTGCGTGGACTCGAACCACGGACCCCCGCGTTATCAGCACGGTGCTCTAACCGACTGAGCTACAGGCCCGGGCCTTGACAACTGAAGGGTGACAGAAAGCTGAAGCGGTCGTAACCTTTAGAAAGGAGGTGATCCAGCCGCACCTTCCGGTACCGCTACCTTGTTACGACTTCGTCCCAGTCGCCAGCCCCGCCCTCGGCGGCGCCCTCCTTGCGGGTTAGGCCACCGACTTCAGGCGTTGCCGACTCCCATGACGTGACGGGCGGTGTGTACAAGGCCCGGGAACGTATTCACCGCACTATGGCTGACGCGCGGTTACTAGCAACTCCGGCTTCAAGCAGGCGGGTTGCAGCCTGCTATCCGAACTGAGAGCGGCTTTGTGGGATTCGCTACGCCTCACGGCATCGCAGCCCTCTGTACCGCCCATTGTAGCGTGTGTGTCGCCCTGGACATAAGGGCCATGCTGACTTGACGTCATCCCCTCCTTCCTCCGGCTCTTCGCCGGCTGTCCCCTTAGACAGGTATAACTAAGGGCAGGGGTTGCGCTCGTTACGGGACTTAACCCGACACCTCACGGCACGAGCTGACGACAGCCATGCAGCACCTGTGCACGCTCCCCGAGGGGTCGCAGGTCTTTCGGCCAGCTACCACGTGCATGTCAAGCCCAGGTAAGGTTCTTCGTGTTGCTTCGAATTAAACCACACGCTCCGCTGCTTGTGCGGGCCCCCGTCAATTCGTTTGAGTTTTAGCCTTGCGGCCGTAGTCCTCAGGCGGGATGCTTAACGGGTTACCTACGGCACGGAGCCTCTCGGCCCCACACCTAGCATCCATCGTTTACGGCTAGGACTACCAGGGTCTCTAATCCTGTTTGCTCCCCTAGCTTTCGCCTCTCAGCGTCAGGGGCAACCCAGGGAGCCGCCTACGCCACCGGTGTTCCTCCCGAAATCTACGCATTTTACCGCTACTCCGGGAATTCCACTCCCCTCTGTCGCCCTCAAGTCCGCCAGTATCGAACGGCCTCCCCGCGTTAAGCACGGGGCTTTCACGTCCGACTTAGCAGACCGCCTACAGGCGCTTTACGCCCAGTAACTCCGGATAACGCTCGCGTCCTACGTCTTACCGCGGCTGCTGGCACGTAGTTAGCCGACGCTTATTCCCGGGGTACCGTCCTCCCTCTTTCCCCGGAAAAGGGTTTTACAACCCGAAGGCCTTCATCACCCACGCGGCGTCGCTGCGTCAGGCTTTCGCCCATTGCGCAATATTCCCTGCTGCTGCCTCCCGTAGGAGTATGGGCCGTATCTCAGTCCCATTGTGGGGGGTCGTGCTCTCACACCCCCTACCCGTCTTCGGCTTGGTGAGCCGTGACCTCACCAACGACCTGATGGGCCGCAGGCTCCTCCTCGAGCGCCGGAGCTTTCATCGTCAGAGACGAGGTATCGGGTATTAGCCGCCGTTTCCAGCGGTTATCCCCGGCTCGAGGGCAGATACCTACGTGTTACTCACCCGTTTGCCGCTGATGTACCTGCCGAAGCAGGTCTCATCGCTCGACTTGCATGCATTAGGCGCGCCGCTAGCGTTCATCCTGAGCCACGATCAAACTCTCCGTAAGTTAGCCCCTCGAGAGAGGGGCAGGATTTTCAGGAAATGACCGGGCTTCGCTTTCTGTCACTCTTCAGTTGTTAAGGTGCCTGGGCCGTTATCCTACCGCACTTGCCCGCTTTGTCAATCTGCGCGGGGTGC
>JALXBP010000062.1 GCA_026991395.1 Anaerolineae bacterium | reverse complement strand
GTGGTGGGGGGCGTGGCGTTGGGCGTGGTGGGGAGCGTGGCGTGGCGCGTGGCGTTGGGCGTGGCGTGGAGCGTGGCGTTGGGCGTGGCGTGGAGCGTGGCGTTGGGCGTGGCGTTTGGTGTGGCGTATGGCGTGGCGGGGGGCATGGTGTTGAGCGTGGAGGGGGGCGTGGCGTTGGGCGTGGCGTTGGGCGTGACGATGGTCGCTGTAGCGTTGCGCCTCCCTTTCTACCTCCTCCAGCTTCCGCCCGCGCTCCGGCTGGCCTGCCGGCCTGGCCCGGCCGCCGCGCGGCTGGCCCGCCACCCGGCCCTGGGGGATGAACTGGCCGTCCTCCCCTTCCCCTGCTTGGGCCGCCTGCTGGCGGCAACGCTGGCGGAGGATTTCCCCTCCGGCCTGCGGGCCTCCCGCGCCCTCCTGCGCAACCCCTTCCAGCGCTGGGCCGTCGCCCGTGGCTGGTCCCGCTTCCTGAGCGGGAAGGACGATCCTTTGGCGATCCTCTACCGGGCCCTCCCCGCCCCCTTGCTGGGGGAATACGCCTACGAGCCTGTTGACGAAGGCGATCGTCGTCGCCGCCCCTCCGCGCTGGCCCTCTGGCTTGGGGAACTCTCCGGCAGCTTCGTGAATGCAACGGGAGGGCAGTCACGCGATTCCGAGCGGATCGTCTGGGCCATCCTCCGTCCGCTGCGCGGGCGGCCCCACCCGCAGGTCGGGCCGCTGGCCCGTTTCCTCCTCCACCTGCTGGATGAGGAGCGCGTTCTGGCGCAGGGGCCGGACCCGGCCCTGCTGGCCTCGGCTGCCGCAGCGGTGCAGGCGCTCCCCCACGGCGAGGAGGTCGCCCGCTCCTTAGAGACGCTCTCCCGCCTGGGGGAGGCGGAGGGGCTGGAGGCGGTCGCCGGGGCCGAGGCGGCGCTTGCCTGGCTGGATCGCCTCCCCGATCCGCCCCTCCGCCCCCAAGTGCTGGAGGGGCTGCGGGGCCTCTGGGACGTCGCCACCGAGGTGCTCCGCTTCCGGCAGGCCACCGGCCCCGCCGATCAGGCGGCAGCGCTCAACCGCGCCACGGGCATGCTGGCGGAACTGGAGGAATTCGCGCAGGGGATCGAGTTGCCGGAGCGCGTCCTGCTCCTGCGGGTTGTGCGCCGCTGGCAGGAGCTGGTGGCCGAGGCGGCCGGACGGCTGGGGGAGCGGGCACTGCGGGAGATGGCCCCCGCCGCCCGTCGGGCGCTGGTCGGCGGGGAGCGGCGGGCCGCCCTCTGGTCCCGCCCCGCCGAGCCGTTCCCCTGCCCCTATCAGGCCGGTTCACCCGTAACCGGCTCCCTCTTCGTCGGCCGCCGGGACATTATGGACCGCATCCTGGAGGTCTGGCATAAAAAGACGACGCGGCCCAACCCCGATTCCATCATCCTCTACGGCCACCGGCGGATGGGCAAGACCTCCATCCTGCGCAACCTGCGCGAGATCGCGCCCCCCGGTTCACTCGTGGTCGATAGCAACCTCCAGGGACGGGCCGCCTACAACGAGGGTGCCCATCAGCTCTTCTTAGACCTGGCTCAGGATGTCGCCTGGACGGCCCAGGACGAAGGGCTGGAGGTGCCGGACCCCGCCCGCGACGATTACGCCACCCCCGCCGACGCGGCCCGCGCCTTCCGCGGCCTCCTGCGTCGGGTGGTGCGCCTGCTGCCGGAAAGCGGCATCCTGGTCCTGGCCCTGGACGAGTTCGAGACGGTGGATAAACTCGTCCAGGACCCCCGGCGTCCCTTCGGGCCTGAACTGTACGACTTCCTCCGCGACCTCTCCTTCCAGCCGCGCATCGCGCTGGTGCTGGCCGGGCTGCACACACTGGATGAGATGAGCCGGGATTACCAGGCCGCCTTCTTCGGCTCCTACGTCAACATCCCCGTCTCCTACCTGCCCCCCGAGGCGGCAACGCGGCTGATCACCCGTCCCGCGCCCGATTTTCCCCTCAACTACCATCCCCAGGTCGTCGAGCGGCTCATCTTCGAGACCCACGGGCAGCCCCTGCTCATCCAGCGTCTCTGTATGGAGCTGGTCCATCACCTCAACCACGAACTGTTCGATCTGGAGAAGGAGCGTGAGGCGCGGGTGCTTCCCGAAGACCTCGATGCCGTGCTGACCGACGACTTCATCCGCGAGGAAAGCCGGTATTTCGAGGGGGTCTGGGATGACCAGATCGCGGGGCAGGAAGCGGCGATGCGCACCCTGCAGGCGCTCGCCTCCGGCCCGATGACGACGGAGGCGCTTGTCCGGGCCACGGGGTTCTCCCTCGAGGCCTTAGAGCAGGGACTGGACTACCTCAAGAGGCGGGACCTGGTGGCGCAGGAGGCGGCGGGGCGGTGGAACCTCCTCGTCCCGCTGATGCGAAGATGGCTGCGGCTGCGTTTTGGCCTTTGATCTGCGACAGACAATTCGAGGAGGCTCGTGATGAAAAAACTGGTCGAATTCCCCCTGGAAGACGGTGGCACCATCCTCGTCGAGGTGGACGTGCCGGAGGAGACGGGAATGGTCCCGGCGGCGCGGGGTGGCGAGCTCGTGCATCGCGCACAGCAAACCTTCGAGGCGGCGATGGGGAAGATCCGCCCCGCCGCGCAGGTCATCATCGGCAAACTGCGCACCCTCCACGACCCGCCCGACGAGATCGAAGTCGAGTTCGGCCTCAAGATGAGCGCCGAGGCGGGGGCTATCGTCGCTGCCGGTGGCGTGGAGGCCAACTACAAGGTTAAGCTGACCTGGAAAGGGGGGACGAAGGGGGCGTGAGGTCTGCCCCTGCCCCCTGATCCCCCTGCCTTGCGCGAATGCAGCGGTGGTCGGCGCGAGCGCCCATCGCTGCCCTTGCCGCTCGGCGTGGGATGTTCCCCTGCCGACTGCACCTCTCCGATGCGGTTACCGCTCCCATCCGTGACCGCCCGCGTAGTCGCACAGTGAAACACCGCTGCCCGCCTCCGTGCCGATACAGCAGTCAGAGGAATCGATGAAATCATCCGCTCGTTACGTGATTGGCGTGCTCATCCTGGTTTCCCTCGTCGCGTGCTCGCCGGATGGCGGCATCTCCACCTCCCGCCTCTTCGTGATGGGGGAGGGCGCGGGCGTGCTCGCGATCGATCCGTCCACAGGTGAGGCGCTCGAATGGGCGGTGGAGGGTACCCATGCCGCCCTTTCCTCTGACGCAGAGCAGGTCGCGTACATCCGTGACGATGCAGCGGGAACCTCACTCGTGGCATCGGATGGCTCCGGCACCCGCAGGGTGGCCGAGTTGCCCTTCGCAAGCGATATGATTCGAGGACACGCGGCCTGGTCGGATGATGGGCGCTTCATTGCGCTGCTGGTGGAGCCGAGTCCGGAGCCGTTCCACGGGCAGTTGGTCGTGATCGCGGTGGAGACGGGAGCGTGGGCGTTCGTCACCGGCCCCGTCGAAGTCTTTGCGTGGAGGCCGGGGGGAGACCAGATCGCCGCCTTCCCGGCGGGGGTGGATTCCGGGACAGGGTTGTACCTCATCGACCCGCTCAACGAGGTCTGGACACGTTTGCTGCAGGGGGCGCAGGCTTACACGACTTCCATCGCGTGGTCGCCGGACGGGGAACGGATAGCCCTGGCCGGGTCGGATGCCACGCACACCTTCGCCGAGTTATCCGTTGTGGACGTTGACCGGCGGGTGCCGACCGCTGTGTACTCGGACACGAGCCGTATCACCGATGTGGATTGGTCTCCGGACGGGAGACGATTGGCTCTCTGCCAGGCCAACGGCGATATTGTTATCATCGATCCCGAAAGCGGCCACCTGTCCCGTCTGCCTCGGCGCGCTTGCCGGACTGCTGTGGCTTGGTCTCCGGATGGTCAAAGCCTGGCGTACCTGAGGCGAGAGGGGGCGGAGATTCGGCTCATCAGACTGGATGCGAACACTGGTGAGGAAACCATGCTGATGTCCGATCTGTCGCCGGGCGTGGATCTTGTCGTTTGGCGTTGACAAGGTGGCAGTCCGCGCGAGGGTGCGGGATATCCGGGCGGCAGCGGCCCACGACTTTCGAGGAAAGTCCCGTATTCAAGGCTGCGGGCCGAAAGGCCGGAACTGCACGCGATGGATGCAGTCAGGGTGAGCGGTACTTGCCCCCGGCAATTCGGGTGAAGCCTCCTCCTCCGGCAGATCGGCAAGTTCTCCGGCGCTGAACGTGTCGGCAGTGTTCCGAAGGGAGGAAGAGAAGAGCGCGAGGCTTCCCTTCCTCCCTCGATCGACCCGCTTGGCTTATGGGGACGGGATGCCGTACACCCGCACGACGCCGTCCCACGCGCTGGTGAGGACGACGCTGCCGTCGGTGGAGAAGGCTGCTCCGCTCCAGGGGACCAGATCGAGTTCCTGCTCCGTCAGAAGCTCACCGGTTCTCGGATCCCAGGCTCTCGGCCCGAAACTGCCGACGGTCACAAGGAGCCGTCCATCCGGTGAGAAGGCAGGGTGACCGGCCTCATCCAGCGTGAAGAGGATGTCCCCCGTCTCCATGTCCATCATCTTGGTTTCAACCCCGACGTTGGCCGCCAACAACTTCCCGTCCTGGGAGAAGGCGAGTTCGTAAACGTCCTGGTGAGTCTCCTCATCGAGCGGGATGGTGTAGAGGCGCTCGTTCGTCTCCAGGTCCCAGACGATGGCCGTTCCGGTGGAATCCCCCACGGCCAGGAGGCGGTCATCCGGCGAGAGGGCCAGTGCCGTCACCTCGCTCTCGCTCGGTACTTCTATGGTGCGCACGAGTTTGCCGCTCTGAGGGTCCCAGAACTTGACCTGACGGTCGATGTAGGTCATCGAGATCAGCCGCTCGCCGTCGGAGGAAAAGGTAAGCCCTACCACGACGTTGACCGCCCATTCCTCCGGCGGCTTCAGTACGTGCAGGACCTCCTCGCTCTCTACATCCCAGAGGAGCAGGTCGCCGCCCTCGCTGCTTGCGGCAATGAGCCGATTGTCGGGCGAGATGGCGACCGTATCCACATCGTAGGTGAGTCCGCGAAGGGTGTGCAACGGCGTGCCGTCGGTTGCGTCCCACACGAGCACCGTATCGGCGGCTGTGCCTAACACCAGCCTCTGCCCGTCCGACGAGAGGGCCATCGCTGCGATGGGGCTGACATGGCCTTCCAGGGTGCGGAGCCGCTCCCCCGTCTGCGTGTCCCAGAGCACGAGGTCTCCTTCGGTGCTCGAAGCCATCCTCCGGCCATCCGGCGAGACGGCCAGGCTGGTGATCTCGTTGACGTGCCCTTCCGGCCCATGCTGGAAGGTCGCGAGGCGCTGTCCGCTCTCCGGGTCCCAGAGTTCCACCATCCCATTGAACTTCCCCACGAAGAGCTGCCCGTCGGGGGTGAAGGCCACGCTCCAGGCCCAGGTGTCGAGGGAGAGTGTGCGCTGCAGGTTACCCGTCGTCGTATCCCAGAGCCGGACGGTGCTGTCCCAGCTTCCCGAGGCGAGGAGGTTCCCATCGGGGGAGAAGGCCACCGCATCTACAGCGTCTTCGTGCTCCCTCGTGAACCGGAGCTTGCCCGTCGCCACTTCCCAGACAGCTACCGTCCCGTCGCCCATCCCCGCTGCCAGCAACCGCCCGTCGGGGGAGAAAGCGACGCTCTTCACAGAGGTTGTCGAGCTTGCCATCTCGTCGCTCAGCACAGTGACCTTATTGGTCTCCTCGTTCCATACGCGGACTTCGGGAGCGTGTTCCTGTCCCATCGCCAGCCATCGCCCGTCGGGTGAGAAGGCGACGCTGATGGCGCTTTCGGCGACGGCGAAGACCATCTCGCCCGTCTCCACGTCCCAGATCAGGGTGTAGGGCATAAAGGTTCGCCCCGTCGCGACCCGTCGTCCATCGGGCGAGAAGGCGACGCTGGTGAAAGGCCCTATGTCAACGTCCTCGAAGGGGCCGCCTGTCAGGAAGCGGACCTCCTCCAGCGTCTCGGCATCGTAGAGGAAGCATCCGATGGGAGTCACGACGGCCAGCAGATCGCCCTTGGGGGACCAGGCGATTTGTTCGATCTTGCCCTTGCCCCACCGAGCCAGGAGAGCGATGTCGTTCACGTTGTCCGGTCCCAGCGGTTCCGTGCGGGAGGGATAGGGCGTGCCTGACCATACCGGGATGGCCGGGGTAGGGGTGGGT
>JALXBP010000061.1 GCA_026991395.1 Anaerolineae bacterium | reverse complement strand
GCGGCATGCAGCGTTCCGGCACCTCCGTGATGGAAGGTGCTCTCCAGCGTATGGGGATCCGGGGCTTTGCCGAGGGGCACCTCTGGTTCGAGCTACTCGGCCCCCTCACCCAACTGCGTGATCCGACATACAGGCCAGATTACCGGGCGGATGTCTACGCCCTAGGTGAGAATCGCCTGTCCGCTCTGGAAAAGTACATCGCCGTAGCGCTGGATCAATTCCACCGGGATCACCTGCCACCGCTCAAGCGATGGATGGACAAATCACCGGGAGCCGATGCGGTCCGTTTTTCTCCCTTGTTGGCCGATCTGTTCCCCAAAGCCCAATTCATTTTTATGTACCGCAACGGTATCACCACCGTGCAATCCGGCGTCAAGCTCTGGAATGATGACCCGAATATCTTCCATACGATGTGCCGAGGCTGGGCCGAGACGATGTCCACCTGGAGGCAGATCCGTGATAAACTGCACGGCCGCTACATCGAGATCGCCCAGGAGGAACTGGTTACCCACCCGCACGAGGTAGCCGCTCGCCTGACGAACTTTCTCGGAGCACCAAGATACTCACGGGCCGTAGCGGAGCTTTTCATCTCCAAGCGTGTGCTGTCGGCTTTCCCGGACAAAGCACCGGGAGATTATCGCTACCGCGTCGATTGGGACGACGAACAGAAGGCCTACTTCGAGGCAACGTGCGGAGCCGAGATGGCCGCCTGGGGATACGAGATCGACTACGAATCGCCCGGCGTTGCCAGGGAGAGACAACTCACCCGGCAAGAAGCACACACCCTCGAACGCGAGAAGAAAAGCCAGGTCATCCGCCTCTTGAACTGGTTAGGTAATCTCAGGAGAAGAAAACGATAACACACGCCACGAGAAGCCGGCAGCACGCTCGCGCTGCCGGCTTTTGGTACGCCATGCGCCCTGTGGTACAATGGCGATATGACGACCGTGTATCTCCGACGTGCGCCCTTCCTGGCCGAACTCGCAAGACTGCAGGCGGCAGAGACGGCCGCGGCCCGCGACGGCCTGCAGGCGCTCGCGGATGCCGTCGCGGCCCTTCCCGAAAGCGGGCATCCGTGGATGGCGCTTTCGCAGCAGCAGGAGGACGATCTGGCGATGCGTCGGGCGTTGCTGCTCCGCTACCTGCAGCAGGCAGCGACGGCCTACACCGCCGAGCGGCGGCGGCACTACCTGCGCCGCCTGCGGCTGGCACTGACCGAGGTGCGCACGAACGGGGTCAACGAGGTCAATCTCAACCGCTGGCAGGAGTACGACGAGATTTGGACCGACAGCCTGTGGCTCATCGGCGATCGGGACCGCAGCGGCGCTCACCTGGGATGGTACTGGGGCAACTTCGTGCCGCAGATTCCGCGCCAGTTGATGCTCCGCTACACCCGCCGTGGCGATTGGGTTCTCGACCCCTTCCTCGGCAGCGGGACGACGCTCATCGAATGCCGCCGCCTGGGACGCCACGGCGTGGGCATCGAACTGGTGGAGG
Source organism: Anaerolineae bacterium (assembly GCA_026991395.1). Taxonomy (GTDB): domain Bacteria; phylum Chloroflexota; class Anaerolineae; order B4-G1; family SLSP01; genus JALXBP01. Next base: position 18,610 of record JALXBP010000061.1, on the reverse strand, counting down.
CGGTAGCGCAGAAGGCGCGGGCGCTCATCGAGCAGGAGCCGAATCCCCACAGGGTGGAGACGTCCGTCCTCGTCGGCGATGCGACCGCCTTGCCGTTGGTCGGGCGCTTCCAGCTCATCATTATGCACCCGCCCTACCACGACATCATCCGCTTCAGCGAGGACGAGCGCGACCTGAGCAACGCGCCCACGGTGGAGGATTACCTGGCGCGCTGGCGGCAGGCCGTGGCCCACATCGCCCCCTTGCTGGAGCGCGAACGCTACCTCGCCGTCGTCATCGGCGACAAGTACAGCCGCGGTGAGTGGATACCGCTCGGCTTCCGCGTGATGGAAGCGACGCTGGAGGCCGGCTTCACGCTGAAGAGCATCGTCGTCAAGAACTTCGAGGGGACGCGGGGCAAGCGCTCGCAACAGGCGCTCTGGCGCTACCGGGCCTTGGCCGGTGGATTTTACCTCTTCAAACACGAGTACATCCTCATCCTCAAAAAACGATAGGGGGAAGCACGATGGACAAGACCATACAGCAGCAGATCGAAACCCTGCTCGCCGAGGGATTCGCGGCGGCGCAGGCCGCAGGGGCCTTGCCGCCTTTCGAGTTACCTGCACGCATCCCCGTGCAGCGCAGCCGCTACAAGGCGCACGGCGACTACGCCTCGCCGATCTGCTTGGGGCTGGCGAAGGTGCTCCGCCGCGCCCCGATGCAGATCGCGCAGACGCTCCTGCAGCACCTGCCCGCCGCACCCTTCATCGGCCACGTGGAGGTCGCCCCTCCCGGCTACGTCAACTTCACGTTAGACGACGGCTGGGTCGCGCAGCAGACGCCTTCGATCCTCCAGGCCGGTGAGCGATGGGGCGACATCGACACAGGCCGCGGCGAGCGGGTCCAAGTCGAGTTCGTCAGCGCCAACCCCACAGGCCCGATCACCGTCGGCTCGGCACGGAACGCGGTCATCGGCGACACGCTGGCTTCGGTGCTGCAGGCCGCGGGCTACGCGGTCGAGCGGGAATACTACATCAACGATGCCGGTTCACAGGTGCGCATCTTCGGCGAAAGCGTCCTCGCCCGCTACGCGGAGGCGCTCGGCGTGGAGGGGGTGCCCTTCCCCGAAAAGGGCTACCGTGGCGATTACGTCGTCGAACTGGGGAAGCAGCTTGCGGCGGAGGCCGGGGATCGCTACCTGACGATGGAGCGGAAGGAGGCGGTGCGGGCCGTCGCCCGCTGGGCGGTCGAGCAGATGCTGGAAAGCATCCGCGTCGATCTGGCCGCCATCCGCGTAACGTTCGACAGTTGGTTCCACGAGCGCTGGCTCTACGAGCGCGGCCTCTTCGACGAGGTGCTGGCCAGACTGCGCGAGGGCGGCTACGTCGTCGAGCACGACGGCGCGGTTTGGTTCCGCTCCCCCGACCTGGAGAAGGATGCGGTGCTCATCCGCTCCCCGCAGGTCATCCCGGAACCCTCGGAGCGCCCGACCTACCTTGCCTCCGATGCGGCCTACCTCTGGGACAAGCTGGTCGTGCGCGGCTTCCGTCGTGCGATCTACGTCTGGGGGGCCGATCACCACGGCGACGTCCCCCGCGTCAAGGCGGCGGCCAAGGCCTTAGGCCTCGACCCCGACCGACTGGTCTTCATCCTCTACCAACTGGTAACCCTCCTGCGCGGCGGCGAGGAGGTGCGCATGTCCAAGCGGCGCGGCGACTTCGTCACACTGCGCGAACTGGTGGACGAGGTCGGCCCCGACCCCATCCGCTTTATGATGCTCACGCGCACGGTGGACGTGAAACTCGACTTCGACCTCGACCTGGCCGTCGAGCAGTCGGATCGCAACCCGGTCTACTACGTCCAGTACGCCCACACGCGCATCGCCGGTGTCCTGCGCCACGCCCAGGCCCAGGGATGGCCCCTCGACGCAGCGGGCGATCCGGCGCTGCTCACCCATCCCAGCGAACTGGCCCTCATCCGCAAGATGCTGGAACTGCCGGAGATCATCGCGCTGGTGGCGGACAATCTCGCGCCGCACCACCTGACCACCTACGCCACCGAACTCGCCGCCCTCTTCCACGCCTTCTATCGGGACTGCCGCGTCGTCGACAGCCACGCCCCCGCGTTGACCCGCGCGCGGCTGATGCTCGTCCGTGCGGCCAAGGTCGTCCTGGCCCGCGTCCTCCACCTGATGGGGATGGACGCTCCGGAGCGGATGTGATGGGCCTGAAATCCGATCGCTGGATACGGCGGATGGCCCGCGAGGCCCGCCTCATCGAACCCTTCGAGGAGGAGCTCGTCCGCCGAGGGGTCATCTCCTACGGCCTCTCCTCCTACGGCTACGACCTGCGGCTCAGCCCGACCCTCTACCTCCTCGGCGAGACCGACGAGGGCATCATCGACCCCAAAGCCTTCGACGAGGCGGCGATGCTGCGGCGGCTGGAGGGCGAAACGTTCCTCATCCCGCCGCACGGCTACGCACTCGGCCTGGTGCTGGAGTACCTCCGCCTGCCGCGCAACGTGGTGGGGCTGGTGTGGGGCAAGTCCACCTACACCCGCGCCGGGCTGATGGTCAACCTCACGCCGCTGGAACCGGGCTGGGAGGGGCATCTGACGCTGAGCATGGCCAATCAAACCGCGCGTCCCCTGCGCCTCTACGCCGGTGAGGGGATCGCGCAAGTACTCTTCTGGGAAGGGGACGAGGCCCCCTTCCTCTCCTACGCCGAACGTCGAGGCAAATACCAGGGGCGGCGCGACGTCGCGCCCCCCACCATCGAGGAGGTGTCGTGATGAAAATCGTCATCGGTGCCGACCACGGCGGTTATGCGCTCAAAGAGGTGGTCAAGACCCATCTGCTGGAACAGGGTTACGAGGTTGTGGACAAGGGCACGGATAGCGGGACGGTCTCCGTCGATTACCCGGACTACGGGCGGGCGGTGGCCGAGGCGGTGGCCGCCGGAGAGGCCCCCTTCGGCATCGTCATCTGCGGGACGGGGATCGGCATCTCGATGGCGGCCAACAAAGTCCCCGGCATCCGCGCGGCGCTCTGCACCGATCCCTACATGGCCCGCATGGCCCGCGAGCACAACGATGCCCAGATTCTGGCGATGGGAGGGCGGGTCGTCGGGCCGGGGCTGGCCGTGGCGATCGTGGACGCTTTCTTCGCCGCCGAGTTCCAGGGCGGACGCCACGCCCGCCGCGTGGGGAAGATCGCCGCCATCGAGCGCGATCACTGCGGCACGCGATGAAGAGGACGCCCATCCGCCTGCTCCACTTCGCCGATCTCCACATCGGCGTGGAGAACTACGGCCAGATCGACAGGCAGACGGGCCTGCATCGGCGCGTCCTGGACTTCCTCCATCGGCTGGATGAGGTCGTCGCCTACGCCCTGCGCCACGAAGCCGATGTCGTCCTCTTCGCCGGGGATGCCTTCCGCACCCGCTCGCCGGAGCCGACCCATCAGCGGGAATTCGCCGCCCGCATCCGCCGCCTCTCCCAGGCGGGCATCGCCGTCGTCCTCCTCGTCGGCAATCACGACGTCCCCGCCATCGCCCAGCGGGCCTCCAGCTTAGACATCTTCTCCGCGCTTGGCGTCCCCAATGTGACGGTGCTCAACAAGGCCCGGCGCGTCCGGCTGGAGACGAAGCACGGCCCGCTGCAGATCGTCGGGCTTCCCTATCCCATCCGGCAGCGATTGCTGAAGAAGCAGGAATATCGCAAGCTCACGCCGGAGCAACTCGACGACAGGATGACCGGGCTGATGCTCTCCACGCTCCGTCGGCTGAGCGCCGAGGTCGAGCCGGAGGTCCCCGCCGTGCTCGCCGGGCACTTCTCGCTCGACCAGGCCGCGGACGGCTCCGAGCGGAAGATTATGGTCGGACGCGACCTCTCCCTCCCCCGCTCCGAGATCGCCGCCGGGCCGTGGGCTTACGTCGCGCTGGGCCACATCCACCGCCATCAGGACGTGAACGAGGGGCGAGCGCCGGGCATCGTCTATGCCGGAAGTCTGGAGCGCATCGATTTCGGCGAGGAGGAGGAAGCGAAGGGCTTCGTCTGGGTCGAGATCGCGCCGGACGAGACGACGTGGCGCTTCATCGAGGTGAAGGCCCGCCCCATGCTGACCATCGAGGTCGATGTGCGCGAGGCCGACGCCCCTCTGGCGCTGGTGCAACGGCGGCTGGCCCGTCGGCAGGTGCGCGACGCGATCGTCCGCCTCATCATCCGCATGCGTCCGGAGCAGCGCGAGCAACTGCGCAACAAGGCCCTCACCGCCCTGCTGAAAGGGGCGTTCCACGCGAAGATCATCCCCGAAGTCGAATATCCCCGCCGGGATCGCCTGGCGGGGGTCGAACTGGAAGCGATGACGCCCTCCCTGCTGCTGGAGCGCTACCTCGTGGCGTCCGGCAAGCCGCTGGAGGTCGTCCGCGCCTTCCTGGAGGAAGCGGCGACGATCTTCGAGCGGCCTGCGTGAGGCCCCGCCGCGGGCCGACGACGGGGCCTTCCGAAGCTACTTCAGCGCAGCAGCGCCGGCCGTGGCGACCTCGTGGTCATTTTCGACCGTGCTGCCGCTGACGCCGATCGCGCCGATGACGACGCCTTCCGCATTCTTGAGCGGCAAGCCGCCGGGGAAGGTGATCAGCCCGCCGTTGGAGAATTCGATGTGATAGAGCGGTTCGCCGGGCTGCGCCAGCTTCCCCAGTTCGCCGGTGGGCATATCGAAGAAGCGGGCGGTCTTGGCCTTCTTGATGGCAATGTCGATGCTGCCGAGGAAAGCCCCATCCATACGCACGAAAGCCTTGAGATTGGCCCCGGCATCGACGACGGCGATGTTCATCTTCGTCCCTAATGCCTTGGCCTTTTCGTGTGCCGCATCGAGAACGGCCAGAGCCTCATCCAACGTGATGTCCATTTCGTAACCCTCCTTGGCTGTGAAGGAACCTGTCTCCACTATAGCATATCGCCTCCTCACAATCAAGGATGTGCCGAACGAAAAGGCGGCGCTGATGAAGCGCCGCCTTTTCGCGTAACAGGAAAACTTAGCCGATGAGGAGCCGCTTGGCCCGCTCGACGACACGGCGGGCCGTGAAGCCGAATTCCGCCCCGAGGACGGAGGCCGGTGCCGAAGCCCCGAAGTGATCGATGCCGATGACCGCGCCCTGGTCGCCCACGTAGCGCTCCCATCCCAGCGGCGAACCGGCCTCGATGGCCAGCCGCTTGGGGACGGTGGGCGGGAGCACGGACAATCGGTAGAAGTGCGACTGCTGCTCGAACAGCTTCCAGGAGGGCATGCTGACCACCTGAGCGCCGATTCGCTCCTCCGCAAGCAGGCGCTGCGCCTCCAGCGCCAGATGAACCTCGGAGCCGCTGGCCAGCAGGAGCAGATCGGTGCGCTCCAGCGGGGAGGGACGCAGCACATAGGCCCCCTTGCTCAGGCGCTCGAAGGCGAGCGTCGCCGTTTCCTTCAGCGTGGGGAGTTTCTGCCGCGTGAGGATGAGGGCGACCGGCCCCTCGGCCTCCATTGCGTAGCGCCACGCGGCGGCGGTCTCGTTCGCATCCGCCGGACGGATGACGGCAAGGTTGGGGATCGCCCGCAGCGAGACGAGGTGCTCGATCGGCTGGTGGGTCGGGCCGTCCTCGCCGACGAAGATGGAATCGTGGGTCCAGACGAAGACGACGGGGAGCTTCATCAAGGCGGCCAGGCGCACCGCGCCGCGCATATAGTCGGAGAAGACGAGGAAGGTTGCGCCGAAGGGACGCACGCCGCCGTAGAGGGCCATCCCGTTGACCGCCGCCCCCATCCCGAACTCGCGCACGCCGAAGTGGAGGTTGCGCCCCGTCGGCGTTTCGGGCTGGAAATCGCCCTTTCCCTTGAGGTAGGTCTTGTTGGAAGGGGCCAGGTCGGCGGAGCCGCCGATCAACTCCGGCACGGCCTCGGCCAGGGCGTTGAGCACCTTGCCGGAAGCCGCCCGCGTCGCCATCGCGCCCTCCTCGGGACGGAAGCGGGGGATGGCCTGCTCCCATCCCTGCGGCAAGCGCCCGGCCCAGCGGCGCTGCAACTCGGCGGCCTCGTCGGGATAAGCCTCCTCGTACCGCTCGAAACGGTCGCGCCAGGCGGCCTCCATCTGCTCGCCGCGGGGGATGCAGAGCCGGTATTGCGCGATCACCTCCTTGGGGACGAAGAAAGGCTCCATCGACGGCCAGCCGAGCGCCTCCTTGGTGAGACGGATCTCCTCCTCGCCCAGCGGGGAGCCGTGCGCGGCGGCGGTATCCTGCTTGTGCGGGCTGCCGTAGGCGATGTGCGTGCGGCAGATGATGAGATGCGGCTGTCCCGCCACCGCCTTCGCCTCCGTCAGCGCGGCATCGATCTGCTCGAAGTCGTGGCCGTCGATCGCCTGCACGTGCCAGCCGTAGGCGCGGAAACGGGCGGCGACGTCCTCGGTGAAGGTGATCGACGTGTTGCCCTCGATGGAGATGTGGTTATCGTCGTAGAGGTAGATCAGCCGGTCGAGCCGGAGATGCCCGGCCAGCGAGGCGGCCTCGTGCGAGACGCCCTCCATCAGGTCGCCATCGGAGACGATGGCGTAGATGAAGTGATCGACGATGGGGTAGTCCGGGCGATTGAAGAGCGCGGCCAGGTGCTTTTCCGCGATCGCCATCCCCACGCCGGTCGCGAAGCCCTGCCCCAGCGGGCCGGTCGTCATCTCGACGCCGATCTCCGGGTCGTATTCGGGATGGCCGGGGGTCTTGCTCCCCCACTGGCGGAACTGTTGCAAATCCTCTAAGGTGAGGGGATAGCCGCTCAGGTAGAGCAGCGCGTAGAGGAGCATCGAGCCGTGCCCTGCGGAGAGGACGAAGCGGTCGCGATTGGGCCAGCGGGGGTTCCTGGGATTGTGGCGCAGGTGGCGCGTCCAGAGGATGTAGGCCACATCGGCCATCCCCATCGGCATCCCCGGATGGCCGGAGTTGGCCTTCTGGATCGCGTCCATCGCCAGGACGCGCAAGGCGTTGCTGCAAAGACGATCCAAATCGGTTGTGCTCATAGCTGCCTCCTCCTGATCATTCGATGGTCGAATCGCCGCCCTCGGCAACCGAGTCGCTTTCGGCCAGAGAGCGGAGCGCAATGGTAACCCGACGCGGACGCTCGGTGAGCAGCCCCGCCTCTTCCCAACTCCGCGCCAACGCGGAAAGCCGACGGCGCGAGATGCGCCCCTTGAAAGCCTCGTGCAGCGCCGCCAGGCGGAAATAGCCGTCCAGTGTGCCGATCGCGTAGCGGATAAGCTCGCGTTCCAGCGGGGAAAGGACGGGGAAGGCCGCAGGCGGGCGGACGGAGGGTTCGAGAACGGCGGCGCGGAGCATCTCCAGCCAGAGCACGGCGTCGTCGATCAGGTAGCCCATCTGGAAGTAGAGGCGGTTTGCCCATTCGGCCTCGCCCTCCAGGTCGTGGATGAAGGGCGGCGAGGTGAGCGACGTGCCGTAGGCGTGGAAGGGAAAATCGGCGGCATTGAAAAGCCCCACGGCGGGCGTCGTGGCCTCGGCGCGGAGCACGTCCCAGCGTTGCTCGGTCACGGTGAAGTCGAGGGCGAAGGTTACGAGAATGCCGCCGGGCAATCGCCAGTACCACGCCACGCCGATGCGCCCCTGGTAACCGGCGACGCGCTCACCGATGGCATCCATCATCCGGTCGGCCAGTTCCAGTGCCTGAAACGACGGGTAGAAGTGGGCCATGAAACGCTCCTCCCTGACGGCGGGGGCAGTTCCCGCTACTCGCTCTCGAACGTTACGCCTGCCTCACGCAGCACAGCTTCCACCTTAGCCCAATCCTGCTTTTTGACAATCGCCAGCGCCTCACCCCCGGCGCTCACAGGACGCAGGCTGCGGCGCAGCGAGGGGCGCAGGCGCAGGAGGTCGGCCAGCCGCTCGCGGTCGGGGAAGCGCAGCAGGAGGGCCTCCGTAACCGTTACCGTCCCGTAGTAGTGCCCCCAGAGGCGGAACCGCTCCTTCCACTCCTCCGGCAGGGGATGAACGAGCATCGGCTCCAGCACCTCGACGAGCCGCACCGCATCCAGGCCGATCTCGGCGGCGGCGGCGACGGAGGCGGGGGTCAGACGCCAGCCCTCGGCATCGCGTTCGGCGAAGAGGGAGAGCAGTCCCTCGACGTAGAGGGACGGTGTCCCTTCGAGCGGGAGCAGCCGGTCCCCCTCTAAGCGCAAGCTCCCCCGCCGGGCCTCCGGCGGCTCCTCCTCCTCGCGGGGCGGCCATCCCTGCGCCTCGAGCCGCTTTTCCACACGGCGGCCCAGCCTCTCCGGCAGAACGAGGAGATCATCGCGCGGGCGGCGTGCCGCAGCGGCGATCTGGCGGTCGCGCAACAGGGCATCGATCGGGGCAGGGGAACGGCTGCGGACGATGAGGCGGTGGGAGTGCAGGCGGATGCGCCGGTACTCCGACCACCACGCTTCCAGCATACGCGCGATATTCTGCGGCATCGCGTTGCGCCCGTTCTCCTCGAAGAAGGCCCGAATCCGCTCCGGCGTCTCGCCCTGGCGGAAGGCGAAGTAGATGCTCTCGCGCGTCAGGCGATAGGTCAACGTCGGCCCCTGGCGCGATTCGAGTTCGGCCAACGTCCCCAACTGTATGAGAAGCTCCAGGGGCGGCTCGCCGATGACGACGATCTGCGCATCGGGCTGCAGCGTAAGCTGCCATCCGCCCGTCGGGAGTTCGGGCACCCGCCCCGCCATCAGCGCGGCGAAGAGCGGGGTCGTGCTCAGCCCGCGCAGCGCCCCCTGCTCATCGAAGGCCAGCGCCACCAGCCCCATCAGCCACAACTGCTCGAGGAAATGCTCGACGAGCGCCCTTTCCGCCATCCTGGCCTCCGTCGGCAGGAGGGGACTATCGACGAACCCGCCCAAAGGGAAGGTGTCCTCCAGCATCTCGATGTCGAGCACGTAGCCGCCCCGCCATCCGCGGGAAAGGAGACAGAGGAAGCTCGGCAGTTCGATCCAGAGGCCGGGCTGCGCATAGGCCAGTTCCTGAAGGAAGCGGCGTCGCAGCAGCAGGGGCGGATAGAAGCGATCGCGTTCCTGTTCGCTGACGATGCCCGCCTCCTCGAGCACGGCTTCGAGATGGGCATCGTAGAGCGGGTTGTCGTCGCGGAAAGCGGCCAAGGCCATCTCGACCATCGCCCCAAGCGGACGCCGCCAGAAGACGGGGAGCAGGTCGTAGGCCACGAGGCGCTTCTCCTCGACACCGGCCGCATCCCAGGCGATGAGGAAGGCGGTCAACTCGACGATCCGCTCCTCATCCAGGCGCAGCCGCTCGGACAGTTGGCGCAGCTCCCGCAGGGCAATGCGTCCCGCACGGGTGAAGCGGGGTGGCCGCCGCCTGATTTCCAGCCAGAGCAGGAGCGCATCCCGAAAGAGCGCGTAGGGCTTCCGCACGGCGGGCGCAGCCGGAGGTCTTTCCTGCATCCACGGGGCTAAGGAGAGCGGGGGGAGCGGGCGGCGCTTCTCCTCCAGGAGCGCGATCAGCTCACTGGCGACGGCCAGGCGGAGGGTGTAGCGGACGAGGATGGGGAGACTTTCCAAGCCTTCGAAGCCGCCGATGTTCCTCGGCACGGCGTAGAAGTTGGAGACGACGATGATCCCGCGCAAGAAGAGCGGACGGAGCAGCGCTTCCACGGGTTGGCACTCGGGGCGATGGGGGCACGCCGACGTCAGGGGACAGATCAGACCGCGGTGGTAGAGGTAGCCGATCAGCTCCCACAGGTCGAGCGAGCCGCCGTACTCCAGCAGGAGGGAGACGATCTCCCAATGCGCCTCGCTCAGGTCGGCGGTCGTCGCCCCCCGGCGGAGCGCGTCCACGATGGCCTCGGCGATCTCGGCGATGAGCCTGGCCTTGGGGCCGCGGGCCAGCCTCTCCTTCTCCACGCCGAGCGCCTCCCCCATCTCGCGGAGGTAAGCGACGTTGTAGCGTTCGAGCATCAGCGTCAGCATCATAGCTCATCCTCCAGCGCGGGAAGATAGCCGCTCTGCCTCAGCAAGCACACGATCTCCTCCTCCGCGCCGCGCCGCACGATGATCTCCGTCGGCGTGAGCATCCCCTCGATGAAATCGACCAGGCGCGGCACCGCCACCATCAACTCGCGGGCGGTCTCCTCGTCGCCGAGGGTGAGGAGCGTTACATCGCGGTAGAGGGAGACGCCGTTGAAGCGCTCCCACTGCCGATTCCACCAGGCACGCAGCGCATCGGGCAGCGGACCGAAGGAGGGCGTCCACGCCGCCTCCCAGGCCGCGGGTCGCTCGCCCCGGAGAAAGGCGCGGCGGATCGTCCGTCCGTCCAGGCGGTAGCGCAAGGCCCCCTCCACGAAATCGACCGGCTTCCCCCAGCGGCCAACGAGGCGGAAGAGCGCGGGCGGGGCCTGCCATTCGACCTCGAAATGGCGCTCGTCGAGCATACGGAAGGGCACGGCGGGCCGACCGGCGGCCTGCGCCGCCTCCCCTCGCCGCCAGATGAGCGCCGCCAATCGCCGCGTGCGCAGCACAGGCTCCCCGCTTCCCCCGGCGGGCGGGAGGAGTTCCACTAAGCCGAGGCGAACAAGCGGCCCGCGGATCATCGCCTCGAAGAAGGGACGGAATGCCCCGATCTCGACGCCGCCCAGCGCGGGCAACGCCGGGCACCGGAAATCCACGCTTTCCACGATGGCCTCCAGCCGCGCACCTAAGGGGGCCTCCTCCCCTGCACTCAGCAGGTAGAGGAAGGCGGTCGTGAGCGTCGCGAAGCCGACGCGGCGCTGCTCCTCCTCTTCCTCGCCGACCGGAGGGGGCAGCGGCAGCCCCTGCACCGCCGCTCCGAAGAAGGGGTAGGCCACGACGGGCAGCAGACGGAGCATCTGACGCAGGCGCTCCGCCGACGGGCGACCCAACGCCTCGTGCAGATTGTCGAGATCGAGGTGCAGCGTGCCCTCCTCGTCGATGATGACCAGCCTCTCGACCAGCAGGCAGGCCACGAGGTACGCGCCCCATCCTCCGCCCAGGCCGAGCCTCTCCAGGTAGCGCCGACTCGCCTCATCCAAGAGACGCGCCGCAGGTGGAGCCAGCCGCACCTTCCCCGCGCCGACGGCCTCCAGCAGGCGCGGCACATCATCCGGACAGGTCGGCGGGGAGACCTCCTCCGCCACGCCCATCACGAGCGCCAGGGGGCGATCGTCGGGGCAGGTCAGGGGCACGAGGGCGGCAGGTTCGATGAGGAGATGGGCGGCGATCAGCGCCTCGTGGAACTGCCACGCCTCGTTCCCCGAAGCGGTGCGCAGGTAGAGCGAACAGGGGTCCCGCAGCCTGTCGGTCGCCAGCACCTCGCCGACGATGAGGGAACGATAGAAGGCCCGCGTTTCCGGCGGCAAGGTGGCCCAGACGGTGCGCAGGCGCTCGACGGAGCAGAGCGCAGCGCGCAGGGTCTCGATCAGCTTCTCGCGGCGGCCCTTCGCCTCGCCCCCCAAATCCCGCACCAGCCGCCGCAGGTCGGCGACGCTCCACCCCCAGAAAAGCTCCTCCGCATCGCGAAGCGGCGCTCGCAACAGCGGCTCGGCCTGTCTCCAGCGCCGGACGAGCGCCCGCGCCCACCTCCGCGGGTCGGTCTGCCGTTCCGCCTCAGCCATCGCCGCCCGCCTTTCCCGCCGCAGTCCCCGCCTCCTCCACACGCGGCAGGGCCTGGGGTATCTCGTGATCGTAGAGGATGAGGTAGCGGTAACCCTGCTCGGTGAGGAAGCGCTGGCGGTTGGCGCTGTACTCCTGGTCGATCGTTTCGCGGCTCACCAGCGTGTAGAAGTGGGCCTGTCCGCCCCTGGCCTTGGGGCGGAGGATGCGCCCAAGCCGCTGGGCCTCCTCCTGCCGCGAGCCGAAGGTGCCGGAAAGCTGGATGGCGACGTTGGCATCGGGCAGGTCGATGGAGAAGTTGGCCACCTTCGAAACGACGAGGACGGGAGCCTCGCCGCGGCGGAAAGCCTCGAAGAGCCGCTCCCGCTCGCGGACGGGGGTCCGGCCCGTGATGAGGGGGAAGCCGTACCGCTGCGCCACACGCTGCAGTTGTTCGAGGTACATCCCGATGATCAGGATGTGATCCCCGCGGTGGTGGGCCAGCAGGCGGTCGAGCACCTCCAGCTTGCGCGGATTGGTCGCCGCGATGGGGTACTTCCGGCGGCGCGGCGCGGTTACGTAGGCCAGCCGCTGCTCGCGGGGGAGCGGGATGCGAATCTCGTAGCAGATGGCCGGTGCGATCCAGCCGTAGCGCTCCAGTTCGCGCCAGGGCACATCGTACTTCTTCGGCCCGATGAGGGAGAAGACATCCTCCTCGCGGCCATCCTCGCGCACGAGCGTCGCCGTCAGGCCGAGACGCCGCCGCGCCTGAAGCTCCGCCGTGATGCGGAAGACGGGCGCGGGGAGCAGGTGTACCTCATCGTAGATGATCAGCCCCCAGTTCTGCTGCTCGAAGAGCGCGAAGTTGGGGAAAATCTCGGCCAGGCTCAGGTTGTTGTCGAGCTTCTGCCCCTTCTTCCGCCGCTTGCGGTAGGTGAGCACCTGGTAGGTGGCGATCGTCACGGGGCGGATCTCCTTGCGCTGCCCGCTGTATTCGCCGATCAGCGAAGCGTCGAGCGTCGTCTTGTCCAAAAGCTCGGCCTTCCACTGCCGCGCGGCGACCGTGCTCGGCGTGAGGATGAGCGTGTAGCACTGCGCGAGCGCCATCACCGCCATGCCGACGATCGTCTTCCCCGCCCCGCAGGGGAGAACGACGACGCCCGCACCACCGGCCTTCGAGCCTCCGGCCCAGAAGACCGCCGCCGCCTCGCGCTGGTAATCGCGCACGACGAAAGGCTCACCGCCCAGCGTGCGCTCCCGCAGCGCCAGGGGGAGCGCCTCGCCGCGCACATAGCCGACGAGGTCCTCCGCCGGATAGCCCGCCTTGACCAGCGCCTGCTTGACGTGGCCGCGCAGGGCGGCGGGGACGAGGAGCGTGTGCGGCCCGCCCTGCTCGACGATGAAGGGGCGGAGGTGGCGGTTGACGGCCAGTTCCCGCAGGAGCAACTCGTCGTCGGAGACGAGACGCAGGCGGTCGGGACGGTGCGGATCGGGCACGAGGCGCACGCGCCCGTAGCGCGAGAGCGCATCGTAGATATCGACGAGGACGTTGGCGGGGAGGGGGTACTTGGCGTAACGCTCCAGCCCCTCGATGATCATCTCCGCGGTCATTCCGGCGGCGGCCGCATTCCACAACGAAAGCGGCGTGATGCGGTAGGTGTGGATGTACTCCGGGCTTTTCTCCAGCTCGGCGAAGCGGGCCAGGTGGTCGCGGGCCTCCTCGTAGTGAGGGTTGTTGACCTCCAGCAGAACGCTCTTGTCGCCCTGCACGATGAGCGGCGCGTCGAGCTTGAAAGCGGCTCCCTCGTCTGTCATCTCCATCCTTCCCTGCGCAATCTCACGCGGGCTGAAGGGAAATTCTATCAAGGGGAGCGGGGTAGTCAACCGACGCCGCACCTCCCTCACCGCGGAGGGCCAACAGGCAGAGAGAGAATCTCCGCGCCCTCTGCGCCTCTGCGGTGCGCACTCCCCTTTGCTTTCCCCGATAACCTCCCTATAATGAGCATGTCATGTCCATCATCAAGGAAGGGAGGTGCAGGAACTATGGGAGGCGAAGCGTTCGGAACGTTGGCATGTCTCATCGGCGGGATCGTGCTGGTGGGGCTTTCACTGCTGGCCTCGGCCATCCGCGTGGTGCAGGAATACGAACGCGGCGTCATCTTCCGGCTGGGACGGCTCGTCGGGGCCAAGGGGCCGGGGCTATTTCTGCTCGTCCCCTTCATCGACCGCATGGTCAAGGTCGATCTGCGCACCATCGCCCTCGACATCCCCTCGCAGGAATGCATCACGCGCGATAACGTTACCGTCAAGGTCAACGCCGTCTGCTACTTCCGCGTGATCGATCCCGAAGCGGCCATCGTCAACGTGGAAAACTACCGCCGCGCCACCTGGCAGATCGCCCAGACCTCGCTGCGCAATGTGATCGGCCTCTCCGACCTCGACGAGTTGCTCTCCCACCGCGAGAAGATCAACAATCAGCTCCAGCACATCATCGACGAGCAGACGGAGCCGTGGGGGATCAAAGTCGCGGTCGTCGAGATCAAGGACGTGGAGTTGCCGCAATCGATGCAGCGGGCGATGGCCAAGCAGGCCGAGGCGGAGCGGGAGAAGCGGGCCAAGATCATCCACGCCCAGGGTGAGGCGATGGCCGCCAAGACGCTCGCCGAGGCGGCGGAGATCATCTCGCAGAACCCGTCGGCGATGCAGTTGCGCTATCTCCAGACGCTGACCGAGATCTCCGTCGAGAAGAACTCGACGATCATCTTCCCCGTGCCCATCGAGTTGATGCGGGCCTTCACCGCCTGGATGGAGCGCAAGAGCCAGGAGTAGCCGCCTTCACAGGAAACAGCCCGCTACACGCGATGTAGCGGGCTGTTTTGCGTCGTTCACCCTTCGTGCGGCGGGAAGTCGAAGCCGTAGAGCGGGGCGACGTCGGCGAAGCGCTCCGCCAGCGCCTCGACGGTCAGCCCGATCTCCTCCAGCGAGTAGCGATTGCTGCTGCGGTAGCGCTTGGCCTTCGCATCCTCTTCCTCGAGGATGCGGGCGAAGTCGTCGCCGAGGGGCAAGCCGAGTTGCGCATAGATGCGCCTGACCGTCGCCGCAAGCTCCCCCGTCAAATCGCGGTAATCCACGCGGATGTAGCGCTCCGGCGGCAGCGGGCTGAGCGTTTCGTGCAGGTGGAGATGCCACCAGTGCACCTGATCCACGATCTCATCGACCAGCGGATAGCGCTCCTCCGGGCAGCCGTTCATCACCCAGTGGCTGCGCCACAGCGTCATCGCCGAGGGGATGATCTCCATCGGATGGCGCACCAGGTGGATGAACTTCGCATCGGGGAAGGTTTCCAGAATCGAGGCCACCCACGCGGAAAAGAAGGGCGTCTTGGAAAAGTACCGCTGCCCCGGATGGGCGTAGAGATGGCGCTGCACCATCGAGCGGTAGAAGGCCATATCCCGACGGCGGCGCTCCGGGGGCATCTCCGCATCGTAGTAGGCGTAGGGGTGGACGAAGAGATCGGGGAAGGGGAAGAAGCAGAGGAGATCGAAGTGGGCACAGAGGTGGGTGAGGAACTGGCCGTCCTCCTCCGGCTCGAAGAGGCTCAGGGGATGGCGCTGAAAGTAGCCGCGGGTATGCGGCATCTCCCGCAGCCTGGTGCCCAGCCGTTCGAGCGTGCGGCGCAAGGGAGCGCCCAAGCGCCGGTCCACCCTCGCCACGCGGCGGAAGAGCTTCCGCCAGGCCACGGAGGGCGCGAAGAAGAGTTCCCACGTGTAGGGCGTCGTCAGCGCCTCGTCGCGCTCCAGGACGCGCTGCAGCAGCGTCGTTCCGCTGCGATGTGCCCCAACGATGAAGATCGGCGCTTCGACGGACTGCCGCCGGTAGGCCGGGAAGAAGAGCGCATCGACAAGCCATCCCAAACGCGCCCACAGTTCCATCAGCGGGTAGAGAAGGAAGACCTCTCCGATGAGGAAGGCCCATCGTCGAGCGCAAAGTCGGGCGGGCGTGCCCTTGCTCTTGAACAGCGAGCGCCACAGGGCACGCGCACAGGTTTCGATGTGAAAGGTCATCATACCCCCTTGCTGCGAAGTCAGAGAACGAAGATCTGCTGGCGGTACTGCAGTGCCTCCGCCAGATGGTGCAGGCGGATCTCCGCCGATGCCTCCAGATCGGCGATGGTGCGGGCGACCTTGAGTACGCGATGATAGCCGCGTGCGCTAAGCTGCATCTGCCGCATGGCGGCCTGCATCAGCCGTTCGCCCTCCCCGTCCAGGCGGCAGTAGGTGCGCACCTCCGCAGGCCCCATATCGCTGTTGACCATCGGGGCCTGGCCGCGGAAGCGGTCCTGCTGGCGTGCCCGCGCCGCCGTGATGCGCTCCCGTATCGTCGCCGAGCGCTCCCCCGCTTCGAGCTTGCGCAGCTTCTCGTAGGGGAGCCGCGGCACCTCCACGTAGAGGTCGATGCGATCGAGCAGCGGCCCGGAGATGCGCTGACGGTATCGCTGAATGGCCCCCAGCGAACAGGTGCAGGCCCGCTCCGGATCACCGTAGTAGCCGCAGGGACAAGGGTTCATCGCCGCCACGAGCATGAAGTTGGCGGGGAAGGTGAGGCTCCCCTGAGCGCGGCTGATGGTAACCTGCTTGTCCTCCATCGGCTGCCGCAGCACCTCCAGGACGCGGCGGTTGAACTCCGGCATCTCGTCGAGGAAGAGGACGCCGCGGTGGGCCAGGCTGATCTCGCCGGGACGCGGCCATCGTCCCCCGCCGACGAGACCGGCGTGGCTGATGGTGTGATGGGGCGCACGGAAGGGCCGCACGCGGATGAGGGGACTGTCGGCGGGCAACAGGTCGGCGACGCTGTAGATGCGCGTAACCTCCAGCGCCTCCTCCAGCGTGAGCCGGGGGAGGATGCCGGGCATGGCGCGGGCCATCAGCGTCTTGCCCGCGCCCGGCGGCCCCATCATCAGCAGGTTGTGGCCGCCCGCCGCGGCGATCTCCAGTGCCCGCTTGGCGTGCTCCTGCCCGCGGATGTCGGCGAAGTCCACCGCGGGCCGGGGAGGAGCCGCCTCGCCCGCGGGTGTCCCGCTGTAGGGGGCGATCGGCTCCTCGCCGCGCAGGTGGGCGACCAGCGCGGCCAGCGTGGGGACGGGGTAGACGGCAAGCTCCGGGAGGAGGGCCGCCTCCGCGGCATCGGCGGCGGGGACGTAGAGCGCCCGAATGCCGTGATGCCGTGCCCAGTCGGCAGCAGGGAGGATGCCGCGCACGTGGCGCAGCGACCCATCCAGGGAAAGCTCGCCCAACGCGAGCGAGCCTTCCAGCGCCTCGGCGGCGATCTGCCCGCTGGCCGCCAGAATGCCCAAGGCGATGGGCAGGTCGTAAGCCGGCCCTTCCTTGCGGATGTCGGCAGGAGCCAGGTTAACGGTGATGCGCTGCGTGTAGGGGAAGCGAAAGCCGCTGTTGCGAATGGCCGTGCGCACCCGCTCACTGCTTTCGCGCACGGCGGCGTCGGGCAGCCCGACGATGGTCAGCGTCGCCATTCCCTTGCCCGCATCGACCTCCACGTCGATCGGCTGTGCCTCCAGCCCCCAGATGGCCGCGCTCAGGACCTTGGCGAGCATATCACTTGCGCGAAATATCGTCGCGCGCGTCGAACATAGCCTTCACCATCTGGGCATCCCGTTTGCGTGCCGCCGCATCCCCCTGACGGGCGCGATGATCGTTGAAAGCGGCATCGCTCACCCTCTGGAAATAGCGGCCCAGCTTCTTCCATCGCCCCATATCCCCGCCCAGCAGGGCGCGGAAACGGGCCGCCCGGCGGCGGGGCGGCGAGATGAGCAGCGCCGCCTCGGAGGGAGGGATGTGCTCGGCGATGTCCGGACGGGTCAGGAAGCGCTGCAGGTGCTTCGTCTCCATCTTTCTGATGAGGAAAGCGAAGATGAGCAGGAGGATGACGCCGCCCCAGTCGGCCAAAACGGCGAGGAGGATGCTGCCGCCACCGCTGCTGTAGCTGGAGATGGTGGCAAAGCCGTTGTGGAAAGCGTGCGCGCCCACGGCGACGACGAAGCCGAGGATGGGGTAGAAAAATCGCCCGACGAAGTTCTTCGCCTCCAGCGCCATCGCCATACCGATGCCGGTGAAGCCGGTGAACATCGCGTGATTGAGGCCGAAGAGGAAGGCCCGCAGGAAGGCGAGGCCGAAGACCGCCCCCATCCCGCCATCGCCGTAGGCGGAGGTGAAGTAGAAATAGTTCTCGACCGCGGCAAAGCCAAAGCCCGCCATGCCGCCGTAGATGAGGCCATCGACGGGGCTGTCGAATTCCCGCCGGATGAAGAGGAAGAGGAGGAGCACGGCCAGCCCCTTCGCCGTCTCCTCGATGAGCGGGGCGGCGATGGCACTGCCGAGGAAATCATAGGTGAAGCTGGAGGTCGCCAGCGCACTGATGGGCACGTCCAGGATGACCTCGGCGATCAAGGCCAGGATGACGGCGGGCACCGCTCCCCAGATGAAAGCGAAGAGCAGGAGGCCCGGCGGCTCCTTCTCGAATCGATCCAGCCACCAGAGGAACCCCGCATAGACGATCATCGGTACGAACGACAGGACAAGGATGATCAAGATGTGCATAGAACCCTCCCCGTGTGATGGAAACGATCAACGTGCTATGCTAACTATAGCGATTTCCACTTTTCTGTCCAACGCGCGCCGTTCCTTAGAGCCGTTGTCCTCCTCGCTCGGCGTGGTATGATGGCGGGGGAAGGAAAGGTAGGAACTATGCCGACAGAGACACGATTGCTCGAGCTGCTCGTTTTGCTGGCCTTGCTCGCCTTCGTCTTCGTCGTCGCAACGAGCACGCCGATCAGCCCGCCGGCTCCGGCGACCCTTCCCCCCACGGCCACGATGACGCTCATGCCGACGCGGACGGCGACGCCGACCTCCACGGCAACCCCTACGGCAACGCCGCGTCCCACATCGACCCCCACCCCGACGCCAGCGCCGACGCCAGCGCCTCCCGTC
>JALXBP010000060.1 GCA_026991395.1 Anaerolineae bacterium | reverse complement strand
GGCGTGGGGGCGAGCGTCGGGGGCGCTTCGCCGCTCGGTTGCAGCAGCCCCCGGCTCCAGTAGCCGAGGAGGAAGCCGCCGCCTGCCACACCCACCAGGCGGAGGAATTCGCGGCGGCTCAGCCCCGCGGGCGGCGTGGTCTCAGTCATGCCACAGACCGAGCGCGGCTTTGACGCGGCGGGTGCTCGCCCGCTTCCAGAGTTGCTCGCCCAGCAGGACGCGCTCCAGGCTGGCCGGGCCGCCGTGCAGCCGCCGCCCGATGGCCTGCGCCACGGCGTTGAGCAGCGCGGGCGCGGTCGGGATCATCACCGGCTCGGCCATATTCTTCGCCCCGAAGGGGCCGCGCTCCCAGGTCGTCTCCACGAAGTGCGCCTCGATCTCCGGCACGTCCAGCGCGGTAGGGATGAGGTAGGTGTCGAAGTTGACCTGGCGGGGATAGCCGCGATCGTAGGAGAACTCCTCCAGCAGGCCATAGCCCAGCCCTTGGGCGACGCCGCCGTACATCTGCCCGTAAGCGCCCTGCGGGAAGAGGATCTGCCCCGCATCGTGCGCCGCCCAGACGCCGAGGACATCGACTTTGCCCGTCCCGCGATCGACTTCCACCTCGACGACCTGCGCGCCGAAGGAGTAGACGTTGTAGGGGCGTCCGTAGCCCTTCTCCTCGTCCCAGTGGATGGGGGGCATCTCCCAGCGGCCCGTCGTGCTGAGTTCGAGGCCGAGGGCGCGGGCATGGGCGACGACCTCGTCGAAGCCGACCGGCTCCTCGCTGGGGCCGATGAAGCGCTCGCCGTCGCGGACGATCTGCTCCGGCTGGCAGCCGAGGAGATCGGCGGCGGCGTAGTGGAGGAGGCGCTTCATCTGCTCGGCGGCCACGCGCGTGGCATTCCCGCCGAGGATGGAGGCGCGGCTGGCGACCGTCGGGCCGGAATCGCGGGCGGTCTCCGTGTCGGGGCGCGGCATATGGATGCGCGCCACGTCGATGCCGAGCACCTCCGCCGCGACGAGGGGGAAGACGGTGCGCGAACCCTGGCCGTAGTCGGTCAGCCCGGAGGTGAGGGTAACCGTCCCGTCGCGCTCGATGGTGAGCGTGCTCACGGCGAAATCCTCGCCTTCCGCGCCCAGCGAGGAGCCGTGGAAGGTGATGGCGACGCCGATCCCGCGCCGCAGTTCGGCATCGGGGGGCTGTGCCGCGTAGGCGGCCCGCTTGCGATCCCAGTCCGAGGCGCGGCGTACCCAGCGCAGCGCTTCGAGCAGGCCGACCTGGAAGTCCAGTTCGTTGCCCGTGGGGGCGCGATCCCCCTGGCGCAGCGCGTTGCGCATCCGGAACTCCAGCGGGTCGATCCCCAGCTTCTCGGCCATCTCGTCGATGGCCTGCTCGATGATCGCCGTGGCGTCGGTGTTGCCGAAGCCGCGGAAGGCTCCGGCCCAGCCGTTGTTGGTGTAGAGGCCCCAGACATCGACGTGGGCGGCCTGGTAGCGATAGGCCCCGGCGGCGTGCATCGCGCCGCGCCAGCCGACGAAGGGGGTCATCGAGGCGTAGGCCCCGCCGTCCATCAGAATCTCCACCTTCACCGCCTGCAGTTCGCCGTCGCGGGTCGCCGCAAGCGTTACGCGGCCCCGGCTTTCCTCGCGCTTGTAGGAGGCGACCATCGACTCCTCGCGGGTGATGAGGAGACGCACCGGACGCCCGCTCTTCAGCGCCAGCCTGGCCGCCTGGGCGGAGGTTTCGTAGTTGAGGTCGTCTTTGCCGCCGAAGGCCCCGCCGACATAGGTCTGGATGACGCGCACGCGCTCCTGCGGCAGGCCGAGCACCTCCATCAGGATGCCGCGGTTGATGAAGGGCGACTGGTCGTCGGCGTAGACGATGACGCCGCCTTCGGGCGTGGGCAAGGCGACGGCCCCTTCCGGCTCGATGTAGGCGTGCTCCTGTCGCGGCGTGGTGATGGTCGTCTCCAGCACCACGTCGGCGTGTTCGAAGAAGGGCGCAGGGTCGCCGTTGCGCACGATGGCGTGGGAGATGATGTTGCCGCGGGGCAGGCCCTCCGCCTCCCAGGGGCGCTGGCCGACGAGCGGCGCGTCGGGCTTGAGCGCCTCTTCCACGTCGAAGAGGCCGGGCAGTTCCTCCAGTTCGAGGATGATGGCGTTGATGCCGGCCTCCGCCGCTTCCGGCGTCTCGGCGGCGACGGCGGCGATGGCTTCGCCGACGTAGCGTACCTTCTCGCAGGCGAGGATGGTCGCATCGCGCACGGGGAAGCCGTAGCGCCCGTGATCGACGAAGTCCTCCGAGGTGATGACGGCGACGACGCCGGGCACCTCCAGCGCAGGGGCCACGTCCAGGCGGACGATGCGGGCGTGGGGTAGCGGGCTGCGAAGAACCTTGGCGTAGAGCATGCCGGGGAAAATGTAATCGCCGACGAAGCGGGCTTGACCGGTTACCTTTTCCTTGGCGTCGAGACGCCGGTTGTGTCGTCCGATGTAGCGGGTCATCTTCACCTCCGGTGCGGGTCTGTCCCCGATTGTACGGGAAGTCGCCGCGAAGGTCAACCTGCGCGAGGGCGGGGCAGGAGGAGGCTACGGGGAGCCGTCGTACTCGTCCGCGCCCAGGTCGAGGGCGGGGCCGATGAGGCGTGGCCGACCGTCGAAGTCCAGCCGGCCGGCCTGCGTGACGGGCAGCCCCGCGTCGATGGCGGGGGAGTCGCGGAGCAGGAGGGGGCGCGGGAGGGCCAGGCGGGGATCGGCGAAGCGGCTGCGGGCATCGTTGCCGGTAGCGCGGCGGTAGGCGTCGAAACCGGTGTACGTCATGCCGCGCCACATCCAGCGGCTGCCGGATGCACCCGCGGGGGCGAAGTAGAGGTTAGCGTCCACGGTGTTGCCGTCGTTCTCGGCGAAGGGGTTGCCGATGAGGAGGCTCTGCTCGCCAGCCCAGAAAATGTTGTTGACGATCAGGTTGTCGCGGGTGTCGAACTGGATCCAGAGTTCGCCGTTGCCCGCCGCCTCGGTATCGTTGTGATAGAAGGTGTTGTTGACCACGCTGCAGCCGATCGTCGCGCCGCGCCGTTCGTCGTAGCCGCCCATCGCCAGGCCGGCGACGTGGTTGTGGTGGATGAAGTTGCTGCGCACGATGACGGCCTCCGTCGCCCGCCCGCCGTGCTCGCTGGCCAGTTCGATGCCGATGTTGGCGTCGTACACCTCGTTGCGCTCGATGATGATGCGGGTGCCGCCGTCCACGTAGATGCCGTCGGCGCTGCGTTCGCCGCCGTAGGCGGGGTTGGGGCGCGAGTCGATGGCGTAGATGCGGTTGCCGCCGACCAGGCCGTCGCGGGCGCGATCCTGCGCGGCGTCGGGCGCGATCCCCTCGAAGCCGGTGAAGTCCAGCGCGATGTTGTCGCAGTCGTGGATGAGGTTGCCGGTTACGGTGAAGGCGCGGACGTTGCCGTTGAGCACGACGGCCTCGCTGGAACCGAGCACGAGGTGATCGACTTCGTTGTCGGCGATGAGGATGTCGTGGATCGGCTCGCTCGCCGTGCCGTAGACGGCGATGCCGTGGGCGTCGGCCCCCAGCAGGTCGGCGTCCACGGGGGCGTGCGTTTCGATGTGGTGGATGTGGTTGCCGACGAGGCTGATGTGGTGTGCCGCGCCGGTGATCTGGATGCCGATGGGGACGGCTCCGCGGCGTGCGGTGGTGTAGTTGCGGATTTCGAAGCCACGGATGACGATGTGGCTCACGTCCTCCAGGTAGAAGCCGTTCGCCCCGTCGGGATCGTCGGCGAAGTCGCCGCCGTCGAGGATGGGCTGCTCGCCGGGGTAGGCGGCGAAGGTGATCGGCCCCGCTTCCGCGGAGCCGGAGCGGGTGATTTCGACTGCTTCGGCGTAGAGGCCGCCGTGGACGTAGACCGTCTCGCCGGGGCGGAGGTGCTCGGCGGCGTGCTGGATGGTCGCCCAGGGAGCCGCCTCGGTACCGGGGTTGGCATCGTCGCCGTCGGGGGCGACGTGGTAGATAGTCGTCCCCGACGGTGGGGCGGGAGACGGTGCGATGGGGGCGCAGCCCGCAAGGGCGAGGAGGACGATCAGGCGCAGAAGCCACCGCATCGCTTCAGCCGTCCTCCGTCGTCTCCCGGCGCAGGCGCTCGCCGACCTCGACCCAGGTTACCAGGGACGGCGGGCCTTCCAGGTAGGCGCAGGCTGCGGCGCGCGGGATGTAGAGCCGCCACGGCCTGGCGATGACCTTGTCCACGACCCGGTCTTCCTCGTCGAGCCAAAGGACGCCGATGGGGAAAGGAACGCAGCACATATGGATGGCCGTCGCCAGCCGCCCGCCGACGGTCTCGGTGAAGAAGAGGCCCTCGTCGGGTGCGATGGCGCGGCGGAACATCAGGCCGCGCAGACGGCAGCGGAAGGTGTCGCAGCGGCGGACCCGCAGCGGCAGCGGCCGTCCATCTTCGTGATAGAAGTGTATCATTCTCGTGTGCCTTGCTCCTGCCAGTTGGGATTTTGGTAGCGGTTGGTGGGAATGAGGAAGGTGAAGGTCGCCCCCTCGCCCTCGATGCTGTCGATCCATACGCGCCCGCCGTGGGCTTCGATGAAGGAGCGGACGATGTGCAGGCCGATGCCCAATCCGCCCGCCTCTAACGAGAGGGGGTTCTCCCCGCGGTAGAAGCGCTCCCAGATGTGCGGGTGGTCTTCCTCGCGGATACCCACCCCGCTGTCGGCAATCCAGAAGGAGATGAAGGCATCCTTGGCCATGCTGTCGCGAACGACCCGTGCGCCGATGGCGATGAAGCCGTTGGGATAGGTGTACTTGATGGCGTTATCGAGGAGGTTGCTGAGCACCTGGCGCATGCGGTTGGGATCGACTTCGAGCTGGGGGAGATCGGGCGCGATATCGACGGTCAGGTCGAGGCGGCGCTCTTTGAGGCGCGGCGTATATTCGCGCACGACGCTTTCCACCAGCTTGAGGAAGTCCGTCGGGCGATAGTTCAACCCCACCCGTCCGCCTTCGATCTCGGCGACGGCGATGAGGTTGTCGGTGATGAACTGCATCCGCAGGGCGTTGTTGTGTATGACGTCGATGAAGTCGAGGAGACCGCGATCGGTTCTCCCCGCCATGCCCGCCAGGATGATCTCCGAGTAGCCTTTGATGGCCGTGAGCGGCGTGCGCAGTTCGTGGGAAATGCCCGCGATGAACTTGCGTTTGGCCTCCTCGGCCTGGTATTCGCCCGTAACGTCCTGGAGAATGGCGACGATGCCCAACCGCGTGCCGTCGTCGAGGGTAACGGGGGCGGCGTGGACGCTGACCTTGTGCTCGTGGAAGTCGAAGCGGGCCTGCACCGGCCGGGTGATGCTGAGGAGCGCCTCGGCGGTGAAGGGTGCTTCCCAGGCGACGTGGGCGACCAGGTCGGCGAGGAACTGCCCTTCGATGGCCTGGATGCTCAGGCCGAGGATCTCCGCCGCCGCGCGGTTGGCGACGATGACCTGCCCCTGGTGGTCGCTGACGAGCAGGCCCTCGGACATACTGGCGAAGATGGCCTCTCGCTGGCGCAGTTCGTTCATCCGCCTGCGCAGGTGCTGCTGGAGCTTGTGGGCGTTCTCCTTCACCTCGCGATAGAGGCGGCTGTTTTCCACGGCTCCGGCGATCTGGACGCCGATGGTAGCGGCCAGTTCGATCTTCTCGTTGCTGAAGGGCTGCTTGCTGTGATCGTTGCAGGCGACGAGGAAGCCGACCGTCTTGTGCTGCCGCTTGAGCGGCTGGATGAGGAAGGGCCCCTCCTCGGCGTCGAGCAGGCGGAAGAAGGCCCGCAGCGGGCGGAAGTCCTCCTGCGTGCGGTAGATGATCGGCTGTTCCATCGCCGTGCGCAGGATGGGGTGCTTGTCGAGGGGAACGGTCAGCGAGGGGCTGTATTGCTTTCTCAGCACCTCGTACTGGGCTTCGAGGATGAGGTGTTCCTGGTCATCGGCGAGGACGAAGATCGCCACCCGATCCGCCTGCAGCGCCATAGCGACGTGTTCGACGACTTCCCCGAGCATGCCTCGCAGGCGGATGCGTTCGCCGATGGCGCGCGTAGCCTCGATGAGGAAGAGCAGTTCCTGCCGTTGGCGCAGGGCCTGACGGCTGAGCTGCTGCAGTTCCCGGCGGTAGATGTTGAGGTCTTCCAGGACAGCGCGGTAGAGGCCGATAGCGAAGAGGGGATAGCCGAGGAGGATGAAGAGGCGACCGATCCCCTCTCCGGCGGGGAGCGGTGCGCCCAACCGTCGGGAGGCCAAGAGGCCGAAGGCCGAACCCGCGCCGATGAGGGCGAAGGCCATCGTTACCGCCTTCCCGCCGGTGGCATTCCGGTGCGGGAGGAGGAGGGAGAGCGCCATCGCCGAGATGATCGCCGTCAGCAGATACCATAGCGGCATCTGCCACGAATCGGCGTAGAGGATGGGGAGCGAACTGGCCTGCCGCGCCCAGACGAGCGTCATCGCGGCGAGCAACAGGCCCCAGCCGATGAGGACGAAGCCGAGCAGGCGGAGATGGTTGCGCCAGATTGGATAGCCGAAGGCCCAGAAGAGCAGGGCGACGGAGACGCTCTCGACGGAGTAGAGGTAGGGCGCAGAGGCAACGGCGAGCAGGTTGAGCGCGTCAACGTGGAAGGGGGCGAGGAGCAGCGCGAGGACGTGGAAGAAGATCACCAGCGCCAGGGCAAGCAGCATCGCGAAGCGGGCCTGTTCCCCCGTCTGCCGCCACTCACTCCAGACGATGCCCAGGGCCGTCAACAGGCCGAGGGCGATGAGGAGGTGATAGACGACAGTGCCGGGTATCGAACTGAGTAAGTTGACGAGAAAAGCTGCTCCCATTCGTGCTCCTTGTCTCGATGTCGTGTGCCGTGTCGCTCTTTCCGAATGGGCTACTGCGAGATGAGCATAATCTTCCCCAGCCCTGCACTGAGCTTGATCGTCAAGGTCAGCGAGGCCGTGCCGTAGGCTTCATTGGTGTAGGTATTCTCCTCCGTTTCCGTAAAGCCGACGGTGCTGACCGAGGTTACCGGTGTCCCCGTGAAGGTGATGCGCACGCCGAGATCGGCGGGGACGCGGATGGTGACGCTGCCCGTGCCTGCGGTAACTTCCGCCAGCGCCGAGCGACGCCAAGCGCCGGAAAAGTCCAGATCGACGCTCCCCGTGCCGCCGATGAGCGAGAGGCGATCGAGGTTGGCGTTGCCCAGACCAGAGATGACGACATCGCCCATCCCCGCCGTCAGGCGCAGGGCGCTGAGCGGCTCCGGATTGGCCTCGTCGAAGCTGATGGTCGTCTCCGATTTGCCCGTCGTGATGGAAGCCTCGGTCAGCGAAAGGCCGCCGAGCGCCAGGGAGGCCCTGCCGCTGCCCAAGGTGATGTGCAGCTTCATCGGCACGCCGCGGGCCAGCGTGATCGTCCATTCGTTGATGTAGGTGTCGTCCTCGCCTAACGTCAGTTCGGAGCCGACGCCCTGGCTGATGGAGACCTTGCGCGTGTCGTCCTTCGTCGAGCTTTCGATCTTCGGTTCCCATTCCTGCACGTTGTAGTGGAAATCGGCCTGCAGCAAGGAGAGATCGCCGGGCTGAAGCGTCAGGTCGCCGTTGAGCAGCTTGAGCGAAATGTCGGCCCGCTCGGCACCCTCCAGATCGACCGTCTGCGAAACCTGTACCGGCTCGATGACCGTTAGCGGCTGGGATGTGGGAATGGGGACGTTGCAGGCCAGGCCGAGCACGGCCACGATCACGAGAAGCCACCACCTTTTCATCGTTTCCCTCCTTGGGGCAGCGCCCCTGATCAGACGAACGCCGCGTCGTCGAGTGTCTCCAGGCGCAGTTCGGCCTCATCGAGCAGCCGCTGGCAGTGTGCGGCGAGGACACGTCCCCAGAGGTAGAGCGCTTCGGCCTCCTCGAGGGGCAGTTGGTCCTCCTCGAGCTGCGCGACGGCCTCCTGCAGTGCCTCCATAGCCTCCTCGAAGGAGAGCGCCACAGCCTTGTGCCGCAGCGCCTCGATCTTGGCTTCCTCCATGATGCCTCCTTTCATACCGTTCGGCAACCATTATAGCCTGCTTGCCGCTTCTGGCGACTTTCCCGCCGCCGCGGTGCGGTGGGCGACGCGATGGTAGAGCCACGCAAGGCCAATCAGAAAGAGCGGGCTGGTCACGTACATCACCGGGTAGGCGCGACCGGCCAACAAGGCCGTGCTGATGAGGAGGAAGCTCAGGGCGCCGTTAAGGAGCGCCAAGCGGTGGCGATCATCCCAGAGCAAACCGTTGCCGCTCCAGCGCCGCGCGAGCCACAGGACGAGGAGGGCATCCAGAGCGAGCAGTGCCATCGCTACCGGATAGGGATAGCAGTCGGCATCAGCTCCCAGCGAAGTGCCGAAGAAGAGCATGAATATCCCGCCCATCCCCAACAGGAAAAAGGCCCATGGATGAGCGGCTTTCCCTTCACGCAGGAAGGGCGTGGAGGAGGGCCACAAGCGGGCCAGGACGATGAGTGCCAGTATGCTCAGCCAGCACACGGCCACCCAGCCGTCGGGGGCGTCGTAAGGTACCATCACCCGCTCGAGGGCCAGAACCGCGAAGAGATTGAAGAGGTGCAAGCCCCATGTCAAGCGGCCACGCAGCCAAGGCTCGTGGCGGCGGTCCGGGAAGAGAATTTCCACGAAGGTGATGGTCGTCATAATGCTGATCGAGGCATGGACGAGGATGAGCTGCTCCGTCCACACCCAATTCACACCAGCGACACGCCCATAGACCCCCAAGTTTCCCAGATCAACCCAGTGAGGGTTGAAGAAAGATCGCATGACCAAGCCCTCTTCGTAGATGCCATAGGCAAAGCCGAGCAACAACAAACTGACCCATCCCTTGTTCCAACGGCGCACCGCCTCCCGCGCCAGCACTGCGCCGGAGCCGTAGAGCATCATCAGGGAGAGGGCGGCGAGAGGCATAATGAACTCGTTCAGCGGCGTAGAGCCTGAAAAGACTTCGGTCAGGATGGGCGCGATGACGAAGAGGACCCAGGCAGGATGCCGGTGCAGCCAGACTCGCAGGTGATGCATAGTTGCATCCTTTCCCGTCGGCTCACGCAGGGCGATGGTGATCGTGCCCTGCTCTCAGATGACCGTTCCGTCGGGGATGGTAACGCCCTTGGGGATGACGACGATGCCGTCGCGGATGACGTAGCTCTTCGTCTCCACGTCCGGCTCACCGCTGTGGTCGCGGATGACGACCTTGCGCCCGATACGCACATTCTTGTCGAGGATGGCCCGCTCGATGACCGCCCCTTCCCCCACGCCAATATCCGGCAGACCGGTGCGGCGGTTCTCCTCGCGCTCCTTGTCCGATTCGTAGTAGTCGGCCCCCATCATCACGACGCAATGGAGGTGCGCGCCTGCTTTGACGATGCTCCGCAGGCCGATGATACTGTCGTGAATGGCCGACTCCTCGATGATGCATCCCGGTGCGATCAGCCCGCGGTTGACGTCGGAGTCGATGATGCGGCTGCCGGGAAGGTAGCGGGCGCGCGTGTAGATGGGCCATTCGGCATCGTAGAAATCGAACGGCGGGTCGGGGCGCGTCATCGCCAGGTTGACACGATAGAAGGAACTGATCGTCCCGATATCCTCCCAGTAGCCCTCGAAGGGGTAGGCATAGACGCGCAGGCCGCGCTCGATGGCGGCTGGGATGATGTGCTTGCCAAAGTCGGAGCCGCTCTCCTCGCGCAGGAGCTGGATGAGCGTCTCGCTGCGGAAGACGTAGATGCCCATCGAGGCCATATAGGGCTTGTCGCCTTGCAGGCTCTCCAACCCCTTCAGCTTCTCCGTGGGCGGCTTTTCCACGAAGCGGTGAATGCGCCCGCCCTCGTCGGCCTGGAGGATGCCGAAGCGCGGGGCATCCTCCGCACCGACCGGCTTGACGGCAATCGTCACGTCGGCCTCGTGCTCGCGGTGGAAGGCGACGAACTCCGAGTAGTCCATCCGGTAGAGATGGTCGCCGGAGAGGATGACCATCTCGCGGGAGCGCGTAACCTGGAGTTGGTAGAGTTGCTTGCGCAGCGCGTCCGCTGTGCCCTGGTACCAGGATTTGTTCAGCGGCGTCTGCTCGGCGGCAAGGATGCGTACCCAGCCGCCGGAGAAGTTGTCGAACTGGTAGGTGCGGGTGATGTGGCGGTGGAGCGAGACGGAGTTGAACTGCGTGAGGACGTAGATGTGGTTGATGCCGGAGTGGATGCAGTTGCTCATCGGGATGTCGATGAGGCGATAGTAACCGGCGAGGGGGACAGCGGGCTTGGCCCGCAGCTTGGTGAGGGGGTAGAGCCGTGTTCCCGCACCGCCACCCAGGATGACGCCCAGTACATCCTGCATCGGAATTCTCATCGTAGCCTCCTGCAAGGTAACGGCTTGCGCTCGCGTGCAGCGACGGGGGGACGAAGCCCATGCTCATTATAGCGGGGGAGAGGATGGATGACAAGATGGCTGTGGCACGCGCTCCGGCCTTCCGTTGACTTCCCCGAAGCTTACGGTAAAGTGGCACCTATGCACAGACAGATCACCGTCATCGTGCCGACGTACAACGAGCGGGAGAACCTGGAGCGCCTGGCGCGGCAGATTCTCTCCCTGCCTGTCGCGCCCAAACTGTTGATCGTCGATGACAACTCCCCCGACGGGACGGGCGCTATTGCCGATGCGCTGGCCTCCGAATTCCCCCGCCGTGTCGAGGTGCTGCATCGAGCGGGGAAGCTCGGCCTCGGCTCGGCCTACATCGCCGGTTTCCGCCAGGCGCTGGCCGCGCAGAGCGACTACATCATCACGATGGATGCCGACTTTTCGCATCCCCCGCAGGCCATCCCCGCCCTGGTGGCGAAGGCGGAGCAGGGCTTCGACCTGGTCATCGGCAGCCGCTACGTCAGAGGCGGGCGCATCGAGGGATGGCCGTGGCCGCGCTACGTCCTTAGCTGGGGCGCGAACGCCTTCGCCCATCTGCTGCTCGGCCTGCACGCGCACGATGCCACCGGCGGCTTCCGCTGCTACCGTCGTGAGGTGCTGGAGGCGGTCCCCCTCGACGCCATCTTTTCCAACGGCTACTCCTTCCTCATCGAGATGCTCTGCTACGTGCAGGCGGGCAACTGGCGCGTCGGGGAGGTGCCCATCACCTTCACCAACCGCCGCGAGGGGCGCTCCAAGGTCTCCTCCGATGAGATCGTCAAGGCGCTCTACACCGTCGGCAAGCTCTTCCTCCGGCGTCTGCGGCGGGGCTGAGGATTACTCGTCGGCGGGCGAGGCCCGCGTCCACAGCCGCCGCCCGTCATCGACGAAGGCGATCCCCTCTGCCGCGTCGCCGACGTACACCACGGCCGTTTCGCGGGCGCGGAGCAGGGGCTGAGGTGCAGGCGCTTCGTCGAAGAGGATGATCTGCGGCGAGGCCGCGCGGAGGAATTCCGGGGTGAGCGATGAGGGTGCCCCGTGCCGCGGCGCGATGAGCAGATCGCAGCGGAGCGGTGCGCCCAAGGCGGCCAGCCGTCGCTCCAGCGGCGGCGTGGCGTGCATCGGCAGGAGGATGGCGGTCGAGCCGTAGTCCAGACGCAGGATGAGCGGCCCGACGCGCCCTTCCGGCGGCCAGAGCACCTCGAAGCGTACCGCATCCACCTGCCAGCGGTCGCCCTGCGCCGCGATCCGCCAGGTCGAGGTGCGGCCTTCGACCTCGCTGCGGAAGGTTGCCGCCTCGCTGCCGGCCGTGGGCGGGAGGATGACGGCGTCGATGCGGTAGCGTTCGAGCACCGCTTCGAGGCCGGGGAGCTCCTCGGCCTGCGGCGCGGTGAGGATGACCATCGCCAGGTGACGGCTGTACCACGGCAGATGGGCGTCGATGGCCTCGGCAAGCCGATCGGCATCCCCGGAGCCGTCGATGAGGACGAAACGCCCCCGCGGCGAGCGGATGAGCAGCGCATTCCCCGGCACCGGCAGCGACCACAGGTGAAGCCTGCCGTCGGGCAGGGCGGAAGGGAGCGTCAGCAGGGCGAGGAGGAAGGCCCCCGCCAGTGCCCATTGCCACGCCGGTCTGTCGCGCAGCCGCCGCCACAGGCGACCGCGCTCCGACGGCGACAGCCCCCGCCAGCCGATGATCCCCAGCAGCACGGCGTAATAGCCCCATACCGCCTCCAGCGCAACCTGCCCCACCTCGATCGAGGCCCAGGGGAGCCTGCCCAGCGCACGCACGACGCGGATGGTGTAGTCGAGCAGCCCCCAGACGGGCAGGGAGAGCACCCGTCCCAACGGCAGCCAGAGCAGTGCTCCGCCCAGCGCGATGCCGCCGAAGAGCATCACGTAAGGCTGGATGGGCAGGATGAGGAAGTTGGTGAGCAGCGAGATCGGCGAGAGGCGGTGAAATGTCGCCACGAGGATGGGCGTCGTCGTGATCTGCGCAGCTAAGGTAACGATGAAGCTCTCCTCCAGAAGCTGCATCCAGCGCTCGCTACGCTCGGCGGTGGTCAGACGGCGGAGCCGGGCGGCGATCCAGGCGGAGATCGGCGGCTGCAGGAGGAGGATGCCCGCAGTAGCGGCCAGACTGAGCTGGAAGCCGACATCCCAGAGGATGAGCGGATTGTGGAGCGACATCAGCCACGCCGCGGCGGCCAGCGTCGTCGGGCCGTGGATGCGGCGGTGTCCGCGGCGGGCGATGATGAGCAGCGATCCCATCACCGCGGCGCGGACGACGGCGGCGGCAGCGCCGACCAGGATCGTGTAGAGCCACAGGCCGCCGAGCGCGATCCAGCTTTCGTAGCGCCTTCCGACGAGGGCGCGGGCCAGCACGGCGAAGAGCGCCGCGACGATCGTCATATTGAAGCCGGAGATGGCGATGATGTGGCTCGTTCCCGTCGTCGCGAAGGCATCGTCCAGGTCGGCGGGGATGTGCCACTCGACGCCGAGGAGGATGCCGGAGAGGAGGGAGGCGTGCGGCTCCGGCAAGGTGGCCCGCAGCCGCTCGACGGCCCACAGGCGGAAGCGCAGCATCGCTTCCAGCGCACGGCTGCGCTGATGCCGCTCCAGAATGACGACGGTGGAACCTTCGCCCATCATCGCGTAGACCCCCTGCCGCGCGAGGTAGTCGCGGTAGGAGAAGGTCTCGCCGACGGGAGGGCGCGCGAGTGTGCCCTGCACTTCCACGCGGTCGCCGAAGAAGGCGGTGGTGCGGGGCGGGGCCTGGATCAGCACCGCGCCGTGGACGGGCACGGTGGTGCCGTCGGCCAGCGTGAGTTGCTCGGCCTCCACGCGCAGGGAGGTCGTGCGGCGGTGCGGGATCGGCTCTGCTGTGACGACGCCGATGAGCGTCGTCGTGCCGCCGTCGGCATAGACGGCGATGTGCTGCGCATCGAGGACGGGGCGGCTCAGCAGATAACGCCCTGCGCCGAGCATCAGGCCCGCGAGGAGCCAGAGTGTCCAGCGGGCAGCGGGATGCTCGCGGAGCCACCAGAGGGCGAGGGCAAAAGGGAGCGGCAGGAGCCAGAAGGCCGGGGGGACGAGGGCAGCACGCGCCAGGACGATCCCCGCAGACCAGGCCGCACTCAACGCTATGAGGGGCGTCATCCTCCGTTCGCCTCCACTTGTGAGCAGGGCGGGGAGGTCGGACGAGGGTGGCAGGTCTGCTGTGTGGCTATCGGGCGGCCAACGCGGCGCTCAGGGAGCGCACGTCGTAGAATGGCCCATCCTCCGGTGTGATGACGTGGACCTTCAACCCGACCAGCGGGTAGGAATGCTCGTCCACGGTGATGTGCTGCGCCAGGAGTTCGTCGTCGGCATAGTAATCGCGGCGCAGTGCCTCCATCGCTCGCGCCATCTCCGCCCGCAACGATTCGACCCGCTGCGGTTCGGTGATGATGATGAAGTCGTCGTTACCGCTGAAGCCGAGGAAGTCATCCTCCACCGTGTCCTTGTCCAGCGCCTGGGCGAGCATCCGTCCGATCTCGCGCAGGAAGGCGGCGGCCCGCCGGTGGCCGTAGCGTTCGCGGTAGGGATCGAGGCCCGTAACGTGGACGCGCAACAAGGCCCAGTTGTCGCCTGCCTGGCGGAGAAGGCGGCGCAGTTGTTCCTGGATGAGGCGGATAGCGGGCAAGCCGGTGGTAGGATCGACGGCGTTGGAGGTGCCTGCGCGGCGCAGGGCATTGCGCACGCGCAACATCACCTCGTCGGGATCGACGGGCGCGGCCACGAAGTCGTCCGCCCCCAGTTCCAGCCCGTTCAGCCGCTCGCCGTGGCTATCCACATCGGCGATGAGCATCAGGAAGATGTGCTGGGTGCGCGTAACTTCCCGCAACTTGCGTGCCACTTCGGAGCCGGATGTATCGGGCAGCGTTGTGCTGATGATCACGGCTTGGGGGAGACAACGTGCCGCTTTGGCCAAGCCGGTGGCACCGTCTTCGGCCTCGATGACCTCGATCCCCTCGGCCTGCAAGCGCCGGGCCAACGCCTCACGCTTGGAAAGATCGTCCTCGATGAGCAGGACCGTCCCTTCCACCACACTCTCCTTTCTGACAAAGACATCCTGATTATAGGGGGAAGGCGCGAAGTCGTCAAGGCGGTTGTCATAATGGGCGGCGCAGCTTGCCTACAGTGCTTGCATGGATACAATGGTCGTTGTCCGTCGAGTGTGCCGTTGTCATCCTCCCTTTGAGCGACCGAGGTGAGCTTCAAGAATGAGCGTTTATCAACTCCGGTTACCGGTCCGTGCTCTTGATCGATCTGACCGGTTCGACAAGAGCTATCGTGAGCGGGTCATAGATTTGCTCTCTCAGGACCTGGATTTCCACGGCCTCGACAGTGGGTATGCCTCGCATAGTTTTCATTCCTTCCCCGCCAAGTTTCCACCGCAACTGCCACGCAAGTTTATCGAAGCGCTGACTGCGCCTGGAGATGCCGTTCTCGACCCGATGATGGGGTCCGGCACCACCGTCCTAGAGGCCTATCTGACGGGACGGCAGGGCGTGGGGTTTGACATCGACCCACTGGCGCAGCTCATCACCAAGGTCAAAGTCACACCTCTCGATGTCGAATGCGTGGCCCGGATAGGGGATGGCGTTCTGGCACGGGCTGCATCTGCGGTCAGGAAGCATCGCCATGCGTTGGAGGCCATGCTGGAAGAGCGATGGGACCCCAAGACACGGCGCTTCATCGACTACTGGTTTGCCCGTGAAACACAGATAGACCTCATAGCTCTCATAACCGAGATAGAGAAGGTAGACGATGCGCGGATCAGAAGCTTCCTCGAGTTAGCCTTCTCCGCCATTATCATCACCAAGTCCGGCGGGGTCTCCTTGGCGTTTGATCTGGCCCACACCCGGCCTCACCGGGCCAAGGTCGTCTTCGGTCGGACGGGGGAGATTGTGTTAGGTCATCACCTGGCTGATGGCTCATCTCCCCGGATCAAGTTTCTGACGAAAACCTTGCGCCTGCCTCTGGAGGAATTTAAGAGACGGCTCCATCAGAACCTAATCGGGCTGAAGAAAGCCGGAGTGGGCGCAATTCCACCGGTGGTCGCCTCCGGCAATGCGCAGAGCTTGCCCCTAAGGGATGCATCCATGGATTTGATCGTTACCTCCCCTCCCTACGCCGCCAATGCCATCGACTATATGCGGGCACACAAGTTTTCGCTGGCCTGGATGGGATATCCAATCGATGAGCTTGGGCAAAAGAGGAAGGAGTACGTCGGCGGCGAGGCATTGACCACTATGGAATTCGAGAGTCTGCCCGATGAAGCGGCCAAAGTCGTGGCCGACATTGCCGGCGTGGACGAGAAGAAGGGGCGCGTGCTTCACCGCTACTATTCGGAGATGACCAGAGTCTTGCGGGAGATGCGCCGGGTCCTCAAGCCCGGCAAAGCGGCGATTGTCGTTGTGGGGAATTCTACGATGCGAGGCAAGGATACCAAAACGCACACCTGCTTGGCCGCCATAGGGGAAGCAGTAGGGTTTGAGGTTCTGGGGATAGGCGTACGTCGCCTGGATCGCAATCGGAGGATGATGCCCGCCGGCACCAACCCCGATATGAAATCCCAAATCCAGCAGCGAATGCACGAGGAGTACGTTATCGGCTTTTACAAGCCGGTGGCTCGAGATACCTTAGCCTGGAGGAAACCCCTTCCGCAGGGCGTCGCCACACCTTGCTCACCCTCTTCCCTATGGTATAATGCCGCCGGTCGCGGGCGTAGCGTAATGGTAACGCCTTGGCCTTCCAAGCCAATGATACGGGTTCGATTCCCGTCGCCCGCTCTCCCAGGGCCTATAGCTCAATGGTTAGAGCAGCCGGCTCATAACCGGTCGGTTCCAGGTTCGAGTCCTGGTAGGCCCACCAGGACTCCAAGACGACGGCCCGCCGCAACGGGCCGTTCTTTCTGTCCCGCATCCACAAAGGAAGGCTATGGAAACCGAGAAGCTACTGAAACGATTGGAAGCGCTCGAAGCCCGCTTCGACGAACTGGAGCGGCTGATGGGCGATCCGCAGGTGGCGCAGGATTACGAGAAGGTGGCTGCCTACGCCAAGGAGCGGGCGGAGATGGAGGAGACGATCCAGACCTACCGCCGCTACCGCCGTCTCCTCACCGAGTTGGCCGAGGCCCGCGAGATGGCGCAGGAGGAATCGGACGCCGAACTGCGCGAGATGGCCCGCGAGGAGATCGCCACACTGGAGGCACAGAAGAAGGAGCTGGAGGAGCGGCTGATGCGTCTCCTCGTCCCCAAAGACCCACGGGATGACAAGAACGTCATCGTCGAGATACGCGCCGGCGCCGGGGGCGACGAGGCCGGTCTCTTCGCCGCCGATCTCTTCCGAATGTACACCCGCTACGCCGAGCGGCAGGGCTGGAAGACGGAGATCATCAGCGAGAACCGCACCGGCATCGGTGGCTTCAAGGAAGTCATCTTCGAGGTGAAGGGGAAGGGAGCCTACTCCCGTCTGAAGCACGAAAGCGGCGTCCACCGCGTGCAGCGCATCCCCGTTACCGAATCGAGCGGGCGCATCCATACCTCCACCGCAACCGTCGCCGTCCTGCCGGAGGTGGACGACGTGGAGATCGAGATCAACCCCAAGGACCTGGAGATCTCCACCTACGGCTCCTCGGGGCCGGGCGGCCAGCATATGCAGAAGAACGATACCGCCGTGCGCATCGTCCACAAACCGACGGGGATGGTGGTAACCTGCGAGAGTGAGCGTTCGCTGACGCAGAACAAGCTGCGGGCGATGTCGGTCCTGCGGGCACGCCTGTACGAAATCGAGCGGCGCAAGCAGGAGGAGGCATTGGAGGCGGCACGGCGCTCCCAGGTGGGCGGCGGCGAGCGCAGCGAGAAGATACGCACCTACAACTTCCCTCAGAACCGCGTTACCGACCATCGCATCGGGATGACGACCTACAACCTCCCCGCCGTCCTCGACGGCGACCTGGACGACTTCATCGAGGCGCTGGCGGTGGATGAGCAGACGCGCCGCCTGCAGGCGCTGGAGGAGGCGGGCTGAGGGTCGCCCACGGCCTGCCGATTTTCAACAGGTATGTGTCTCTGGAGCTATCCGATGACCGGCTTTGAGGCCGGTCTTTCTCACCTCTGCGAAAGGGGAGAGCGATGGGCGAATCAGACCTGATCCCGTTGTTGCTCGTCA
This sequence comes from Anaerolineae bacterium, assembly GCA_026991395.1. Lineage (GTDB taxonomy): Bacteria > Chloroflexota > Anaerolineae > B4-G1 > SLSP01 > JALXBP01. The sequence goes on along the minus strand of JALXBP010000060.1, from coordinate 2,552 downwards.
CCACACTGGCCGTCATCGTGCCGATCCTTGCCGGCAGCTTCAAGCGGATGCGCGTCCCCGTCGTCGTCCTGGAGATTTTAGGGGGCATCATCATCGGCAAGAGCGGTCTGCACCTCATCCACCCCACGCCGACGCTGACCTTCTTGGCCGATTTCGGCTTCGCCTACCTGATGTTCCTCGCCGGTCTGGAGGTGGACTTCGACCTCCTCCTCCCCGATGAGCGGAGCGAGGAGCCGTTCTACCGCAACAGCACATTCTTGGGCGCGGCGGTGCTCGTGCTGACGCTGCTCCTGGCGATGGGGGCCGGTTTCTGGCTGAAGGCCCGTGGCCTGGCCGACTCCATTCCGCTGATGGGGCTGATCCTCAGCACCACCTCGATGGGGATCGTCGTGCCGGTGCTCAAGGAGCGGCGGCTGATCGTCTCGCCCTACGGGCAGGCGCTCCTCGTCGCCGCATTGCTGGCCGATTTCGTCACGCTCATCCTCATCGGCATCGTCGTCGCCTTCTACGAACGCGGCCTCTCGCTGGATATCCTCCTCGTCTCGCTGCTCGGCGTTGTCTTCGCTCTGCTGGCGCGGCTGGGCCACTGGCTGGATCGGGAGGGGATGCTGCAACGCTTCTTCCTCCGCCTGGCGGAATCGGCCTCGCAGGTGCCGGTGCGCCTGGCGTTGGCCTTCCTCGTCGCCTGGGAGGTGCTGGCGGAGGCGTTGGGCGTGGAGGTGATCTTGGGGTCTTTCCTCGCCGGGGCGCTCATCGGTCTCCTTTCCAAGGATCACAACGAATCACTGCTGGAGAAGCTGGAGGCGATGGGCTACGGCTTCTTCATCCCCATCTTCTTCATCTCCGTGGGGACGGAGTTCGACCTGCAATCGCTGCTCGCCTCCTCTGATGCACTGCTACTCGTGCCCATCCTCGTCGTCCTGGCCTACGCGGTCAAGCTGGTGCCCGCGCTGCTCTACCGGCTCAGGTTCACCTGGCGGGAGTCGGTGGCGGCGGGCCTCCTCCTCTCCTCGCGCCTCTCGCTGATCATCGCCACCTCGTCTATCGCGCTCAAGCTGGGGCTGATCTCGGAGGCGACGAACTCGGCCATCATCCTCGTCGCCGTCGTAACCTGCACGCTCTCCCCCTTCCTCTTCAACCGGCTCCTGCCGGAGACGAAAGAGGTAAAGCGCGAGGGCATCCTCATCATCGGCGGCGGCGATCTGGCGGCGATGTTGGCCTGGCGTCTCCATCGGCGCGGCGAGCCGTGCATCACCATCCTCGCGCGGCGGACGGAGAAGCTGGAGAGCAGTCTGCCGCCGCACGTCCGCGTCTTGCGCGATGAGCCGACCGAGCCGCAGGTATTGGCCTCGGCGGAGGTGGGCCGCTGTCAGGCGCTCATCGCCGCCTCGACCGATGAGGAGGTGAACGTCGCCGTCGCCCGTCTGGCGCGGGAGGCGTTCGGCGTGCCCAACGTCATCGCCGTGGTTCGCTCGCCGACGAATCTGCCCATCCTCCACGCGCTGGGGGCGCGCGGCGTCCAGCCGGCGCTGGCGTTGATGCTGGCGGTGGAGGGGGCGCTCTACTATCCGGGAGCCTTCGACCTGCTCGCCACAGGGCTGGAGAAGATGGAATTCGAGGAGGTTACGCTGCACAACGCGGCGCTCTTCGGGCGTGAACTGCGCGACGTGCCGCTGCCGCGCCAGGCGCTGGTGATGGGTATCCGCCGAGGGGATGAGGTCATCGTCCCGCACGGCAACACGAAGCTCCACTACGGCGACCGGCTCATCCTGGTCGGGCCGCAGGAGTCGGTGGAGGAGGCGCGGCTGCTGGTGGAGGAGAGCCACTGAGGAGGTGCGATGTTCTACGATGAAGTAACCATCCACGTGCAGGCGGGACGCGGCGGCGACGGCGCGGTCGCCTTCCGCCGCGAGAAGTACATTCCCTTCGGCGGCCCCTCCGGCGGCGACGGCGGGAAGGGCGGCGACGTCATTCTGGAGGTCAATCCGCACCTCAACACGCTCTACCACTTCGCCCACCAGAAGGAGTTCCGCGCCGAGGATGGCAAGCCGGGACGGAACAAGAATATGACCGGCGCGCAAGGGGCCGATCTCGTCATCCCCGTGCCGCCGGGGACGGTGGTTACCGACCTGAAGACGGGGCGCGTCATCGCTGACCTGGTCGAAGCGGGGCAGCGGGTCGTCGTCGCGCGGGGCGGACGGGGCGGACGCGGGAACGCCCGCTTCGCCACCTCGACCAATCAGGCCCCGCGCATTGCCGAACGCGGCGATCCCGGGGAGGAACGGCGGCTCAAGCTGGAACTGAAGCTGCTGGCCGATGTCGGGTTGGTGGGCAAGCCGAACGCGGGCAAGTCCACGCTCCTTTCCGTCGTCTCGGCGGCCAGGCCGGCCATCGCCGATTACCCCTTCACCACCTTGCAGCCGCAGCTCGGCGTCGTCGCCTTGGGGCCGAAGGAGACCTTCACGCTGGCCGATATGCCCGGTCTCATCGAGGGGGCGAGCCAGGGGAAAGGGCTGGGGCTGGAGTTCCTGCGCCACATCGAACGGACGCGG
>JALXBP010000059.1 GCA_026991395.1 Anaerolineae bacterium | reverse complement strand
GCCCCCGGCCGATGAGGAACGCCCCCGTCCCACCTTCCGCCTTCTCACCGTCCAATGGAACTGGTGGGAGGCCGTCACTCCCTTCGCCCGCCTCTCCGACGTGGTGGGCCGGGTGGTGATGCTGGAAGACCTGCGCCGGAAACTGCGCCGCCTCGTCGAGACCGAGTACGGGCTGGGCAACCGCGTCTATGAGGACGACGACGGCGTCCACTTCCTGGTCGCCGACCTGGACTGGGACGAGGCGGAACTGGCGGCGCGGCTGCGAGAGAGCGTGGACCGGGAGAGCGGCGGCGAGGTGTCGCCGGTCGTCTCCCTCGGCGGGTCCACCCGCTACGTAACCGACCTGGCCGCCCAGATAAAAACAGCCCGCGCCACCCTGCCGACCGTCGGCGAGCCGGCCTGGGTCGCAACGTGGTCGGATACCCCCTCCGGCGTCGTCTGCCCCGTCTGCCGCCGCCGCCCCCTGGAAGGCGACCGTGACCTGTGCCCCTGGTGCGAACAGGTGCGGCGGCGGGGAATCAGGCACCGTCTGGCACAGCAGGGCACCGTCTGGAGCGGCGAGATCGCCGACGGACGGGGCAATGTCGCTCTGCTGGTGGCCCGCTTCGACCTGCGGGAGTGGCTGGACGGGACGATGTCGCATACCCTCTTCATCACCTCGCCGCAGGATATGGCCGTCGTGCCCAACCTGCCCGTCCCTGTGGACAGTTGGCAGTCGCTGCGGCAGGCTGTGGGCAACATCCCCGCCCATCTTTTAGAGCCGGTCTCCACCCCGGCAGAGATTCAAGGACGGGTGCAGGAGGTCCGTCGGTGGGGCAAACAGCGACGGGATACGCCGGAAGGCACGTTGGCCCGCCGCCTCACCGCCCGCTTTGGCCGGCTCCAGTACGCCGCCACGGTCGCCCAAGACTTGCGCCGGCAGTACGCCCTCGACCCCGCCGACGCCTTCCTCCTCGCCCTGGCCCGCAAGAACCCCTCCGCCTCCCGCCTGCTGCGGGTCTGGCAGACGACGGAGGAGTTCCTGCGAGCGCAGGCCGACCGCCTGCAAGAGATGGTCGGCGAGCGGCAGCGGGCCGTCCTGACGCTACGGGGCCGGCCGCGCCCCGGCCTCTACACCGCCGACGTCCCCGGCCTGGGGCAGACGGACATCTTCGTCCGCCCGGAGGACGGCCGGGCGCAGACCGTCACCCGCCTCACCGCCGGGCAGATCGAACGGCTGCGCGGCGCGGTGGGGCAGCCGGTGCGTTTGCTCAGCCGCGAGGACGGGCGGAGCGTCCGCGGCGATTACCCCATCGCCGCCGTCAGCACCGAGACCTATTCCCCCTACCAGATCATCACCGCCTCCCCCAACCTGCTCCTGGCGATGCTCCCCGCCGAGGCCGCCATCGAGGCCGCCGAGCGGCTGCGGGAAGCCTACGCCGTCGAATTCGGCAAGGTGACGGGACGGCTCCCCTTCCACGTGGGCCTGGTCTTCATGGACGCCCACTACCCGATGTTCGCCGCCCTGGACACCGCCCGCCGCCTGGTGGAGACCTTCGACGGGCCGGGGCGGACGTGGGCCGAGGCGCGGGTGGAGCACGTCGCGGAGGACGACGGCGCGTACACCCTCACCCTCCACAGCGACCGCTTTGGCCGCTGGAAGTGGCACATCCCGGCCCGGCGCGGCGACGGCAAGGACGATTGGTATCATCCATACCTCCTCATCCGGGAGGGAGAGGGGTTGGAGACGCGGGGCATGAGCTTGGCCGGGCCTGATGGCCGCTGGGTCCACGTCTCCCAGGTGCAGGAGGGCGACCAAGTGGCCTTCCGCCCCAACCTGTTCGATTTCCTCTTCCTGGACACGGTCAGCCGCCGGTTGGAGGCCCACGCCGACTCCGACACGGGACGCCGGCCCCATCCTCTCTTCGGCACGCAGCACAGCCCCCGCCCCTACCTGCTGGAGCGGATCGCCGACCTGCAGGATGTATGGGAGAAAATCTGCACCGTCCCCGGCATGTCCGAGACCCGCCTGAACGGGGTGACGACGCTCCTGGCCCGCAAGTACAGGGCTTGGGGGGACGGTCATCCGGAGGGAGGAAGTTACGAGTGGTTGGTCGAAAAGACGGTCGCCCGCGATCTGGGCGGTCGAGCGGACCTTCGGGACGCCGTTCGGGAGGGCCTGTTCTTCGACGTGGTGGAGCTGTATCGGCACATTCTCAAACAGAGCATTGAGCATCCGAAGGAAAAGGAGACGAGATGAGCGTACAAAACCCGTATCTGCGGAAAATCTACTATGGCCTGGCCCTGGACCCCATCCACGTGGGCACGGGCGGCTACCGGCTGGGCGAGGTGGATTTGACCATCGTGCGCGAGCCGGGCAGCAACCTGCCCAAGATCCCCGGTTCCAGCCTGGCAGGCTCCGCCCGCGCCTACACCGCTATGGCGACGAACCGCTATCGCCGTGAGAAGCGGTACGACGCCGACGACCAGAAGATTCGCTACATCAGTTGCGCAGGCAAGGGCGGCGAGGACGGCTCCGAGCACTGTGGCGAGATAGACTGCCCCGTCTGCACGACCTACGGCTTCACCATCGGCCCCCAGAACCGCAGTTTCCACGGTCTGGCCCAGTTCTACGATGCCCAAATCCTCTTCTTCCCCGTCCACTCGATGGTCGGGCCGGTGTGGGTTACATCGCCGCAGGTACTGGCCGAGGCGGGCTACGCCCTGCCGCCTGAGCAGGAACTGACGGGCGACACCCTGCGCGTTGCCGCTGGACTTGGCTCCCTTGAGCAGGGGTTGAACCTGGGCTGGCTCTTCCTGAAGGTGGAAGACGGCGACCTGGATACCGCCGCCATCTGGTCGGCGCTGGGGCTGCCCGACGACCTGGCCCGCATCCGCGAGCGACTGGTGCTGGTCCCCGACCACATCTTCCCCATCGTGGTGGACAGCAACCTGGAGGTGCGTACCTCCGTTTCCATCGACCCGGCTACCGGCGCGGCGGAGGAAGGGGCCTTGTTCACCTACGAGGCCATGCCGCGCGGCACGGTGCTCCGCTTCCCCATCGTTTACCACAACCCGCAGCACTACCTCTTCCCCGTCAGGGAGGGGGACGAGACCAAGCCGGTGCCTTTCCCTGCCGAGCGGGATTTCGCCTGGGTGCAGGGCAACGTGGAGAAAGGGCTGCGGTTGATGGAGTACCTGGGCGTGGGCGGGATGAGCACGCGCGGCTTTGGCCGGCTGCGGGTGCTGGGCCTGGAGGAAGGAGGAGCATAAGATGAGCGACTATACTCACCTGGAACCGCTTTGCGCCCATTTCGGCAGCCAGATTGTGCAGAACAAGGGCCAGGCCAAAGACCCCAAGCGTCTGGAGACCATCGTCCGCAACGCGCTGGGGGTGATGCGCGAAGAGGGGCTGTTCGCCTTCTACCTGTACCTGCGCTACCGCTGGGAAGACGGGGGCAAGGTCATCTGGCCGCAGATCCGCGCCCTCTGGCGGGAGGAAGCGGTGGGCCCGTTGCTGGGCGGCGGGTCGGGTGACGAAAACGACCGGGAGGCGGTCATCGCTATGACCGACGACCTGCACAAGCTGCTTCTGGCGCGGCAACTGGCCGAGCGGGCGTTGATCTATGCCCTCTACGGCCTGCGGGCGGAAGGGTAGCGATGAGCTGGCAGGCCTGGACGCTCACCTATCGTGCCCGTTCGCCGGTGCTGCTGGGCGATCATCCCTTCGGCTTCATCCAGCGTACGCGCCTCTACGCCCCCGGCTGGACGCTGTGGGGGGCGATCACGGCCCGGTTGACCCGCGCCCTCCTCCCCCGCGCCGCCGGTTCGGACTACGAGGCGGTGGGCGCATTCGTGGCCGACGATCTCCCCACCTCCTACGCCTTCCTGCTGGTGGACGGCCAGACGGCCCATCCCCACTACGATGAGGAGGGGCGGCTGCGCTACGGCCCGCTCCCCGCCGCCGATTTCGAGGCCCGCTTCCTCTCCTCGCTGGGACAGACCGCCGTCGCTCCGGCCACCCTCACGGCCCACAGCGGCGCGCTGCACGAGACGGAGGTGTTGAGCGCCCGCGATCCGGCCACCGGAGAGCCGGTGCGCTGGCGGTTCACCCTCTACGTCCGTCAGCCGTGGTCGGCCCTGCCCCCTGCCTTGGCGGGGCTGACGCCCGCCGACGTGCTGGAGGCCCTCGCGGAACTGAGCTTGGGGGCCGACCGGGGGTACGGCCTGGGGCGGCTGACGCGCGAAGCGGTGGATGGCCCCCTCCCCGTGCCGGGGGAGTCGCGCCCCCGTCCGCCGGAATGGGATGCGCAGAAGCGGACGCTCCACGCCCACGTCCCGCTGGACGCGCTCCCCGGCGACGCAGTGCGCGGGCGGGCCGAGCCGATCCCCTGGCGACGGTGGCAGAACGCGCCGGGCGGCCCCTGGGGTCCGGGGCAGAAGGCGACGGTGCGCCTCTTCTACACGCCGGGCAGCCGTGTCAAGGAGAAGGGATGGCAGCCGGTCGTCGGCAGGTATGGCATCTGGGAGGCCGCCGATGTCTAAGCACGTGCATCCCAAAACCGGCGAAACGGGCCGGCAGGCCCGCACCGCGCTGATCGAGTTGCTCCTCGGTACCGTCCTGCTCTCCGTGATTCTCAACGCCCTGGTCAACCTCCTGCCATTGCCCCCCTTCGCCTCGCCCGGTTGGTGGGCGGTGATGGGCGGGATAGTCATTGCCGGAGCAGCGGTGACCTATCTCCTCATCTTCTGGGATGACCGGCGCATCGGCCGCCACGAAACGCGCATCGAGATCGTCCTGCCCTATCTCCTGACTGGGCAGAAGGCCCGGGCCGAGATCGGCGGGCGGTCTTCCTATCCGGTGACCAAGTTGGCCGGTGAAGCGTGGCGGGCGGCTTTCTCCCAGGGGCTGCCGACGGCGGGGCGGGGTGGCCCCCTCACCCTTCGCATCCTGCCGGAGCATATGGAACTGGTGCGCTATCTCCTGCTGGTCTCCCTGGCGCGCTTTGGCAAGTGGCAGAAGCCGGGGCGGGCCGTTCACGGCTGGCTGCGGCTCAAGATGTCGCTGCGTAAAGTGCCGTGGTCGGAATTGCCGCCGCTGCTGCGCGACAACCGTTACGCCCGGGCGCGGGGCGCAGCCAATCCCCGGACTATGCTCCTGCCCGAGGGGACGACGATCGAGGGGTTCGACGAGGGAGAGGTGCTCCTGCGGCTGCGCTGGGAGCCGCCCCGCCGCTGGCTGGGCCGGCTGCCGGGGCTGGGGCTGCGTCTGCCGGGTGCGCAGGTAACCGTCCATTGGCTGGGGCCGCTTTCCGAGGTGCGTTCTTACGACAAGCGGTACGAACACGTAACCGCCCGCTTGCCCGACCCGCCGCCCTCGACCGAGATTCACGTCGTCACCACGCGGTTGATCGTCTCCATCGAGAGCCGCTGGAACTTCCTGGAGTCGGTGAGCCGCTTCTGCGACTGGGGGCTTAACCTGGCCCGCTACTGGCAGGAGCAGATGGATTACTGGACGTGGTATGAGGGCTACCTGAGGCGGCAGATAGACTACCTGGACTGGAAGATCGGCTACATCCGCCGTGGGGAAGAACCCTCGCTGGCCGAGCGGCTACGGCGCATCGATGAACGGCTGGCGCGGCTGGAGGCCCGCTTGTCGCCGGAGGAGGGGTAAGGGGGCCGGGCCGATGCGGAGGTCGGAGCTGATTCGAGGGCCATATCTTGCAGGAGAAAAGCAACAATCCCGGCAGGCGGGATGGAAACGAGACCACAACCACCTGATGGTTGCCCGCGCCAAGCACAAGGAGAAAAGCAACAATCCCGGTAGGCGGGATGGAAAGGGGGCTGTGCCGTATTCCGTGCAGCGTTTGCCGGGTTTGCGGCGCGGAAGGGCGGCGATGCAGGTGAGTGGGGTAGGGAGGCAAGCAGGTGCGGGCGCGTCGCTGCCTGCATTTGCCGGGAAGCGAAAATCGTTGTATAGTCATCTCAACGCGACGATCTTGGGGGGTAGAGGGCGGTTTGGCGATCGTCGCAGGTGGGAGGGAACTACCCCCCAGATGTAGGGGTTGAAAGGCCGTTCGGGGGCCGTTTGGAAGCCCAAAACGCGACGATCTCCCCCTCCACAGGGCGTTGCGAGATCGTCGCATCGGGAGGGTATCCCCTATCGGTAGTGGGTGAGAGACGCGCATGTGCAAGCTGTAGGGGCAGAAAGGAGGTCGAAGCTGATTCGAG
>JALXBP010000058.1 GCA_026991395.1 Anaerolineae bacterium | reverse complement strand
CCCCCCGGCCCGCCACCTGCGCAAGCTCCTCCCGCTGCTCCTGACGACCTTCGTTACGCTCTGGGGCCTCTACCGCTTCCGCATCGGCCCCCTGCCCCCCCTCGTCGATTTCCCCATCCCGATGCCCGATGCGCTGCGCCCGCTGATCCGCCTTTCCGAGCACCTCGGCGACCGCCACGCCGCCTTCCTGCTGGGAGAAAAATACGACGGCGGACGTGCGGCCTACTTCCCCGTGGCCTTCCTCCTCAAAACGCCGCTGCTCACCTTGGGCTTGCTGGGGCTGACGGCGGGCGGATTGGCGCTGCGCCGCCTGCGCTCGGCGGGGTGGCGGCAGGAAATGGCGTTGCTGGCGCTGCCGCTGCTCTACTTCGCCGTCAGCATGGCAGGGGAGATCAACATCGGCTACCGGCACCTCCTCCCCATCCTCCCCTTCCTCTTCGTCTGGATCGGGCGGTGGGGACGAGGGCTGCAAAGACCAGCGACGGCCCTGCTCGCCGCCGCGCTCTGGGCGGGATACGCGCTCACCTCGCTGACGATAGCGCCCTGGTATCTGAGCTACTTCAACGCGCTGGCGGGCGGGCCGGATAACGGCTGGCGCTACCTCACCGATGCCAACACCGACTGGGGACAGGGGTACAAGGCCCTGGCCGACTTCGAGCGGCGCGAGGGCATCCCCTCGGTGCGGCTGGCGGCCTTCATCACCTACGACCCAGGACTCGTCTACGGCGTGGCCTTCGAGCCGCTGACTCCCTACGGCGGATTCACGCCGCCGATCTTCCCCCGGCGCTTCGCCCCGCCGCCGGGGGACTACGTCATCAGCACAACACCGCTCGACGGGGTGCCGCTGGCCGATCCGGAGATGTACGACTGGTTCCGCTGGCGCAAGCCGGACGCGGTCATCGCGCACGCGCTGCACTACTACCGCGTTAAGGCGGAGGAGACGGCGGTCGCCTGGGTTGCCCGCTGCGTTACGCCGACGATCCCCCTCGACGGCGAGGCTATCGACTTCGGCTTCGGCGCGGGGAAGCGCGTGCTCGATTTCGACTGCACGCGAAGCTGGGTCGTGCCGCCGGAGGCGGGCGCTTACCTGCTCCACGGTTCGTGGGTCGAGGACGGTTGGGCAGCACGGCTCCATTACGCCCCGCCGCCCCTGCGCGACTCCTTCATCGCCGCCCGCCTGGAGGAGAGGGGCGCGAGGCTGGTCTACCGTCAACGGCGCACGACGGCAACGCCCCCCTTCGTCATCTACCGCACGGGAGCCACGCCCCTCCTGCCGGAAATGCCCGCGGCCTACCCCGCCCCCGCCACCAGCCCGCCCTCGGCGCAGGCGACCGCTACATCCTGCACCGTCGGGCCACTCCGCTTGATCGGGGCCGAAAGCCGACGCGGGGAGCAGGGCATCGAGGTGCTGCTGTGGTGGGAGGTGGTGGCCGCGCCGCCCGCGGCGAACCTTTCGATGATGGGGCACCTCCTCGACGAGGAGGGGAGGCCGGTGGGTATCGACGACGGCCTGGGCTACCTGCCGACACAGTGGCAGGTGGGGGATCGCTTTGCGCAGCGTTTCCGCTTCCCCGCCGCCGCGGGGCGGCTGTGGGTGCGTACCGGCCTCTACCGCCTGGAGACGCTGGAACGTCTCCCCGTCGCCGAGGTGCCCGGCGCAGATGCCTGCTTCATTCCCCTGCCACCGTAACGCCTTCCAGCGCCAGCAAGGCCCGTTTGCGCCACAACCCACTGCTGAAGCCGCCCAACGTCCCGTCGGCGGCGACGACGCGATGGCAGGGGACGACGATGACGACGGGATTGCGTCCCACCGCCTGCCCAACGGCACGCGCCGCCCACGGTCGCCCGATCTGCCCGGCGATGTAGCCGTAGGTGCGCGTTTCGCCGTAGGGGATGCGGGCCACCTCCTCCCAAACGCGCTTCTGGAAGGGCGTGCCCCGCAGGTCGAGCGGCAGGTCGAAAGCGGTGCGTTCGCCGAGGAAGTAGGCTTCCAGTTGGCGGACGGCCCGCCGCAGGAGAGGGTGATCATCGTCGCGCTGCGGGGCAGGAAGCCCCCACCGTCGCCAGCGCCGACGCTCGGCGGCATCGGGCGCAGCGGCGAAGTGGACGGCCGTCAGCCCTTCCTCGTCCGCGGCAAGCCAGAGCGGCCCCAGCGGACTCTCCCACGTCGTGAAGCTGTGCATCATCGCCTCCCTGCGTGCGGTTGTCAAATTCGTGATTTGTGGTAAGATGCCGACGTCGCGGCCCGCTAGCTCAATTTGGCAGAGCAGGGGACTCTTAATCCCTTGGTTGCAGGTTCGAGTCCTGCGCGGGTCATCTCCCAAGCTCCACCTTCGGGTGGGGCTTTTCGTTTGCCTCGACGATCCCCTGACAGTGCGGACAGGCATAGGTGCTGCGCCCGCTCTGCACAAAGCGGATGATCGGCGTACCGCAGCGCGGGCACGACTGACCGGCCTTGCCGTAGACGCCGAGCGCCTCCTGCGCCTCGCCGCGCGCCCCGTCCGGCGTGAGGTACTGGCCATCGCCGAGCGTACTGCCGCCCCGCCGAATGGCCGCCACGAGGACGGCGACGATGGCCTCGCGCAGGGCCTCGATCTCCTCCGTGGTGAGCGTCGATGCCGCCGCCCGCGGGTCGATGCCGGCACGCCAGAGCGCCTCACAGGTGTAGATGTTGCCCAGTCCGGCGACGACGGCCTGTCCCATCAGCAGCGGCTTGATCGCCTGACGGCGGTGGCGAAGGGCTTCGGCCAGCGCCTCGGCGGTGAAATCGACGGAGAGCGGCTCCAGCCCCAGATGGCCGACGATCATCTCGGCCCGCGGCACCAAGTAGAAGCGGGCGAATTTGCGCGGGTTGATGAAGCGCAGCGACGAGCCGTCATCGAAACGGGCGACGAAGCGGAGATGCCGCTCCTCGGCGTCCTCTGTCCCCGGCGGCAGATAGCGGAAGCGTCCCGTCATCCGCAGATGGACGATCCAGTAGTAGCCGTCGTCCAGGTGGATGAGGATGTACTTCCCGCGGCGGTCGATGGCGACGATGCGGCGTCCCGGCAGGTGGCGGACGAAGCGGTCGGAGGTCGGGGCCGCCACCAGCCGCTCCCACAGGAGGCGGCTCCGTGCGATGCGCTTGCCCCCGATGTCGCGCCGCAGGTGGCGCACGATCGTTTCCACTTCCGGCAGTTCGGGCATCAGTCGAGAAACTCCGTAATCTCATCCCCGCCGCGGATTCGCCGCCAGCGATGGGTATTCACATCGTGGATGAGACTGGGGAGGATGGTCGCCTCCTCCGAATAGCCGCGCACCTCCCAATAGCCGGGGATGGCGTAGGCGGTCAACTCCAGGCGCACGATGCTCTTGGCCGATTTGTATCCCCAGAGGTAGGGGATGAAGGCGCGGATGGGGCCGCCGTAATCGGCATTCAGCGGCTCGCCGTCGAACTCGTAGGCCAGGAGGCTGTGCTCGCGGCGGGCGATGGGCAGCGGCACGCTCGTCGTGTAGATGAGGCGGTGGGAGAAGAAACGCACGTAGGCCGCCCCCTCCTCGACCCCCGTCAGCTCGAGCAGGTCATCCAGGTGCAGGCCGCCCCAGTGGCCGAAGACCGACCAGCGCGTTACGGAGGTCAGGCGGGCCGGAACGACACGGCGCGGAAGTGCAAGGATCTCCTCGAAGGTGAGGCGCATCGGACGCTCGACCAACCCGCCGATCTCCAGCGTCCAGCCCTCGCGCGAAAGCGGGCCGGGATGGCCCTCGGCCCAGAAGATGGGCGTGTGCATCGCTTTCAGCTTCGTGCTCATCGCTGCCTCCTACGGGGATGCCGTGAACCAGCGCTGCATCAGGCGATCCATCGTGCCGTTCTCCGTCAGCGCCTGGAGTTGCTCGCTCAGGACGGCGATGAGATCGGCGTCCTCCCGCCGCGCGGCAATGACGTAGATCTCATCCTCGACGAAAGGTTCCACCGTGCGCAGGGGCGCACCGCGCATCTCCGCCGTGAGGGCGGCCAGGTTGCTGACGACCGCCCCGTCGCTCTCGCCGTTCAGCACCATCGCCAGCGCCGCCTCGTCCGTCTCGACGGTAATCAACTGGGGCGGCGGCTCGCTGATGGAAAGCCAGCGTAGCGCCTCCATATGGCCGGCGGTGTTGAGGACGACGGCGATGGTGTGCCCCCCGACCTCATCCAGGTTCCGGATGGGGGAATCGGGGGGGACGACGAGCACGTACCCGGCGTTGAAATAGGGCGAACTGAAGGCGAAATCCTGCGTGCGCTCCGGGTCGGGGTAGAGGGCGGAGATGATCACATCGGCACGTCCGGTGGTGAGCGCATCGTAGAGGCCGTCATAGGTCGTGGGGACGAACTGAACCTCGACTCCCAACTGCTCGGCCAGCAGCGTGGCCAGATCGATGTCCAGCCCGACGATCTGATTGCTGCCGTCGATGGACTCGAAGGGGGGAAAGGAGGGATCGACGGCGACACGCAGAACCCCCTGCTTCCTGACGCGCTCCAGCCCCTCCCCGTGGTGCACGGCATCACACCCTCCGAGCATCAGCACCACAAGGAGGAAGAGCATCCACCATCGGCGATGTTGCTTGTCCATCATCGTTTCCGAATTACGAACCGACCGACACGCCCCGCTCCCGACGGAAAAGGTATCCGGCCCAGAGATAGGCCAGCACAGCCAGCAGCAACGTCGCGCGGAAGCCCCAGTGAAGCGCTATCAGCGTGCCCAGCGCCGACCCTAACACCGACATCGCCCCGTTCATCCCCCAGAGCCACGGCAACGCGCCGCCCTTCTCCCGTCCGACCCAGCGAATGCCCAAGGGGAAGGGCATCCCCATCAGGAAGGCCAGCGGCGCAAGCAGCCCCACGGTGAAGAGCAACCGCAGTGAGAAGGGCCAGACCATCGTCTGCGGCAGCGGCCAGAAGCTCAAGGCCGTGTGGAGCAGCAGCAACGCGGCCAGCCAGGTGAAGAGGAAGCGGAACCGAGGCGGCAGCCGCCCCTCGCGGTCCCAGCGTCTTCCGCTCCACAGGCTCCCCAGCCCGCCGAAGAGCAGCAGCGAAAAGAGGACGATGGCCAGCGAATAGACCGGACGTCCGAGGTAGACGGTGAACTTTTGGATGGTGGGAATTTCCACCAGCATGAAACCCACGCCCAACAGGGAGAAGTAGGCCAGCATCCGCGCAGGGGGACGGTCGAGCCTGCCCTTGCGGCTACCGACCCACAGGGGCACGAGGATGAAGAGGGCGCTGAGGAGGACGGTTACGCCGATGACCACCAGGAGGATGATGATGGCCTGCACGCTCACGCGATAGACGAAGCTGTTGCGCACATCGGCCCGCAGCAGATCGCCGACGCGCACCAGGTTGAAGAAGAAGGGGCGGTCGTCGGTCGCCGGGGTGATGTCCAGCGGGTAGGCGCGGATGATCGATTCGCGATCATCGGCGGCGATGAAGCGGCCCACCTCACCGCGCGCCTCCAAGCCGGGAGCGTAGAGCACCTCTACCCCCAGTTCCTCCGCCGCCTCCTGCGCACGGGCGATCTCCTCGGCGGTGAAGGGCGTCCGCTTGAAGAGCACCGTCGCCAGCCCCTCGCCGGAGCCGGAAGTCTCCCGCGCGACGACGAGGATGTTGGGCCGCGGGTCGGCCACCCCGGCCATCTGCCAGCCCGCAATCGCGGTGGAGACCAGGCGCATCGTCTCGGCAGGACGCGAGGGGTCGTACCAGCGCGAGACGCTCATCACCCCGCGGTCGCTGAGATGCTCGTAGTAGGTGCGGAAGGCTTCTCGTGTGTAGAGACTGTTCTCGCTGAGCGCGAAAGCCCCCGATCCGCCCGCCGCCCAGGTATCGATCAGCGACGCCTGGATGACATCGTAGCGCTCGCGGCTGGCCGCAATGACGCCGCGGGCATCGCCCACGATGATCGAAACCTGCGGCAGGTCGTAGAGGTGGCCGGAGAAGTCGCCGAAAGGGCCGCGCACCGCCTCGACGATGGCCGGATTGACCTCGGCGGCGGTAACGTGCGGCGCACCCGAAGCCAGCGCCGCGAGGACATCGCGCCCCCCTCCCGGCCCGATGACGAAGGTCTGCGGGGCCTCGACGAGGTGATAGGCGAAGGAGGTAACGTCGCAGCGCAGGAAGTCCACCTGATTCAGCGCCCCGTCGTACCCCTGGATGGGCGTTCCGGCAACGGCATCGATGAGCAGCAGCGCGTGGCGGAAGGTGCCGCCTCGCTCGATCGTCCGATCCCAGCAGGCCGGGGAGACCGACCAGAAGAAGGGATAGTTCTGCGGCTCGTACACGGTAACCCGCGAGTGGGCGTTCCACTTCTCGTACACGCGGGGCGGCTCCTCCCCGCCGGCCTTGTTGGAGGTGATGACGAACCAGTCGTACCGCCCGTTGCCGACCACCACGCCGATCGAGAGAAGGACGAGGATAAGCGCCGCCCAGCGCCTCGCCCGCTCATCGGCCTCCCAGAAGAAGGCCAGCCCCGCCAGCGCCGCTAACGTCCCCGCCGCGAGCACGGCACCGGCCCCGCCGAGCCATTCCAGCGCGGCGATGCTGGCCAGGCAGCCCAGAGAGGCCCCCGTCAAGTCGGCCCAGTAGAGCCGCCCCGCCTCCTGCGACCAAAGCGTCAGCGCCAGCGAGATGATGAAGCCCGAAAGCAGGAAAGGGAGCATCAGCACGATGTAGAGAAGCCCCGTCCAGAGCAGCACAGTCCCCGACCCCGCGATCTCCCCATCGAGCAGCACCTGGAAGGGGACATGCAAGTAGATGAAGAGCATCAGCGGAATGACCACGGCCAGCGCCATAGCAGCATAGCCGATGAGCCGCCGTCCCCGCCTCCACGTCCGCCACGCAGGGACAAAGTAGAGCAGGATACCGGCGATGGCGCTGCCGGAAAGCGCCAGCGAGATCGCGAGAAAGGCGAAATGGTACCAGAGCGTCACGGAAAAGATGCGGGTCAGGACAACCTCCAGCATCAAGGCGCTGAGACTGAGCAAGAGGATGCCTGTCAGTTGGTGCTTGTGGACCTCTTTCACGGGTTCGATCTGCCTCCTTGAAGATTATCGCGGCATCGAGGGCAACGGTGAAGAAGGATGCTCGTCCCCTTCCTCGGCCAGGCCGCCGTTTTCCAGCAGGTTCTCCATATCCTGGATCACGGCATCGCGCAGCGCCTGCTTCACCTGACGTTCCAGCATATCGCCCATCATCAGCAGATTGAGGATGTCCTGCGCGACCTCCGGCTCCTCCTCCGTCATACGCTGCCACGCCGACTCCAGCGCCGCGTTCAGTTCACGCAGGTAGTGCAGCAGATCGGCCATCACCACCGAGGGCGAGACGATGCGCTCGCTGAGGACGACCCAGGGGCCGCGCAGCAGCCCAAGCTCGCGCAGGCGGCGGGAGAAGGGCGCATCCTCGCTGAACAGCGCCTCCTCCAGCCCGTCGAGGACGATGAAGCGATCATCCTCCAGCAGAAGCTGCAGGAGCAGCGATTCGTCCATCCAGGCGCTCATGCCGCGGGCGGCCAGGCGCTCGTACAACTCCCCGACGGGGAGGAAGATATTCTTGCTCTCGCGCAAAAGCTGCTCCAGTTGCCGTGTGATCAGATCGTCCATCGTGCACCTTCGCTTTCCAAGATGAAGCGCCGCAGTGTGAAGTTCAGAGGCGGAAACGCTCCCCCGGCTGCAGGAGGACGGGTTGACTTTCCGTCTCGGCCTCCACCCGCGCGGCCCAGGCAGCCGCGTCCTGAGCGATGGGCGGCCAGGTATCGTAATGCATAGGGCAGACGAACCGCGGTCGCAACAGCTTCACCGCCCGCAGCGCATCGTCCGGCCCCATCGTGTAGTTGTCGCCGATGGGGAGCAGTGCGACATCGATCCCCTCATCGCCGATGAGCTGCATGCTCGCGAAGAGACCGGTATCACCGGCGTGGTAGACCGTCCCCTGCCCGCTTCGGATGAGGACGCCCGCGGGCATGCCGCCATAACGGCCATCGGGCATCGAGGAGCCGTGGACGGCGATGGTCAGCTTCACGTAGCCGAAGGGATGATGGAAGCCGCCGCCGATGTGCTGGGCGTGAAGCCGCTCCAGGCCGTGCTGCCGCAGCCAATTGACGATCTCGAAGTTGGCGATCACCGTCGCGCCGCAGCGGCGGGCCAGGGCGACGGTATCGCCCACGTGATCGCCGTGTCCGTGCGTGACGATGATGTAGTCGGCGCAGACCTCCGAGGCCTCGACCGGCGCAAGAGGATTGCCGCTGAAGAAGGGATCGATGAGCACCTTCGTCCCCTCGATCTCTACCATCCACGTGGCATGACCGTACCAGGTAAGTGTCAACATCCTTCGCCTCCTTTCGTGCCCCGCCATTCTCATCGACCGCGCATTTTGCGCAACCGTTCGATGATCTGGGCTTCGTAGCCGTGTCCCCGCGGCTTGAACCATCCACCCGCGACGCCTTCCGGCAGGTAGCGCTGGGCAACCCACCCCCGCGGATAGGCGTGGGGCACCTTGTAGCGCCCGGCGGCGGCCCGCTCCTCCACTGTCATCGTCCGCTTGTCCCGCAGGTAAGGCGGCGGCGGACGGTAGCCGTGCGCCTCGATCTCCGCCTTGGCCTCCCAGTAAGCCCCCACACTGTCGGATTTGGCCGAGGTGGCGAGGTAGAGCGTCGCCTCGGCGAGCAGGTACTCGCCTTCCGGCAGGCCCACCCGCTCGAAGGCCGCCGCACAGGCTTCGACGACGACAACGGCCATCGGCGACGCCAGCCCCACATCCTCCGCGGCCAGGATGAGCAGCCGCCGAAAGATGAAGCGCGGGTCCTCACCGGCCATCACCATCTTCGCCAGGTAGTACAGCGCCGCGTCGGCGTCGCTGCCGCGCACCGACTTGATGAAGGCGCTGATCGTATCGTAGTGCTCATCGCCGCCGCGGTCGTAGCGCAGCACACGCCGCTGGATCGATTCCTCGGCCACGGCCAGCGTGATGTGAATGCGTCCCTCCGCATCCGGCGGCGTCGATTCGACCGCCAGCTCCAGCGCATTGAGGGCCATCCGCGCATCACCCTCGGCCACCGCCGCCAGATGCTGCAGCGCCCGCTCCTCGACGACTACCTGCCGCCCGCCGTAGCCGCGCTCGGCATCCGTCAGCGCCCGCCGGAGCAGCGTCACGATGGCCTCCGGCTCCAGCGGCTGAAAGCGGAAGAGCCTCGAACGGCTGAGCAGCGGTCCGATGAGGGCGAAGTAGGGATTTTCCGTCGTCGCCCCGATGAGCGTGATCGTCCCGTCCTCGATGACGGGGAGCAGGGCATCCTGCTGCGCCTTGTTCCAGCGGTGAATCTCGTCCACCAGCAGCAAGGTACGCTGCCCGAACTGCTCGCGCCGCCGCTTGGCCTCCTTGACGATACGCCGCAACTCGCCGATGCCGTCCAGCACGGCATTGAGCGAGGCGAAATGGGCGCGTGTCGAGGCGGCGATCAGCCGCGCCAGCGTCGTCTTGCCGCTCCCCGGCGCACCCCAGAAGATGATGGAGGAGAAGAGGCGGTCGCTCTCGATCGCACGGCGCAGGAGCCGCCCCTCGCCGACGATCGCCTCCTGGCCGACGAACTCGTCCAGCGAACGCGGACGCATACGGTCGGCAAGGGGGGCTTGGCTGTAGCCTTCTCC
This sequence comes from Anaerolineae bacterium, assembly GCA_026991395.1. Taxonomy (GTDB): domain Bacteria; phylum Chloroflexota; class Anaerolineae; order B4-G1; family SLSP01; genus JALXBP01. The sequence continues at coordinate 10,645 of JALXBP010000058.1, read as the reverse complement.
AAGGCGCTGGTGGTCGAAAAGACTCATCGCTCACCGTTCCCGTTGGGCTGCAACGTGCAGGAAATCATAAGAAAGTATAACCTCGACAAGGCAGGAGGCAACCGGTGAGCGCCGAAGCGCCGCGATCTCCCGCCGCGGCGGTTGACTTTGGCCTGAATCGGATAGGATAAGCGCGAAGCAGAGCTTGTCACGATGCAAGGAGGTGCCGATGAAGATCGATCACGTAGCCATTGCCGTCCACGACCTGGATGCCGCGCTCGATTTCTACCGCGACGCTTTGGGGCTGGAGGTCGCGGAGCGGCGCGAGGTGCCCGCCGAGGGCGTCGAGATCGCCTTCCTGCCCTTGGGGGAGAGCGAAATCGAGCTGCTCCGCCCCTTGGAGGCGGACAACAGCATCGGACGCTTCCTCGCCAAGCGCGGCGAGGGTATCCACCACATCTGCCTGCGCGTGGACGATATCGAGGCCGCCGTGGAGCGGCTGGTCGCGGCGGGCGGGCGGATGGCGACCGAGATTCGCAGCCACGCCAGCGGGACGCGCTACGCCTTCGTCCATCCCAAGAGCAGCCACGGCGTCCTCATCGAACTGTACGAGAAGGCAGCAGGCCGATGAACGGATCGCTGGCCGAGAAGATCATGCGCCGCACGGCCCACGTCGCGGTGATCGGGCTGGGCTACGTCGGCCTGCCGCTGGCCGTCGCCTCGGCCAGGGCGGGCTTTCACGCCATCGGGGTGGAGGTGAATCCGGAGCGGGTCGAGGCGATCAACGCCGCACACAGCTACATCGAGGACGTGGGGGACGATACGCTCCGCCCCCTGGTGGAAGACGGCCTGCTCCGGGCGACCACCGATTACGACGCACTGCGCGACGCCGACGTCGTCTTCATCTGCGTGCCGACTCCCTACACCTCGCAGCGCACGCCGGATTTGAAATACGTCATCCAGGCGGCGGAGGGCATCGCCCCCCGCCTCCATCCGCAGCACCTGGTCGTCCTCCAATCGACCACCTACCCCGGCACGACCGTCGAGGTCGTCAAGCCCATCCTGGAACGGGGCAGCGGCCTGAGCGCCGAAAGCGATTTCTACCTCGCCTTCTCTCCGGAGCGGATCGACCCCGGCAACCGCCGATGGAGCGCCTACAACACGCCCAAGGTCGTCGGCGGGCTGACGGCGGAGGCGACGGCCGTCGCAGCCGCCTTCCTCCGCCAGATGGGGGCCCCCGTCCACGAAGTCTCCTCCCCCGACGCCGCCGAGTTGACCAAGCTGCTGGAAAACACCTTCCGCGCGGTGAATATCGCCCTCGTCAACGAGATCGCCCTCCTCGCGGAGCGGATGGGCATCGACTTCTGGGAGGTGATCGAGGCGGCCAAGACCAAGCCCTTCGGCTTTATGCCCTTCTATCCCGGCGCGGGCGTCGGCGGGCACTGCATCCCCATCGATCCCTACTACCTCCTGTGGAAGGCGCGCGAATACGACTTCTACACGCACTTCATCGAACTGGCGGCGGAGACGAACGAGGCGATGCCCTATCACGTCGTCGAACTGGTGCGCCGCGGCCTTGGGCGGGCTGGGAAGGCGCTGAAAGGCGCTCACATCCTCGTCCTCGGCGTCGCCTTCAAGGCCGACATCGGCGATGCCCGCAACTCCCCGGCGCTCCGCGTGCTGGAACTGCTCGTGCGGGACGGGGCGGAGGTGCGCTACCACGACCCCTACGTCCCCCGCTACACCATCGGCGGCGACGTCTTCGTGCGCGAGCCGATCACGCTGGAAAGCGCCCCGCTCGACGAGGCGACACTGCGCTGGGCCGACGCGGCGGTCATCGTAACCGGCCACCGGGTGGTGGACTACGGCCACATCGTCGAGCACGCCGCGATGGTCGTGGATAGCTGCAACGCGACGGCGGCCTGCGGCAAGCAGGACAAGATCATCCGGCTGGGCGCACCCTTCCCCTCCTGACGATGACGGAACCGGTCGAAACCCGCCTTTCGCGTCGCCGTCGGCTGCTCCTCGTCTTCGTGCTGGCCGTCGTCGGGGGGCTCACGGCCGTGGCCGCCCTCTGTCCCGACTGCCTGGAAGCCGACCGCTTCCGCCGATGGGGCTACGTGGGGGTCTTCCTCGCCGCCTTCCTCGGCAGTTCGACGGTGATCTTCCCCGTTCCCCACCTCGCCTTCACCTTCGCTATGGGCGCGGTGCTCTCCCCGCTCCTCGTCGGCATCGTGGCCGGTGTGGGCGACACGTTGGGGGAACTGTGGGGCTACCTGCTCGGCTACTCCTTAGAGAGCAAACTGCGCTCGATGCGCATCTTCCCGCAGGTCTGCCGCTGGATGGAGCGGAACGGCGCGGCGACGCTCTTCGTCCTCGCCCTCTTCCCCGTTCCCTTCTTCGACGTGGCCGGCCTCGTCGGCGGCTCGATGAGCTTTCCCGTCTGGAAGTTCCTCGGCGCGACGTGGCTGGGCAAGACGCTCAAGGCGCTCATCTTCGCCTGGGGCGGCTATCACAGCCTGAACTGGTTCCTCGGTTGAGCAAGGAGGCCCGATGCGGATAGCGGTCTTGCGCGGCCCCCGCTTCTACACCGGCGATCCACAGCAGCCCTGGACCGACGCCCTCGCCGTCGCCGAGGGGCGCATCGTCGCCGCAGGACAGGCGGCGGAGACGTGGGCCGAGGCTCCCGGCGCGTCGGTGGAGCACCTGGACGGCCCGCTCGTCATCCCCGCCTTCACCGACGCCCACATCCACCTCCTCTGGTATGGCCAGAGCCTGGACGAACTCGACCTGCGCGGCCTCGACCGCGCCGCCTTCCACGCCGCCCTGCGCAAGGCCGTCGCCCGCACCGAAGCGGGGCAGTGGATCGTCGGGCGCGGCTGGGATCAGAACCGCTGGGCCGACGGACGCTTCCCCACCGCGGCGGAACTGGACATCCTCGCCCCACGCCATCCCCTCTTCCTCGTCGCCAAGAGCGCCCACGTCGCCGTCGTCAACAGCGTCGCCCTGCGGCGGGCGGGACTTTCGGCGCAGACCCCCGATCCGCCGCACGGACGGCTGGGGCGGCACGCCGACGGCACGCTCAACGGTCTGCTCTTCGAGTCGGCGATCGAACGAGTGCAGCAAGCTATGCCCGCGCCGACGGTAACGGAGGCGGCGGAAGCGCTGGCACGGGCACAGGCTCACCTCCTGCAGAGCGGCATCACCGCCATCCACGATATGGACGGCGGCCCCGCCTTTGCCGCCTTCCGCCTCCTGGAGGAAGAGGGACGATTGCATCTGCACATCGTCAAGTACCTGCCCGACGTCGAACTCGAAACGCTCCGGGCCGTCGGCCTGCGCAGCGGCTTCGGCAGTGAGCGGCTGCGCTTCGGCGGCCTGAAGCGCTTTGCCGACGGGGCCTTGGGTTCGCGCACAGCGGCGCTCTTCGCCCCCTACGAAGGAGAACCGGACAACGTCGGCCTCCTCACGCTGGAGCGGGAGAGCCTGGAACGCCTGGCCTTCGACGCCGCCTCGTCCGGCGTGGCGCTGGCCGTCCACGCCATCGGGGATCGCGCCAACGCCCTGGTCATCGACGTCCTCACCGAGGCGCGGCGGCGTGCCCCGCGGCTGCGCCAGCGCATCGAACACGTCCAGCTCCTCGCCGAGGGCGATGCCGAGCGGCTGGCACGGGCCGGGCTTGTCGCCTCGATGCAGCCGATCCACGCCGTCCACGACCGCCCGATGGCCGAGCGCTACTGGGGCGCTCGCACGGCGCGGGCCTATGCCTGGCGCACGCTCCGGCGTGCCGGAGCCGTCCTCGCCTTCGGCTCCGACGCGCCGGTCGAGCCGTGGTCGCCCTGGCTCGGTCTCTACGCCGCCGTAACCCGCCGCCACGAAGCCGACGGTGCGCCCGGACGCGAGGGGTGGCATCCCGACCAGCGGCTGACGCTGGAGGAGGCGATCGGGGCTTACACCTGGGGCGCGGCCTGCGCCGCCGGTGAGGAGCACGAGCGCGGCCTGCTGCGCGTCGGCTATGCCGCCGATCTCCTCCTCCTCGACCGCGACATCTTCCGCCTGCCGCCGGAGGCGCTGCTGGAGACCCGGGTGCGGCGGGTGATGATCGGAGGACGATGGTATGAGCCAGGCTGAGCCAAAGACCGCCCCGAAGGGCAACCGGCTGCTCCGCCGACTGCGGCTGCCGCTCCTCTGGCTGGGCTTCTTCGCCCTCTACGCCTCGACGGTGGCCCGCGGCCTGCTCCCCGCCGACAGCGGCGAGTTCCAACTGGCCGCCGCCCGCTGGGGCATCCTCCATCCCCCCGGCTACCCGCTCTACACGGTGATCGGCGGACTGTGGGTACACCTCCTCCCCTGGGGCACGGCGATGTGGCGGCTCAACCTCCTCAGCGCGGCACTGGCCGCAACGACGCTGCTCTTCCTCGTGGAAGCGGTCCGCCGCTGGAGCGACGAGGAGACCGCCGGGTGGCTCGGCGGGCTGCTCGCCGCGACCGTCCTCGCCACCGCCCCCACCTTCTGGGCGCAGGCGACGACGGCCAACATCCGTATGCCGACGATGCTCTTCGCCGCCTGGGGCTTCTGGGCGCTGGCGGGAATGACCGCCGCGGCCCCATCCTCGCAAGGGCTGGCGCTGGCCGTGGCGCTCGGCCTCGGCCTGGGACACCACCCCTCGCTGCTCTTCATCGCCAGCGGATGGGCGCTCCACCTGCTGCTCAGCCGTCCCGATCTCCTGCGCCGTCCCCGCCGAATGGCGGCGCTGATCGCCGTAACGCTGCTGAGCTGGGGCCTGCCCCAACTCTACCTCCCGCTGCGAGGCCGGATGCACGACGTGCCGCTGGCCGTCCCCGACCTCGACACCTGGCACGGCTTCTGGCACCACGTCCTGGCGCGCGGCTTCGCCGGTGATATGTTCGCCTTCGCCAACGCCGCCGACCTGGCGCTCCGCCTTCCCCTCCTGCCGACGCTCTTCCACGTCCAGTTCCCCTGGGCGGTCCTGTTGGGCGCGGCCCTCGCCTGGCTCTGGCTGCTGCGTCGGCGTTCGAAGCTGGCCGCGGCGCTGGGGCTTTCGCTGCTGGTTCACACCTTCGTGACCATCACCTACCGCGCCCCCCAGACGGTCGAGTACCTGATGCCCGCCTACCTGCCCATCGTCATCGCCTTGGGTACGGGAGGAGCGCAGGCACTGCAGGCCGGGAACCGCCTCCCGCGGCGCTTCCGACGCGGTGCTGCGGCGGTCTCGCTCCTCACGCTGCTCCTCCTGGCGGCACGCGGCGCGGCGATGTGGCGCGATTTCCGCCTCCAGGCCGACGACGGGGCCTTGCGGCGGCGGCTGGAGCCGCTGCTGCGCGACGCGCCTCCGGGGGCGACGGTGCTGGCCGACTGGCGCTGGGCAACGCCGCTCTGGGTGCTCCAGCAAGTGGAGGGGCTGCGCCCCGACGTGGCGGTCGCCTACGTCTACCCCGTCCGCGGGCGCGACTACGAGGCCATCTGGCAGGAGCGTGCACAGGCCGTGGAAGGCGCGCTCTTCACGACGCACCGCTTCGACTGGGCGGACTGGACCTTCGTCCCGTGGGGCGGCGGCTACCGGCTCTACCGCCGTCCGCTGGTCATCTGGGAGCCTCCTCCCGACTTCCGCCCGCTTTCCGGAACGACGGGGCCGCTCGCGCCGCTGGCCTGGCGTCCGTCGGAGCCGCTGCGCCCCGGCTCGACGACGGTCGTCGATCTGGCGTGGCGGCGGATGGCCCCCGCAGCACGCCCGCCCTCGTGGACGGTGCGCCTCCTCGCCGCCGACGGCACCCTCCTGGCCCACGGCGACCGCTTCGTCGGCGACGAGGGGGCCGTGGGCGAAGTGCGCCTCTCGACGATGGCGCTGCCGCTCCCGCCCGACTACTGCGGCACGGCCACGGTGCACCTCGCCGCCTACACGACCGCCGAAAGCGGCTTCGAGACGCTCGGCGAGCTTCCCTTGGGCACGCTGACCATCCCCTGCGAACCGTTCGACCTGCCCCCCGCGCGGATGCGCCCCAATCTCCTCCTCGACGGCGGGCCGCTGGTGCGCGGTCTGGACTACGAAACGACGGCGGGCCGCCTCTACCTCCACCTCTGCGGCCCCGGACGGACGCTGATCGTCGAGTCGGGCGGGGCCACGCGCATCGTCCCCGCCGCCGCGCCGGGACGATGCCGCACCGTCGTCCTCCCCTGGCAGGGGGAAGCACCGCACCTGCGCCGCGCCGACGGCAGAGCCGCCCATCTTCTCCTCCCGCTGCCCTCCCCCGCCGCCGACGAGCACTACCTCCCCTTCGGCGACGCGATGGTGCTCACGGGGCTTTCGGTGGGGCGGCGGGGCGATCAACCCGTCGTCGATCTGCACTGGCTGAGCGCACGTCCGCAGAGCTTGGACCTGGCCGTCAGCGTGCGGCTCTACGATGCCGAAGGCGAGCGGCTGGGCGTGCACGATATGCAGCCCGCCCTCGCCGACCTCCCCACGCTCAAGTGGGTGGTGCGCGGCCTGCGCATCCTCGATCCCCATCCCTTCCCGCACGTCGCCCTGCCGCCGGAGGGGACGCTGACCGTGGCCGTGTACGAGCGCTTCCGGCTGACGCCAGCCCTGCCGCCCGTGGAGCGGCCCCGATTGCCCTGGAGGCACCGATGAGCACGCCGTCCCCGCTCCGCGAGCAGCGCGAGGCGATGGTGGATGCGCTCCTGCGCTGGTTCGCCGAAGCGGCCCGTCCGCTCCCCTGGCGGGAGGAGCGGACGCCCTACCGCGTGTGGGTGGCGGAGGTGATGCTCCAGCAGACGCAGGTGGAGAAGGTGAAGCGCTACTACGCCGCCTTCCTCCGCCGCTTCCCGACCGTCGAGGCCCTGGCCGCCGCGCCGCTCGAGGCCGTGCTCAAGGCGTGGGAGGGGCTGGGCTACTACCGCCGCGCCCGCGCCCTCCACCGCGCGGCGCAGACGATCGTCGCCGAGTACGGCGGTCGCCTGCCCGACGAGGTGAGCGCCCTCCGCCGCCTGCCGGGCGTGGGAGCCTACACGGCGGGCGCGGTAGCGAGCATCGCCTTCGGGCAGGCGGCTCCCGCGGTTGACGGCAACGTCCGCCGGGTGATGGCGCGCGTGCTGGCGCACCCCGCCCCGCCGCGGGCGGAGATCGAGGAGGCCGTCTCCCTCCTGCTCCCCGCGGACGAGGCAGGCACCTTCAACGAGGCGCTGATGGAGCTGGGCGCGACGGTCTGCCGTCCGCGCCATCCGCAGTGTCGGCGCTGCCCCTGGCGGCCCTTCTGCCGCGCACACCGGGAAGGGGCACCGGAGCAGTATCCCGCCCCCAAGGGACGCCCCGCGCTGCCGCACTACGACGTGGTCGCCGCCGTCATCATCGGGGAGGAAGGGCGCGTCCTCCTGGCCCAGCGCCGCGCGGAGGATATGCTCGGCGGCCTGTGGGAGTTCCCAGGCGGCAAGCGCGAGGCGGACGAGACGCGGGAGGCCGCCCTGCGCCGCGAACTCCTGGAGGAGATGGCCATCCATATCGAGGTCGGGGAGCCGCTCATCGAGATGGAACACGCCTACACGCACTTCCGCATCACGCTGACCGCTTTCCGCGCCCGTCTGGTAGCGGGCGAGGTGCGCTGCCTGGAATGCGACGCCTTCCTCTGGGCCGACGAGGCCGATCTGGAGCGGCTGCCGATGTCCGTAACCGACCGGCGCATCGCCACGCTCGTCGCGCCGCTGTTGGGGACGAGGCTCACGGCGGGGGAAGGACGCGCAACGTCCCCAACGTAACCGCGTTGCCGACGGGTGTCCCGTCCGCGGCCACCGTCGGGACGGGCACGACGTCGGGCAGGGTGTACAGTCCCGCGATGAGGCGGTAGGTGCCCGGCTCCAACGCCTCCGGCAGGGCCAGCGGGAAGCGGCTGAAGACGAGATCGCCCGCCCGCCACTGCTCGACCGGATAGCCGTTGGCGTCCTCCTGGGCGACGAGCCGACCGTTGCCGTCCAGCAGGTGCAGGTAGAACTGCGTCGCCTGCCTCTCGGCGGGCGGCAGGCGAATCCACCAGGCCAGCCAGAGATCGACCGTCGTGCCGGCACGCCCGTGCGACGGGCCGCGCCAGCCGGTGAGCACGACGCCGTTGGCGAAGGGACGGTCGGCGGGGAAACGCTGCCAGCCGTCCAGCAGGGCCTCGCGCCCCCCGCGGCGACAGAAGACGAGGTAGCTCGTGCCGTCGGCCAATCGCAGCCGCTCCCACACCCTCCCCGCCGCCTCCGCCTCCGCGCGGATGGGGGCGAACTCGTCCGCCGTCCCCATCGGGCCGATGACGAAGGCCAGCGGCGAGGTGTCGGGGAGGGGAAGGGCCAGGCGGGCATCGGCCAGGCGGTGGGGATGGTCGAAGAGCAGCGCGTCGAAGACCGCCGCGCCCTCATCGTAGCGAGGCTCGGCACCGGCGCTCAGCGCGACGACGGTCGGGGCGCACGCCAGCGCCGACCGCACCGCCTGCCGGGGGTAGCGCAGCGGAATGCCGTAGCCTCCCGTGCTCGGATGGAGCACCATCATCCGCGCCACCAGCCCCAGGGCGAGGAGTTGTCCGGCTCCCCAGGCGGCGAGGAGGCCGAAGATCGCCACCCGCAGGGCACGGCGGGGGAAGCGGACGAGGAGGAACTCGATCAGCGCGGCGATGAGGATGAACTGCACGGGGTAGAGGAGGACGAAGTAGTGCGGCTGCACGGGGCGCGAGGTGTAGCTTTGGAGGAGGATGGGTGTGAGGAACCAGACGAGGAGCACGGTGTAGAAGGTGCGCTCCCGGCGCTCCCCCTTGCGGAGCCGCCACAGCGCGTGGAGCAGCCCCCCGACGAGCAGCAGGCCCATCAGCAGGTCCGTCGGGCGCGTCCAAGCGAGGGGCGCACGCATCGCGGCGGCGAAAGGGCCAGCCAGCCCCTCCACCCCGCCGTGGCCGACGAGGCGGAAAGCGTAGCGCAGTGCATCGGCAGAAAGGCGGGCGTCCCCGTGCGCGTAGGCCGCCAGACCGCGCAGGTTAGGCCAGCCAAGCCGCGCATCGGCGACGAGGTAGGGCACGAAGGCGGCCACGAAGAGCAGCGAACCGGCGGCGATCTCGAAGGGAGGGAGACGGCGCAGGTGGAGCAGCACCAGCAGACCGAGGATGACGACGAAGGCCAGACCCTCCAACTGCAGCCCTAACAGCGCGGCGGCGGCGGCGAAAGCGGCGACCAGCGCCCCGCGCCGCGCCTCGATCAGCGCAGCCAGGAGGGCGGCGATGAAAGCGAGGACGAAGAGGGGCAACGTGCGCACCCAGACCTTCCGCCCGTAGAGGACGGCCCATCCACTCAGCGCGAAGAGGTAGGCACCGACGAGTGCCGCCCGCGGCGAGAGCCAGCGGCGCACCAGCCACCACGCCGCAGCAACGGCCAGCGCGTTCAGCAGGCCGATGAAGAGGACGAGGGCCACCGGATCAGCATCGAGGCGCAGGGGAAGGGCGGCCAAGTAGAGGAAGAAGGGAGCGTTGGCCGTCCCCAACGACGAGCCAACCCCGAAGGCGGTCCAGTGGCCGTGGGCGATGGACAGCGCCTCGCGCACGACGGTCGCCTCGTCGCGCTTGAATTCGCTGAGCGTGGGCCAGGCCAAACGCAGGGCGGCGGCGAGGGCAACGAGGGCGATGGCCTTGCGGTCGCGCATCAACCCTCCCCGGCAGGCGTCTCCGCATCGCTGAGGTGCAAGGGGAAGGCGTCGGGGGGAACGAGGGGGCGGACGACGATGGGGCCGAAAAGCTCCTCCTGCTCCGCCTCCACCGCTTGCTGCTTGATCAGCTCCAGGACGGCCTGGAGCGTTACGGCGGCCTCCAGCCGCGTGGGGCGCGGGCCGAGAACCTGGCGGAAGAGGAGTTGTCGGCGGCGGCGGAACCAGGCGGCCAGCAGGCGGATCTGCTGCACGATGGAGAGCCGCGGTCGCTGGATGGCCTCCTGCGGGGCGACGCCCTCATCGGGGTAGAAGAGCCGACGGGCTGCGCTGCGCAGGTCAGCGACCGTCATCCCGCCAAGCTCCACGGTGAGCCGCCGGGGACGGGGCGGCGGAGCCAGGCGGATGTAGGTGTGGCGTCCTTCGGCATCCCGGCGGCGGAGCAGGCGAGCGGCGGCCTTGTACTGCCGGTAGCGCCGTAGCTGCTCGACGAGATCGTCGCCCTCGTCCTCCGTTTCGTCCTCCCTCGGCGTCGGCGGGGTCGGCAGAAGCGCCTTCGACTTGAGCCAGACGAGGCGGGCGGCGATGACGAGGAAATCGGCCACTTCGCCAAAGGCGGCCCCGTCGCGCATACGCTCCACGTAGGCCAGGAACTGGTCGGTAACCTGGGCCAGCGCCAACTGCGTGATCTCCAGCTCCTCCTTTTCGATGAGGTGGAGGAGCAGATCGAGCGGCCCTTCGAACTGCGCGGTACGGACCTCGTAACGCATCTCCGTGCCGTTTTGTGCTATCATAAGGAAAACGATACTCGAAAGGGCGGAGAGGGCAACTTTTCCAATGGCCGGTCTGCTGGGAGCGGGTGCAGTGCTGGGGCTGCTCCTCGTCGCCGACCGCTGGCTGCATCGCCACCTGCAAGGGGTGATGTACCTGCTCAGCGGCGACGAGGAGATCGCCGTGTGGCTCTACGCGCTCGTCCTCTTCCCCGGCGTC
>JALXBP010000057.1 GCA_026991395.1 Anaerolineae bacterium | reverse complement strand
GAAGAGGACGACGCCGATGGCGATCAGCACCAGGAGCAGGAGCGCAGCCTCGGTGATGCGCCACCAGCGCGGCACGGGACGCGGCAGGGGAAGCGGCGCGGGCTGCGGCTCGTCGGCCCAGGGCGGAGGCGGCGGGGGCGGGGTCGGCTTCGGCAGCGCCGGAATGGGGAAGCTCCCCTCCCGCGCCAGGTGGGCCTGCGCCGCCTCCACATCGGGGAAGACGGCGAAGCCGGCCTCGCGAGCCAGCGGACGACGCGCGGGGTCTTCGATGACCCAACCGATGGCCAGCCCCTCCTCCGCTGCCGTGCGGGCGATGAGCCGGAAATCCAGCGGCGAAGCCCAGCGGCGCTCCACCTCCCAGGGCAGGTAGAGGATGAGGGCCGTCGCCCCCTCGGCCCTGGCCTTCCGCAGGCGGGCACGCAGGGTGTAGCGATCGTCCTCCGCCTCGATGGGCACAACCAGCGCCTCGGCCACCTCCGGCATCGTCAGTCTCTCCTGCATACGGAGGAGTATGCCATAAGTGGGTGATTTGCCAACCGTTCGCCCTCGACCCCACTTGCGGTGGCGCGAAAAGCGCGGATAATGCAGATGATCATCGTCGAAAAGACCCGTCAAGGTCGAGGAGGTCCTATGGTCGAAGTGCATCTCTACGGCAAGCTGCGCCGCTACGCGGAAAGCACAACGATGAAGAAGGCAAGCGTCGTCCGCTTCGAGGCCGCGCCGGACGAAACGCTGGAGACGGTCATCCAACGCCTCGGCATCGACCCGGCGGAGATCTACCACATCTTCGTCAACGGAGCGCTGGCGGCGACCCACAACTCGATGGCCCCCTACCTCTGCTATCCCGAAGCCTGCGAGAACATCTGGGAGTGGGATATGGATCAGAAGGTGGGGCCGGACGACCGCATCGGCATCTTCGGCAAGGATATGGCGCTCCTCGTCGTCTGATGGAGGGCCGCAAGCTCGTCCCCGCCCGCCGCTGGCGGCGCGAAATCCGCGTCGTCAACTCGCGCTTCATCGCCACGCTCGCCCCCGCCTTCTCCGTCGAGGAGGCCCGTGCCTTCATCGCCGAGATGCGGGCCGAGTTCCACGATGCTACGCACAACGTCCCCGCCTTCGTCATCGGCCATCCGCCCAGCGTCATCACCCATTCGGGGGATGATGGCGAACCTTCGGGGACGGCGGGACGCCCCGCGCTCGCCGTCCTGCAGGGGAGCGGGCTGGGCGATGCCGTCGTCGTCGTGACGCGCTACTTCGGCGGCACCAAGCTGGGGACGGGAGGGTTGGTGCGGGCCTACGGCGACGCCGTCCGCGCCGTCCTCGCCGATGCCCCGCTGGCGGAAAAGGCCGAGACCTGGACGGCGCTCCTCGCCTGCCCCTACGCGCTCTACGAGCCGATCGAGCGCCTCGTCGCCCGCCACCACGGACAGATCATCGAGCGGGACTTCGCCGCCGACGTTACGCTCACCCTCCGCTTCCGCCCCGCCGACTTCGAAGCCTTTGCCCAGGCCGTGCGCGAGCGCTCCGCCGGTCGCTGCGAGCCGCTGGTCATCGAACGCAATCCGGCTACACTGATACCGCTATCCTGAGAAGAAGGAGGTGCCTATGGCCCCCATCGACGTTGCGGCGGAGGTCCGCGCCGCACTGGACGCAGGCCAACCCATCGTCGCGCTGGAATCGGCGCTCATCACCCACGGCTTCGCCTACCCCGCCAACGTGGAGATCACCCGCAGGATGGCGGCGGCCATCCGCGAGCGGGGAGCCGTCCCCGCCGTCGTCGGCGTGTGGAAGGGGAGGCCCACCGTCGGGCTGAGCGAGGCCCAGGTCGAGGCGATGGCCTCGGCGACGGCGGTCAAGGTCAGCGTGCGCGACCTGCCGCTCACCGCCCGCCGCCCCATCCACGGCGGGACGACGGTCGCCGCCACCTCGCTGCTGGCGCATCGTGTCGGCATCCGCGTCTTCGCCACCGGCGGCATCGGCGGCGTCCATCGCGGCCACCCGGAGGATGTCTCCGCCGACCTGCCCGTCCTGGCCTCGACGCCGATCGTCGTCGTCTGCGCGGGGGCCAAGTCGATCCTCGACCTGCCGCGCACCTTAGAGTTCCTGGAAACCTGGGGCGTGCCCATCCTCGGCTGGCAGACAGAGCAGTTCCCCGCCTTCTACAGCCGCACCTCGGGGCTGCGCGTCGATCTGCGCGTCGATAGCGGCGAGGAAGTGGCGGCCATCTACCGCCAGCAGCGGGCGCTGAAGCTCCCGCAGGGGCTGCTCGTCACCGCCCCCGTGCCGGAGGCGGACGAACTCCCCGCCGAGGAGGTCGAGCCGCTCATCGCGCGGGCGCTGGAGGAGGCCGAAGCGCAGAAGATCCACGGCAAGGCGATGACGCCCTACCTGCTCGCCCGTCTGGTGCAGTTGAGCAACGCACGCACCAAGCGGGCCAACGAAAGTCTCCTCGTCCACAACGCCGCCGTCGCCGCCGAGATCGCCGTGGCGATGGCCGACGAAGGCTGAGCCGCCTCACAAACCGGGAGGGCGCGGATGATCCCGCGCCCTCTTCGTTCGTTCCCCTGCGCCTCACGAGCCGCGCAGCACGACCGGCAGGAAGAGCCGCGCATTCGGCCCGAAGCTCCAGCGCACATCCTCCTGCATCGGCACGTCGGAGACGAAGCCCTCGCCCACCAGGGTCACGGTGTAGCGGACGGAAGGCTCCAGCGCCACCGTCGGGGTGAAGAGGACGATCGTCCCCGTGAGCGACTGCAGGCCGTAGTCGGCGTCCGCCTCCTGCCAGGTGATCGGGAGGAAGGCGAAGCTCCCCGCCGAGGGCGTGATCGCCCCCTCGCGCAGCAGGCGGAAGGTGGCCGTGCTCACCAGTGCGGGCTGAATCTCGGTGCTGAAGGCGACGCTGATCGCGCCCCCTCGCCCGACGATCGCCCCTGACGCCGGTTCGTGGGCCATCACCAGCGGATCGCGCCAGTTGTGGACGACATCGGTCAGCGTCATCACCCCCGTCGTGCCGTAGCGCGCTTGCGCCTGCCGGTTCTCGAAGCCGCTGATCGGCCCCCACTGCTCCACCCGCTCCCACGAGCCGCGCGTGTACTTGTACTGGAAGGCCGTCCCGTCCTCTACCGTGACGGTGTAGGCCCAGCGCCCCCCGCCGAGCGGCGTCATCGGCGCGGCGTGCGGGTCCCAGGCCGCGCCGAAGAGCGCCGCCTGGTCGCCCGCCACGTAGATCGTCGCCCCTTCCGGCGTGAAGTCGGGCACGGTGAGGCGGAAGCGCACCTCGACCAGCTTCGGCTCCGCCGTCGCGCTGACGGCGTTGGAGGGCGCGGAGCGGTTGAAGTGGACATCCGCGGCGCGGACGGTGTAGGTATAGGTCGTCCCCGCCGTGACGCCCGTATCGGTGTAGGCCGTCGTCCCCGAGAGGATGCGGGCGATGACCGCCTCCGGGTGCGACGCATCGGCGCGGTAGAGATCGTAGGCGTAGAGATCGGCATCGCCGACCGGCGACCAGGCCAGCGCGATGTGGTCGTAGCCCTGCCCCAGCAGGTGGAGATCGAGCGGCACGGCGGGCGGGGTGATGTCCGCCCCCGCAACGACGTGGAGCAGCGCGGGCGAGACGGGCGCGGTCGGCGAGATGATGCCGCTCAGGTCGGCGTAAGTCCACTCCCGACCGCCCGTCGTCGAGTAGCGATAGACGAGGTGATAGTCGCCCGCCCTCTCCGGCGCGACCCGCGCCCGGAACTGATCCTCATCCCCCACGTCGGCATCGAAGGAGGCGGCGACCCAGTGCGTCCAGGTGAGCGGCTGCGTACTGAGCGGGCCGTAGCCCACCTCCGCCAGCACGCCCTCCGTCGTCCCGCTGAGCGCCGTCGTCCCGCTGATGAAGAGCCGCCCGTAAATCCAGGCCGAGGGGGTGATCGCCAGCGTCTTCGTCAATTCGGCGGGGGCGTAGAGCGAGGCGGCCCCGATGGTGAGGTGCGGCATCGCCGCCGCCTCGTTAGAGCGGGCGCTTTCGTTGCCCGCCGCATCGAGCGCGGTAACCACGTAGTAGTACCACAGGCCGTTGACCACCTCCGTATCGGTGAAGGCCGTCGCCGTGGTGGTCGTCACCAGGCGGTAGTCCCCGCCGCTGAAAGGGGCGCGGTAGAGCTGGTAGGCCGTCGCGCCACTCACCGCCGACCAGCTCAGGCGCACCTCGCCGCTGCCCTCCTCCGCCGTCAGGTCGGTCGGCGCGGCGGGCGGCGTCCAGTCCCCGGCCACGGGGACGAGCACCCGCCCCCACATCGGCGGCACCGCCAGGACGAGCCGCCCGTCCGTCCCCACGGTGAAGGTCGTCGGCACGGCGGCGAGCGCATCGGAGAGGACGACGCCGTAGCCCAGATAGCCCCGCAGGTTCAACGTCGCCGTCTGGGAAGCATCGCTGCGGTTGACGAGCACGAGCGCCACCTCATCGTCCGCGCGACGGGCGTAGGCGTAGAGCTTTGCCTCGTCATCCACGAGGAGGGTGCGGAAGTCGCCGAGACGCAGCGCGGGGATGGCCTGCCGCACCTCGCCCAGCAGGTGGTAGGTCTGCGTGATCGTCGGGCGCTGCGTGTAGTAGCCCGGCTCGTCCTCCCAGGGGAAGGGGACACGGTTGTAGGGATCATCCTCCCACTTTCCGTTGTACCAGGCCCCCGGCGCATCCACGCCTACCTCATCGCCGTAGTAGACCATCGGCGCACCGGGGAGGGTGAACTGCAGCAGCGCGATGAGCCGCTGGTAGGCGTCCACCTCGGCAGGGCTGAGGTCGGTCGCCGGATTGTAGGGCAGGTGCGCCGTATCCTCGCCGCGCTGTCCCTTGGCGAGCACGAAGCGCAGGCGGTTGGTGTCGTGGCTGTCGAGCAGGTTCAGCATCGCCGCCCAGGCTTCGGGGGGATAGTCCTCCTCCAGACTGTGGAGCCAGGCATTCAACTCGGAGGGCGTGATGGGGTCGAGGACGCCGCCGTAGGAGGCGGTGTTGTTGTCGTTGTCCTCGTAGCGGCGCTCGCGGAGGAAGGAGAGGAGGGCGCTGCGGAAGCGGTAGTTCATCACCGCGTCCCACTCCTGCCCCAGCAGCCAGGGCGTGGCGTCGCCCCACTCCTCGCCGATGATGACGGCCTCGGGGTCGGCAGCCTTCACCGCCGCGCGGAAGCCCTCCCAGTAGTCGTTGGCCGGGTCGCGCGTCAGGCCGGGGTCGATGTCGCCGCCCACGTCGAGCCGCCAGCCCGCCGTGCCGCTGAGCACCCACCGCGTGGCGATGGCCCCCGTCCCGCTGTAGATGTAGGTGCGCACGGCGGGATTGGCCGAGCGGAGGATGGGGAGCGTATCGTAGCCCCACCAGGCGCGGTAGTCGTCGGGCCACTCGTCGAAGGTGTACCAGTCGAAGTAGGGGCTGGCCTGCGATTCGTAAGCGCCCACGTCATCATAGCGGCTATACTTGTCGAAGTAGCGACTGTCGGAGGCGGTGTGGTTGAAGACGCCGTCGAGGATGACGTGCATCCCCCGCGCCTGCGCCGCCGTGAGCAGCGCCCGCAGCGCCGCGTCGCCGCCGAGGTGCGGATCGACCTGCTCGTAGTCGGCGGTGTCGTACTTGTGATTGGAGGGCGAGAGGAAGACGGGGTTGAGGTAGAGCGCCGTGATCCCCATCGCGCGGAGTTCGTCGAGCTTCTCGGTAATCCCCTCCAGGTCGCCGCCGTAGAAATCTTCGCACCAGCGGTCGGCGTAGGGCGAGGCCGGGTCGCGCGGGTCGATGACGCGGCTGTTCCAGGTGGTGTAGGTGATGCCGCCGTGGGGATTGTCGTAGAAGGGATGCGTCCCGCTGATGACATCGTTGCCCGGATCGCCGTTGCGGAAGCGGTCGGGGAAAATCTGGTAGAGCGTCGCCTCCTTCAGCCAATCGGGCGTCCGGAAGGCGGGGTCGTAGACGGTAAGCTGGAAGGAGAGGTCGGGGCTTGCCTCGTAGGCGATGCCCGCGCCGCCCTCGCGATAGCCGCGATAGGTTCCGTCGGGATCGAGGAAGTCGTCCTCGTAGAAGTCGGTATCGCTGCCGTCGCGGACGATGAAGCGATACCAGAGGACGGTCGGCTCGGTGGGCGTTACCGTCAGGCTCCAGAAATCGTAGCCGTCCGCCGAGCGCTCCAGCGTCATCGGCACAATCCGCGCCGTATCGCGGCGGTCGTCGTAGAGCCGCAGGCTGACGTCGGTTACATCGCCGCTGTAGGTGCGCAGACGGAGCGTAACCGGCGTTCCGGCGGGGACGGCCCCGCCCGGCGAGCGGTAGTCGGGATTGCGCGTGTTGTGGAGGAGACCGTACCACATCACGTTGTCGTCGTGCTCCGCGCCGAAATAGACCCGTCGCACGTCCATCAACTGCGCATCGCCACGGCGGGCGGTGGTGGTGATCGTGTTCCCGCCCCGCGCCAGCGTCAGCGGCTGGGTAAAGCGCCCCGTCCCGTCCACCGTGGGGGTGAAGAGCGCCCGCCCGTCGAGCGAGACGGTGACGACGGCACCGGTCGCCGGGGTTACCTGCCCCGTCAGGGTAATGCCGGGCGCAGGGAAGAAGGCCCCGTCGGCAGGCGTGAAGAGATGGAGCGCGAAGGGCGCGAAGGCGTAGTCGGTGGAGACGGCCAGATGCGCGGTGGAACTCCAGTCGGTGGCGTTCCAGTCCTCCGCCGGGTCGTTGATCGTATCCTGGGCGTTGTCGGAACTGCCGCCGCCGGTACACCAGACCTCCAGCCAGAGCGCGTCGGGATTGCCCAGGCGGCTGCGGGCGATCTTCCACTCCAGAACGGAGGTAGAGCCGCTGCCACGTGCCGCCGCATCGAGCGTGCCGTCCTGCGTCCAGCCGCCGCCGTCCCAGCGCCAGAACTGCGTGCAGGAGGCATCGTAGGTCGCGCAATCGACCCAGGAGTAGAGGCCGTACTCCGGCTTGTGCGGATCGTCGGCGACGACGTTGCGCGTCCAGGCATCGGAGGTAGCTCCCTGCGCGTCGCCCGTCGTGTCGATGTAGATGACGTACTTGCCCCAGTCCGTCGCGGCGATGTCGGCGTTGACGGTGAAGGCGACGTAGAGATAGTCGGCATCCGAGGCCACGTAGAGGCTGCCCAAGTCCATCACCGCGTTGCCGTTGCCGTCTCCGGTCGCATCCACCGCCAGCGGATCGCCGTAGGCCGCATCGATCTGCCCATCGACGATGATGGTGGCGTGCGGAGCGGCGGTGAGCGGCCCCTTCGCCCCCAGCCCCCAGAGCACGGCGAAGAGCAGAGCACCAAGCAACGAAAGCATCCACCCGCGTGCGATCTTCATCCCGACCTCCTCGTGACAGAACAGAAGAACCGTTTCTCACCCGGACGGGGGACAGAAAGGGCGGCGACGGTTGGAGGAAAGCCCCGCCCGCTCAGAAAGCGCCCAACTGACAGGGCGTGATCTTGTAGCCCAGCCTGTCCACCCAGTAGCCGACGACCATCTTCGGCAGGTGCATCCGCGCGGCGATGGCCCAGATTTGGGCGCAGCCGATGTGCCCCTGCTCATCCAGTTCGGCGCGGATAGCCGCCTCCAGCCCTTCGGGGATGGGCCGTTCGGGGATGGCGGTGCCCTTCCACCCCTTGCCCTGCGGATAGCCGAAGAGGCCGATCTGGCAGCGCGTGAGGTGAATCTGCAGCACGTCCGCCGCCTGGCCGACGGTGAGCGGCGGCAGGTCGAGCGCCTCGGCGATGCGGAAAGCCTGGGCACAGGCGAGCTTGCCCCGTGCATCCAGGTGCGATTCGATGGCCTTGCGCAGTGCCTCGTCCACCTCGACCCCCTGCGGGAGCTTCTTTTCCTCCAAGGTCATGCTTTCTCCTCCTCGTGCAGCGAACCGGCGATGCTCCCGCCGATACGCTGGGCCTCTTCGCCGTAGATCTCCCTGAACTCCGCATCGGTGATACGGCGGATGTCCTCCGCCGTTCCCTCGTAAACGATGCGGCCCTGCCGCAGCCCGATGACCTGCGTCGCATAGCGCTGTACCAGGTCGAGGTAGTGGAGGCTGCAGAGCACGGTGATGCCCTCCTCCCGATTGAGGCGCTCCAGGTCTCCGAGGATGGAGTGGGCGAGGACCGGGTCGAGGCTGGCGACAGGCTCATCGGCGAGGATGAGCTGCGGCTCCTGCACGAGCGCGCGGGCGATGCCGACGCGCTGCTGCTGGCCGCCGCTCAGTTCGTCGGCACGCTTGTGCGCCTGGTCGAGGATGCCCATCCGCTCCAGCGCCTGGAGCGCCATCTGATGATCCCGACGGGGGAAGCGATGCAGCAGGCTCATCCACGGGTTGACGTAGCCCAGCCGTCCGGCGAGGACGTTGGTCAGGACGGTGGAGCGGCGCACGAGGTTGAAGTGCTGGAAGATCATCCCGATGCGGCGGCGAATCTGCCGCAACTCTCGTGCATCGGCGGCGGTGATATCGACACCATCCCAGATGATCTGGCCTTCCGTGGGTTCGATCAGCCGGTTGATGCAGCGCAAGAGCGTCGATTTGCCCGAACCGCTCAAGCCGATGATGACGAGGAAAGCGCCTTCCTCCACCGTGAAGCTCACATCGCGCAAGGCGACCGTTCCGTCGTCGTAGATCTTCGTCAAGTGCCTGACTTCGAGCATGCTTCCCCCGTTCGGTTTACTTGTCCTGCATCAGCGATTCGATGTCCAGTCCGGAAGCCTGGAGCACCTGGCGGAAGGGATCGTAGAAGGAGTCGTCGTGTACCTCCAGGCCGTTCCACTGGTAGGCTTCCTTCAACGCCGCCTGGCCCTCCTCCGTCTGGGCGATGGCGAGGAGCCCCTGGACGATCTTGTCGCGCAGGTCCTGCGGCATCGAGGGGACGAACTGGACGCCGTCGTTGGGGATGGGCGGGGTGATCTCGATGGGGACCACCACATCCATCACGTCGGGATGGTCTTCCTCGATGCGCGAACGGGCGTCCACGTAGGTCGCGCCCGCGTCGCAGTCGCCGTTGTAGACGGCGGCGACGACGGCGTCATGGCTTCCGGCATCGACGATCTGGGCGAGGTCGGTCTCCGGGTCGATTCCGGCGGCCCGCATCGTGAGCATCGGGATGATCCAGCCGCTGGTGGAAAGGGGATCGGGGCGGCAGAAGGTCTTGCCCTTCAGGTCGGCCACGCTCTGGATGCCGCTGTCGGCGCGGACGATGATCTGGCCGTTGTAGGTGGGGCTGCCGTAGCGCACGGAGACGAGCGCCGCTTCGGCACAGCCGCGGTCGGCGGCGAGGACGTAGGCGAAGGTCGCCAGCGAGCCCATATGCGCTTCCGGCGGATCGCTGCACATCGCCTCGATGACCCCGGCGTACTCCGTCGCCACGTTGGTGCGGAAATACAGCCCCGTCTCCTCGTGGAGCAGGTCGGCGACGTGCTGGGCACCGGCGGAGACGCGCTCCATTTCGCCGGAGGGGACGAACGACCAGACGATGGGATTCTCCTCGCTGCCGAGGGCCGCTTCTTTCGGCCCGCAGGCGGAGAGGATCAGGGCGGCGATGAAGAGCATCGCCACGGTGAGCAACAGCCGTTTCTTCATACGAGAACCTCCTTGAGTGAAATTGGACACTTCACGGAAGGCCAGAGACCGCTCAGGGAACGAGCAGGTCGAGAAACCGTTCCACGGTGATGTCGCCGAAGTAGGCCGTCAGATCGACCCCCTCCAGCGCGGCGGCCAAATCGCTGCGACGGTAGCGCCGCCCCCGCAGCAAGGTTTCCAGTTCAGCAATCTCGCGCTCGCCGAAGAAGTCGCCGTAGATCTTCGCCTCGGTGATGAGGCCCTTGCGCACCTCCAGGCGCACGTCGATCTCGCCCAGCGGCAGCCGCTCGCGCAACTGCACGTTGAACTTGGGCGAATGGCCAAAGTTCCACGACCACTGCCGGTAACGACGCGCGGCGATCGCCTCGGCCCCGGCCCAATCCTCTGCTGTCAGCGTCAGCTCGGGGAGGGGGTCGTCGGGGAAGAGGCCGCGCAGCAGGGCCTGGCGGAACTCCGACACCGACATGTCGCGCGGCAGATGCTCGCGGATGTTGGTTACGCGGCTGCGGATGGACTTCAGTCCCTTGGAGGCGATCTTGTCCGTCTTGACGCGCAGCGCCTGCGTGAGCGCCTCCAGGTCGGTGTCGAAGAGGAGCGTCCCGTGCGTAACCATCCGCTTGCCGTCGGTGTACTGCGCCGAGCCGGAGACCTTGCGCCCGTCGATGAGGATGTCGTTGCGCCCGCTCAGTTCGGCAGGCAGCCCCAGCGCCTGCAGGGTGGCGACGACGGGCGCGGTGAAACGGCGGAAGTTGCGCACGTTGTCGCGCCGGTAGGGGGTGATGAAGGCGAAGATGAGCGTTCCCAAATCCTCGTAGATGGCCCCGCCCCCGCTGCGCCGCCGCACGACCGGCAGCTTGTGCGCCTCCGCGTAGTCGAGATCGACCTCCTCGAAGGTATTCTGATGCCGCCCGACGAGCACGGAGGGAGCGCTGAAGTAGAGCATCACCAGCGGCTCCTCCATCGCCGCGAACTTCGGCGCGGTCATCAGGTACTCCTCCAGCGCCATATTGAGCGCCGGATCGGTGTTGGGATTGTCGATGTAGCGCATACTCACGCCTCCGCCGCCTCCTGCGCCAGTTGGACATACTCTTCCTTGATGATGCGGCTCTTGTCCAGCCCCAGCCGTTCGATCAGCTCGCCGATCAGCGCGGCCTTGCGTTCCGCATCCTGCCGCGACCAGGTGCGGCTCTTGATTTCGACGAAGCTGCCCAGCGGCGGCTTGGTGATGCGGTCGAAGTTGACGGCGAAATCGGTGCCGCCGAAGCGGATGTGGTAGCGGCGGCGCTCCTTCTGCACCTCGATGATCCGCTTGGGACGGAAGTACTCGCGGTAGAAGCGCAGGCTGCGGTCGGCGGGGGCGTCGAAGCGCGAGCGCGAGAGGAGGATGGAGTTCTCGTACTCCCGCTCCTTCTTCGCCGTCGTCAGCGTCAGGCGGTAGATGACGGTGATCAGCTCGCCGCTTTCCAGATCGTGCACCTCGTCCTCGCGGTGGCGGAGGATGCTCCCCTCCTCGTCGTCGAAGAGGAAGTAGGTGTCGAACTGCGGGCGCATCGAGTTGCGCGTAACGGTGATCGCCTCGTCGGCCAGCATACGCGCCTCGACCGCCGCCAGATCGTCCACCGCGGCCTTCACCTGCACCTCGAAGGTCTGCTCCTGCGCCACGTTGCCGATGGCCAGGAGCTTGCTCAGCACGCTCCCCTCGCGGTGGATGAGGAAGGTATCCACGGCCTGGGCCAGTTCGCCGACCTCGGCCAGGAGCGGCTCCAGTTCCAGCGTGAGGAGCTTGCGGTCGCGCATCAGCCAGCGCCCGTTGACCATCACGTCGCGCACGTCGGAAGCGTGGGAGGCGTAGACGATGCGCGAGTAGATGCTCTCGCGGTCGCGGCGGAAGTAGGGCTGATGGCGCACGTCCCCCATCTCGATGGTGATCATATCGGCCCGCTTGCCCGGCTCCAGCGAACCGACGAGGTGCTCGATGTGCATCGCGCGGGCACCGAGGATCGTCGCCATCGCCAGGGTCTGGCGGGCGGGGAGCGCGGTCGGGTCGTTGGCCTGCTGCTTGGCGAGGAGGCTTGCCAGCCGCATCTCCTCGATCATATCGAGGTCGTTGTTGCTCGCCGGGCCGTCCGTCCCCACGCCGACGTTGACGCCCATCGCCAGCATCTGCGCAATGGGGGCGATCCCGCTGGCCAGCTTGAGGTTGCTGCTGGGATTGTGCGCCACGCCGACGTTGTGGGCCTTGAGGATGGCGATCTCCTCCTCGTTGAGGTGGACGCAGTGCGCCGCCGTAACCTTGGCCTCGAAGAGACCCAGCGCCTCCAGCCAGGCGACGGGACGGACGCCGTACTGCTTGCGATGGCCCTCCACCTCGAAGGCGGTCTCGGCTAAGTGGATGTGGAGCGGCACGTCGTACTCCTGGGCGATGGCCAGCGCGCCTGCGAGGAGGTCTTCGGTTACCGTGTAGGGCGCGTGCGGCGCGACGCCGGGCACGATGAGCGGATGGCCCTTCCAGTGGACGACGAAATCGCGGGCGCGGCTCAGTTCCTCCTCGTAGCTCATCGCATCGGGTGCGGGGAATTTGAGGATCGTCTGCGCACAGACGGCCCGCAGCCCGGCCTGCGCGGCGGAATCGGCCACGGCTTCCTCGAAGTAGTACATATCCATGAAGGTGGTCGTGCCGGAGCGGATCATCTCCGCCGCCGCAAGCTGGGTGCCCAGCCAACTGAAGTGCGGCGTTACGAAGTGGCGCTCCACGGGCATGATGTAGCCCATCAACCAGACATCGAGGCGGAGGTCGTCGGCCAGGCCGCGCAAGAGCGTCATCGGCGCATGGCCGTGCACGTTGACGAGGCCGGGCATCAAAACGGCATTCCCTGCGTCCACCATCTCTCCGGCCTCGTATGCCGCGGTGATCGCCTCCTTGTCGCCCACGGCGACGATCGTATCGCCGCGGACGGCGACCGCGCCCGGCGTGTAGAGCGAGAACTGCTCATCCATCGTGAGAACGAAGTCAGCACTGACGATGAGATCGACACCTGTCTTGGCCTGCTTCTTGCCCATCTTGGCTCCTTTCGCGTGATGAAGGGGATGTTCCCCGATAAGCCTATGCGAGATCGTCCAGGTAGTCGGCGAGATGATGGCGGACGGCATACGCAGCAGCCTCGGCGCGATTGGTGACCCCCAGCTTGCTGAGGATGCTGCTCACGTAGTTGCGCACCGTCCCTTCGCCCAAGTAGAGGAGACGCGCGATCTCCTTGTTCGTCTTGCCCTCGGCCACGAGGTTGAGCACACGCAACTCCTGCGGGGTCAGATCGGCGAAGGCGGCGGCTTTCTCTTGCCAGGCGGCCTTGCGAAGGTGTTCGAGGACGATGTGGGTTACGGCGGGATCGAGCATCGCCTCGCCCTGCCCGACGCATTCGATGGCCCGCAGCAATTCGTCACTGCCGACCTCTTTGAGAACGTAGCCGGACGCTCCGGCGGCGATGGCATCCATCAGGAGATCATCGGTGGCGTAGGAGGTGAGCATAATCACCTTCGTCTCCGGCAACTCCGCCTTGATCTGGCGGCATGCCTCGATGCCGTTCTTGCCGGGCATCCGCACATCCATCACCACGATGTCGGGGCGATGCTCCCGCGTCTTCTCCACCGCCTCGTCCGCCGATCCGGCCTCGTCCACGACCAGACAGTTCTCGTGGCGGCTGAGCAAGGCCCGCAATCCCAGCCGCACGACTTCGTGATCATCCACGATGAGCACTCGCAGCACGTCCGCCCCCTTTCTCAACCGTAGGATACGCTGATGTGCAGCGTAACACCTTGCCCCGGTGCACTTTCGATCTTCATCGTCCCGTCCAGCAAGCGGACCCGTTCGCGGATGTTGCGCAAGCCGTAGCCCTTGTTGAGCGGGATGCGCCCCATACCGATGCCGTCGTCGGCGATACGGATATCGATCCCCTCGTCGGAATAGACGAGCGTCAACGTCACGCTGCGCGCGTGCGCGTGGCGTGCGACATTGCTCAGAGCCTCGCGCACGATCTGATAGAGATGCTGCTGCCGCTCCCGCTGCAGCGGCCCGCCAGGCTCATTGATCACCCTGAAGGTCGTTTCGAGATAGGTGTTGGCCTCGAATTCCTGCAGCAGCTTGCGCAGACTGGGGACGAGGGCCTCGCCGCTCACATCGCCGCGCAGATCGAAGATGTAGCGGCGAATATCGCGGATCGTCTCGTCGAGTGTGGCCGTAACCTGCGCCAGGTGGTGCATAGCGCGATCGGGATGGCGCTCCATCTCGTATTTGGCCCCCTCCACCATCAGACCGGCGGCGTAGATGGCCTGGATGACGCCATCGTGCAACTCACGGCTGATGCGCTCACGCTCGGCGGCGAGCCACTGCGCCCGCTCGACCTCACCGAGCCAGACCCTCATATGCGCCTGCCGACGGAGGCCCAGCCAGCCAAAGCCGCCGAAGAGGAGGGCTGCACTGCCCGCCATACCCAGGGAGTAGAGCGACGGCCAGAGGCCCTCCGCCAACGGGAGCAGGGCCACGAGGAGCGTTGCCGCAATCATCATCCAGATCGGCATGGCGAAGGGTTCCTCCTCACGCCGCCCCTCCTCGCGATAGAGAGCATAGGCGGCGAGGCTCCCCGCGGGCAGAGGAAAGAGGCGATGCACGACCGCGTGGAGCGGCTCCGTGCGCCAGAAGCGACAGAGCACAGCGAGAAGCAGGAGGGCCGCGCCGAGCGCGATCCCCCGATGACGCCACGCCAGCCGTCCGCGCAGCACCTCCACGCCGAAGAGCAAGAGAGCGCCGCCACCCAGCCCTTCCGTCACCACCCGCGTGCAGCCCCCCTGCGGGAAGGGGGGAAGTTGCGCAGTCACGACCTCGGAGAGGGCGAAGAGGGCGAAGGGCGCAAAGGGCCAGTCGGGGAGCAAGCGAGGGGCATGGAGGCGCAAACAGGCAACGGCAATGACGATGCCGAAGAAGAGCAGCGCGGCGATGAATTCCGCCAAGCCGTCGATAGTCGCCATAGCCTCCTCACCCGGAAATGACGGGGCGCACACACGCCGCGCCCGTAAGCAAAGTATACCACAGGAGGAGCGGCGCTTCAAACGGCTGGCGGCTCAAGGCGGCGTCTCGAAGGTGTAGTGGAAGACGGTTACGCCGTAGAAGCGCTGCACGCGATCCAGGCGGGCGTGAGCGTCGAGCCAGTGGCGGACAAGCTCGCGGGCATCGTAGAGATCGGCCTCGGAATAGATGAGCCACAAGGAGCGGACGCCGTGCAGCAGTTCGCGCATCTGCTCATCCAGTTGCCCCTCGTCGATGAGGTAGGTGCCGTCATCCGTCAGCCAGTTGGTGTAGGGAGCACCCAGCCAGGGGGCAAGGGGATCGGTGTAGTAGTAGTCGAAGACGAAGTGATTGTAGGGGATTTGGAAGAGGAGCGGCTCATCGGGAGCACGGTGGGTTGCCACGTAGGCCGCCGCCTGCTCGAACTGCGGCTTGATCGGCTGCTGCGCCTGCGCAACGATGTTCACCCCGTCCAGGACGAGCAGGATGGCGAGGACGACGGCCGCCACCCGCCTGGCCTCCCGATGCAACAGAGACCAGCCGGCCGCCACGAGGAGGAGATACGCCGGTGCCGACCAGATCAGGTAGCGATCGGTGAAGATGGGGCCGCGCAAGGAGACCAGCCAGACGGCCAAGAGCGGCAGCGTCATCCAGGCCCAAAGCCGCAGCGCCGCACGGGGACGACGGACAAGCAACGCCCCTGTCCCCGCCAGCAGCAGCGTGATGAACAGGAAAGCGGCATACGTCGCGTAGCGCCCCACGATGCCGGAACTCCAGCCGTTGACGAGAATCTGCACCATCGTCCACAAGGTGAGGGCCGGATAGCCCGTCTCGCGATGCTGCATCAGCAGC
Organism: Anaerolineae bacterium; assembly: GCA_026991395.1. Classification (GTDB taxonomy): domain Bacteria; phylum Chloroflexota; class Anaerolineae; order B4-G1; family SLSP01; genus JALXBP01. Next base: position 49,578 of record JALXBP010000057.1, on the reverse strand, counting down.
GGAAGCTCCCAGCGCAGCAGCGGCAGGTAGGGCAGCGTCAATGCGGCTAACGTCAAAGCGGCCCCCTTCCACGCGCCGGGGGCACGGCGGGGGATGAGGACGTACCACACCACCTCCACGGCAACGAGCAGCGCGGCGAGGATGTGCGTGTAGAAGGCCAAACTCGTCGCGGCCAGGACGAGCCACCACCATCCCCGCCCGCCCCTCGCCGCACGCTCCAGCGCGTAGAGCGCCAGCAGCACGAGCGTCGGCACCATCGTGTACATCTTGACTTCCTGCGCATACCAGACGAAGTAGGGAGCGGCGGCGAAGAGGATGACGGCAATGCACGCGGCCTCCTTCACCAGCCGCCTCCCCAGCAGGAAGAGGAGAGGAAGCGAGGGCAAGGCCCAGAGCAGGGAAAAGTAGCGCAACGCGAAGGCACTCTTCCCGGCCCCCGCCGCCCAGAAACGCAGGAGGAAGAAGTAGAAAGGCCCGTTCCATCCGGGACGGGTAAAGCTCGCCAGGAGATCGCCCCACGGTGCCGTGGCGAAGCGGAGCGCATCGACCTCGTCGCGCCACATCCCCTGCGCGGTGATACCGGCCAGCCGCAGCAGATAGGCGGCCAGCAGCAGGGCAACCCACCATCCCCACGCCCTCGATGAATGCCGAGGTTTCGTGCCGCTCATCCTCACGGTGCCCAGGCCAGACGCTGATTGTCCCACGCGGGCATCTGCTCGCCCAGATCGACGATGCGCTGCACGTTCTGCCCGCTCGTGTCGGCCACGTAGATCGCCCACTTGCCGTCCCGATTGCTGACGAAAGCCAGCCCGCTTCCATCCGGTGCCCAGGCGGGGAGACCATCGTCGCTCGGCGTGGTGGTGAAAGGCACGACCCCTCCTTCGGGGCTGAGGAGCATCACATCCCAATTGCCGGAGACGTCGGTCATGTAGGCCATCAGGTTGCCCGCAGGAGCCCAGGCCACGGCGGTGTCGTCCATCGAGCCGGTCAGGCGGCGCGGCGACGCGTCACCGTCGGGATCGACGAGGAAGATGCCGCACGTCGTCCCGTCGGCCTCGCAGCCCGTGTAGGCGATGAGCCCCGTCGGCCCCCAGGCCGGAGACCAGCCCTCGGCCAGCCGACGCGGCTCGCCACTGCCGTCGAGCGGCACGATGTAGATCGACCAGACCCCCGCGGCATCCGGCGCGGCGTAAGCCAGGCGCGTGCCGTCCGGCGAAAGCGTCGGCCAAGCCTTGCCATCGGCGCTCATCAGCAGCAGTGGGACGCCCTCCTCCGGCAAGACCATCGAGAAGGCGTTGTTCATCCTGTCGCGGTAGATGACGCGCCCCGTCCCCCACTCCCACCACGGCTGATCGGCGCTGACGGCGACCCGCAGGATGCGCCCGTTGTCGTAGAGGGCGAAGAGGTCGTAGAAGCCGCTTTCCGCATTGTAGACGGGATAGGCCAACCGCCCGACATTGAAGCCCGGAATACGCTGGGGCGTGAGGACCGGCTGCGCGCCGTTGGCGGCGGTCGGCGTGGCGACGAGGCAGACCTGTGCCGCCTGCTCTCGCTTGCTCTCGACCGTCTGGTCGGCGTAAAGGCGCAACGCCTCGGTGTAGGCCATCTCCGCCGGGCACATCTCCCCCGCCTCGCTCAGGCTGTCGCCGTACTCCACGTAGGCCTGGTAGAGGCGCTGATAGACATCCTTGTAGTTCGGCGCGATGGCGTAAAGCTCCTTCAGCGCCTCGATCGTCCCCTCCCAATCCACCCCCCAGAGGTTCATCGCCGCCAGGTAGCGGGCGGCGAGGTTGCGCTGGTAGGCGGCCTCCTCGTCCAGCGGGCGGAGCGCGACGGCGCGATCGAGGTAGAAGATGCCCTCCTCCAGTTGATCCTCATCCAGCAGCGCCATACCGGCGTTGTAGAGGCTGCGGAAGAGCATCTCCTCCACCTCGTCGGCGTGATACTCGGCATCGAGCGAGCGCAACTGCGTGAGCAGCGAGGCCGCCTCCTCCCACCGTTCCTCGTCGTAGGCGGCCTTCGCCTTCTCCCAAAGCTGATCGGCCAGCGGCCTGACCACCTCCGAGGTCGGAGTAGGGCGTGCGGCCAGACGGCTTTCGACCTCCGCGATCCCCTGCTTCGCCATCGCATTGTCCGGATCGAGGCGCAGGATGTACCGGAAGTGTGCCCGCGCCATCTCGTATTCGCCCGCGTTCATCGCCTCCAGACCGGCCTGGTAATGCTCCTGGATGGTGGCCTGACGCTGCGACTCGCGGTCGCGCTCCCCGAAATAGAGACCGGCATAGCCCGCCAGCGCGACGGTCAAGGCCAGTGCGGCGACGGCGGCCAAGGCCCAGAGCAGACGGTTGAGCCAGAGGCGGCGGCGAGGGGGCGAGGGCGGCGACGGCTGGAGCGGCGCGCCGCAGGAAGGGCAGAGCATCCGCCCTTCTCCCTCGACCTCGGCACCGCAGGAAGGACAACGCATCGCAGCGACCTATTCCAGGCGCAGGTCTTCCAGAGCCAGCCCGCCGACGAACTCCCGCAGGAGGGAATTTTCCGGCACGTAGCGCGTTTCGGCGGGGCGGAACCATTGCAGGAAGGCCAGGAGCCGCTTGGCCTCGACACGCTGCGGCGAGTCGGGATCGACCTGGAGCAAGAGCGGCTCGGCAAAGGGCTTGAGCACGGCCAGTTCGTACACCAGCGCCGAGTTGAACATCACGTCGGCATACTCCTGGTAGGGGAAGATGTGCTTCTTCTCCCCGCGGCGCACGCTGTCCCATCGTCCGAGCGTGTCGGCGGCGCTGTAGCCGCGCGTGCGGGCGTCGCGCACGATGCGCCGAATGAGCCGCGTGTCGGTCGTCGGCACGCGATTGTGGCGGTCGAGGTTCAGTTGCGTCAGCGCCGAGGCGAAGATGCGGTACATTCGCTCCCAGGGGATCGTATGCACCAGCCGCGGGTTGAGACCATGGATCCCCTCGACGATGATGATGTGCTCGGGCCCCAGCTTGACCACCTCGCCCGGCTCCCGGCGGCCCTTCTGGAAGTTGAACCTGGGAAGCTGCACCTCCTGCCCGTCGAGCAGCTTCTGCAGGTGCTCGTTGAAGAGATCGAGGTCGAGCGCCTCCAGCGCCTCGAAGTCGTAATCGCCGTTCTCGTCGCGCGGCGTCCTTTCCCGATCGACGAAGTAGTTATCCATCTCCAGGGCAAAAGGACGCAGGCCATGGGCCAGAAGCTGCACCCCCAGCCGCTTGGAAAAGGTCGTCTTGCCCGACGAGGAGGGACCGGCGATGAGCACCAGCCGCACATCGCCGCGGCGCATCCAGATCTGATGGGCGATCTCGGCGATCCGCTGCTCGTGCAAGGCTTCCGAAACCAGGATGACGCGGCGGATATCGCCACTGGCCACGGCCGCGTTGAGTTCGCTGACGTTTTCCACACCCAGCAGGCGCAGCCAGCGGCCGTACTCGCGGAAGACGTTGATGAGCTGCGGCGAATGGATCGGCTCCTTGAGCACGGTGGGCGATTCGCGGCGCGGGAACTGGAGGATGAAGCCGTCGCCCCAGCGCATCAGGCGGAAGAGGCGCAGATAGCCGGTGGAAGGCACCATGTAGCCGTGGAAATAGTCGCGGTACCCGTCGAGGTTGTAAAGCTGCAGGTAATCCTTGGTCGCGTGGCCGCGGCGCGACTGGAAGAGGGCCACTTTATCGAGTTCGTTGCGTTCGCGGAAGACCTGCAGGGCCTCCTCTACGGGCACCTGCTCGCGGTGGATGGGGATGTCCTCCTCGACCATACGGCGCATCTCGGCTTCCAGCGTCTTCAGTTCCTCCTCCGTCAGCGGGGAGCGGTTGCGCACCTCGCAGAAATAGCCGCCAAAGGGCAGCGAGTGATCGACGACGCTTTCGACCCCGGGGAAGAGCCGATGCAGGGCGGCGATCATCATAAAGGTGAGAGAGCGGCGATAGATGCGCACACCGTCCGAGTCGGTCAGGAAAACGGGCTTGACGCGGCAATCACGCACGACGGGCCACGTTAGCTCGCGCAATTGATTGCCGTCCACCAGTGCGACGATGATGGGAACCTCGGGAGCAGGATAGGCGATCTTGATGAAAGCCTCTAACGTCGTCCCCACCGGCCCCTCGAAGGTGCGGCCATCGTCGAAGGTAACCTGTACCGTTGTCCTTGGTGAAGCAGGATGGATGAGGTCTGTCTCCTGCTCCACCGCATGCTCCGCATTGACCATCTTTTCATCTCCTTGCAAGCATAATCGTCGGCATCATCGATGCCGTTAAGGTCGTGCGAGTGGGGTAACCGCCCCGCCGGGCAAGCCAGTATAATCCCGATGGGGCGTTTGACAATCACTCGAGGCTCGCTCTGCAGGGAATTGTCCCGTCCAAAGCAGGAATTATCACTTGCAAATAATCCTACTTTCTATACAATAGATGCATCGGATTAGGGGGGATTTACGAACTTTAACGCTAAGGAGGGAACCAAAATGAGTGTCATCAAAGTGGCAGCCAGCTCCCGTTCTACCTCGGTTGCCGGGGCGATCGCGGGTGTCATCCGCGAGCAGGGCCATGCCGAAGTGCAGGCCATCGGAGCCGGTGCGGTCAACCAAGCCGTCAAGGCTGTAGCCATCGCGCGAGGGTACCTGGAGTTGGACGGCATCGAGATCGTCTGCGTGCCCCATTTCTCGGAAGTGATGATCGACGAGAAGGAGCGGACGGCCGTCCGTCTCACCGTGATCGGGACGAGAAAAGCCGAAGGGACAACGGCTACTGCGATGCCGACGGAGGAAGAAGCGTAGGAAGCTCTAAGGCGAGTACTTCCAGCAGCAATCGCGGGTTGACATTCTGCCGCAATGCATCGAGGGCGTCACCCAACAGCCGCGCAAGTTGCAACGTTTTCCGGGGGGGGAGACGGGGCACGAGCGCGGCGAGTTTTTTGCAAGGGCCGCAAGCGTCGGCCTCCGAGCGCTGCGGAGAAGCCTGCATCGCCAGGAGATCGCGCCACAGCAAGCGCCAGTACTCCAGCCGCGTCGGCAGAAGAGGAAGTTGCTCCCGCTGGCTCCACGACTGTGCCAGGGCAAAACGCTCCGGCAGCGTCGCCTCCAGGAAGCGGAAGAGGCTGTCCGCAAGTTGCCGCGCCTCATCGAGCACGGCAGGCTCTTCCGCGGCCTGCATCGCCCAGCCCAGCCGTCCGGCAGAAAGCGCGGCGATCTCCGCCGCCAGCGCATCGCCGACACCTTTCGCCTTCAGCGCGTCCGCAACCTGCCGGGGGGGGAGCAGGCGCATCGGGAAAAGGCGCACACGCGAGAGGATCGTGGGCAAGAGGTGGGCCGCCTCATCGGCGGTGAGGAGCAGATGGGCGTAGGGCGGCGGCTCTTCCAGCGTCTTGAGGAGCGCATTTTCCGCGGCGACGGTAGCCAGATGGAAATCCTCGATGATCACGACCTTCTTCGCCCCCTCACGCGGCGTCAGGCGCAGGAAGCGTTCCGCCTCGCGAATCTGATCGATGCGAAAGGGCCGCCCCGGCTCCGGACGGAGCACGAGGAGATCGAGGTGCCTCTCCCCCTCCACACGCCGACAGGCCGCACACCGTCCACACGGACGCTCGTCCACCGCCGCCGTGCAGAGCAGCGCCTGGGCGATGTAACGGGCTATCATCCCCTTGCCCGCCCCCGGCGGCCCGCTCACGAGCACGGACTGGGGGAAGCGCCCTCTGCGCCACAAGGCCCTCATCTGCTGCAACAGCCACAGCCCGCCAAAAGGCTCATCACGCATCGGCCTCACCCTCCCCTCGGATGATACCCTCCAATCGGGCGCTTAGCAAGGCGAAGAGCGCTTCGCGATTTTCCGGCGTTACCCAGACGGTCGTCGTTATCGGACGGTCGAGGGCGGCCAACGCCTGGGCGACGAGCGACGGTCGGACCACGACTAACGCCACGCGATACGCCCCTCCTCGCAAAAGTGGAAGGGCCGATCGCCATCCCTGCCCCATCACCAGTTCCATCGGCCCCAGTTCATCGATGACGAGGAGATCGGCGGGCACCGCCGACGCCAGCGCCGCATCGCTCCGGGCCAGCGCCGCTTCGTCCATCACGAAATCGCGCAGCGGCCCCGCGCCCTCCCGCCAGGGGCGGGTCAGCGGATAGCTCGCGCCGGTATGCACCTCGACGACGCGCAGCGTGTGGGCATCGACGAGTTCCGTCCGCAGACCGGCCACGACGGCCCCCATCCCCTCTGCCACGGCGATCAGACGCCGACAGAGGGTGCTCTTGCCGCTGAAACGCTCACCGCTGATGATGACCAACGCTTCCATCGCTCCCCCCACAACGAAAAGGGCCGGTCGATACCGGCCCCCCGATGGAGATGGCGGGAATCGAACCCGCGTCCGAGACAGACTGCTGCAGGCGTCTACGAGCGTAGTCGGCACCTTCTTCTCGCCCGGAGGGTCGCAGCCGACCTCGCCGCATCCGGGCCAGCCGATGATTCTTGGCTTCCCTTATCGGCGTCGGGGAAGTTGCATGTCGGCTCTATGTCGCCGACCACCGGCACGCCGACACGATGCCGATGGGGCGGAACCGCAAAAGCGGTTCGTTCGGGGCTATGCCCTACCGTTGCTTACGCAGCAACGGCGACGGGCGTCGCCCACGTGTTGGCCATTGGGTTGGCACTTGTTGTTTCGCTCCTGGGGTTACGGGGACGGAGCCTCCCCGGCTCGCAGCCTCCAACCCATCTGCCCCGTCGAAACCTTTCATCCCCGCGTTGATTATAACATAAAATCCCCCCGCCGACAATGGCCGTTCGTCCGGCACCTGCTCCCGGTCAGCGTGCGGTTGCTCCGCCCTGCTTCGCCTGTACAATCGGAGCGATGCACGAGCCGAAAGAGCCTGCCGCGGAGATCACCGCCGTCGAAGCGGGGAGCGTCGCAGCGGAAGCCGGGTTGCGGGCGGGCGACCGCCTGCTGGCCATCAACGGCCATCCGCTGCGGGACGTGATCGATGTGCACATCTACGCCTCCGAGCCGCTGCTCACCTTCCGCATCGAACGGGAGGGGGCCATGCTGGAACTGACGGCGGCACGGCGCTACGGCCAGCCCCTGGGGATACACTTCGAGCGCCTCCTCTTCGAGGACAAAGTCCACACCTGCCGCAATGCCTGCGACTTCTGCTTCGTGCGCCAGATGCCGCGGGGATTGCGCGATCCGCTCTACGTGAAGGACGACGACTACCGGCTCTCCTTCCTCCACGGCAACTACATCACGCTCACCAGCCTCCGCGAGGAGGACTGGGAGCGCATCGGGGAACAGTTCCTCAGTCCTCTCTACGTCTCCGTCCACGCCGTCGAGCCGGAGGTGCGCGTCGGGCTGATGCACAATCCGCGGGCGGCCAACATCCTCGACGACCTGCAGCGGCTGGTGGCGATGGGCATCACCGTTCACACGCAGGCGGTCCTCGTCCCCGAGCGCAACGACGGCGCGCACCTCGATCGCACCATCGAGGCGCTGGCCGACCTTCATCCGGGCGTGGCCGATCTGACCGTCGTACCGGTCGGGCTGACGCGGTGGCACGATCCGCGGCTGCGGCCCTACCGCGACGACGAGGCCGCCGCCGTGCTGGACCAGGTGCTCGCGTGGCAAACGCGCCTGCGGGGACGTCTCGGCATCGGCTTCGTCTACCCCTCCGACGAGTGGTTCCTGCGTGCCGGACGGGAAGCGCCGCCGCGCGAAGCCTACGATGGGCGCATCCCTGCGCTCTACGAGAACGGCGTGGGGATGGTGCGCACCTTCGCGGAAAACTGGCCCCAACTCCGCGAGCAGATGCGGGCCTTCGGCGGACGGCGGCAGGCGTGGGTTACCGGCACGCTCTTCGCCCCTCGATTGCAGCACTACGCCCACCGCTTCCACGCCGAAACGGGCATCGAGGCTCTCGTCGTCCCTGTGGGAAACCGCGCCTTCGGTGAAACGATTACCGTGGCGGGCCTGCTCACCGCACGCGACATCATCCACGCGCTCCGCTCACGCCCCGCCGCCGACCGCATCCTCCTGCCGGAAGCGAGCTTCCGCGGCCCGGACGGGTGCGATCTGCTCGGCACTCCTCCGGCAAGCATCGCCCAGGCCCTCCGCCGCCCCGTCCACCTCGTGACTATGCCCGCCCCGTAACGCAAGAGGCGCGGCTTCGACCGCGCCTCTTCCGGTTTGCCGACAATCAGCCGTTGAGCCGCTTTTCGACCTGCTCCTGAACGCGGGCGATGAACTCGTCCAGAGGCAGCGCGTTCCACTTCTCGCCGCTGCGCAGGCGGACGGAGACCGTCCCCTCCTCCACCTCGCGGTCGCCCAGGATGAGCATGAAGGGCACTTTCTCCATCTGCGCCTCGCGAATCTTGGCGTTCATCCGGCTGGAGGAGCTATCGACCTGGACGCGCAGGTGGGCCGCCCGCAGTTTGGCTTCTACCTGGCGGGCGTAGTCCAGATGGCGGTCGGCGATGGGGATGATGCGCACCTGCTCCGGCGCGAGCCAGACGGGGAAGGCCCCCGCGTAGTGCTCGACGAGGACGCCGAAGAAGCGCTCGATGGAACCCAGGAGGGCGCGGTGGATCATAAAGGGACGATGCTCGCGCCCGTCCTCGCCGACGAAGGTCATATCGAAGCGCTCCGGCAGGTTGAAGTCGAACTGGATGGTGGAGCACTGCCAGGCACGCCCCAGCGCATCCTTGATCTTCACGTCGATCTTCGGGCCATAGAAAGCGCCGCCGCCCTCGTCCACCTCGTAGGCCAGCCCCTCCGCCTCGATGGCCCGCTGGAGGGCGGCCTCGGCCACCTTCCACCGCTCCGGCTCGCCGACCGCCTTCTCCGGACGCGTCGAGAGATAGACCTCGAAGGTCTCGAAGCCGAAGGCACGCAGCATATCGAGCGAGAAGCGCAGCACGCGGACGATCTCCTCCTCCACCTGATCGGGCGTGCAGAAGATGTGGGCGTCATCCTGCGTGAAGCCGCGCACGCGCATCAGCCCGTGGAGGACGCCGCTCCGCTCGTAGCGATAGACCGTCCCCAGTTCGGCCCAGCGCAGCGGCAGGTCGCGGTAGGAGCGGAGCTTCGTCTTGTAGATGAGGATGTGGAAGGGGCAGTTCATCGGCTTGATGAAGTACTCCTGCCCGTCCACGTCCATCGGCGCGTACATATTCTCGCGGTAGAAGTCGAGATGGCCGGAGGTCTCCCAGAGCCAAGCCTTGCCGATGTGCGGCGTGTAGACGAAATCGTACCCGCCTTCGATGTGGCGATCGCGCCAGAAATCCTCCATCAGCTTGCGCACCATCGCGCCCTTGGGATGCCAGTAGGCCAGCCCCGGCCCGGCCTCCTCGTGGAAGGAGATGAGGTCGAGCTGCTTGATGAGGCGGCGATGATCGCGCTTCTGCACCTCCTCGCGCCAGCGGAGGTATTCGCGCAGTTCCTTGGGCCTCTTCCAGGCCGTGCCGTAGATGCGCTGGAGCATCGGGCGCTTCTCGTCGCCGCGCCAGTAGGCCCCGGCCACGCTGAGCAGCTTGACCGCCTTCGGGTTGATCTCCTTCGTATTGGCCACGTGCGGCCCACGGCAGAGATCGACGAAGGGGCCGCTGCGGTAGATGGAAAGCACCGGCTTCTCCGTCTTCTCGCCGTACTCGTCGGTGCCGCGCTGGAGGATATCCTCGATCAACTCCAGCTTGTAGGGCTGGTCGGCGAAGAGTTCCCGCGCCGCTTCCGGCTCGATCTCCTCGTACTGGAAGTCGATCTTCTGCGCGATCAGTTCCTTCATCCGCGCCTCGATCTGCTCCAGGTCCTCCTGGGTCAGCGGGCGGGGCAGGTCGAAGTCGTAGTAGAAGCCGTGCTCGATTGGCGGGCCGATGGCGATCTTCGCTTCGGGGAAAAGCTCCAGCACGGCGGCGGCCATCATATGCGCCGCCGAGTGGCGGATGCGATAGAGTTCGCTTTCACGATAGGCTTGTGGGTCCATCTCACACCTCCTCAAGATGCTGAACGAAAAAGCCCCGCGTCCTCTTGGGACGTGGGGCTTGCTCCACGCGGTTCCACCCAAGTTCCGGCGCGGCTGCGCCGACCCTCTGCGGCTGTAACGGGCCGACCCGTCTTCCCGTACTTGGCCTCGCCGTTCAGGGAAGCGCTCGCGGGGGGTTTTCGCCGCTTTCCGGTGAGGCAGGCTTCCAGTCTCGACCTGCCCTCCCTGGCACCTTCCGGCGGGTACTCGTCCCGCTCGACGCTTTGCAACCTCATTATAGGCCGGGGAAGCCGTTTGTCAAACCGACTTCCTGCGCATCCCCCTCCCCTTGGTAATGCGCAGGAAGAAAGAGGCGGCCAAAGCGTTCAACGCGATGCTGATGACGAAGATCGAGGCCAGCCCGAAACGATCGACGATCTTCCCGCCCCACGTTCCCATCAGCATCACGAGGCCGAAGAGCGTATTGGCGAAGCCCAGGTAGAGGATGCGATCCTGCTGCGGCGCGATCTCCAGCAGCAGGTTGTAGCCCGCCAGCCGGTCGAAGGGGGTGAAGAAGCCACGCAGGAAGAAGAGCGGATAAGCCAGCCGGTAAGGGGGGAAGGAAAATCGGCTCAGCCAGCCCCGCGAGGCAGCAACGACGAGGAAGAGCGCGAAGGCAGAGGTGATCCCCCAGCCCGTCGCGGCGACCAGCATTCCCCATCGCTTGCCCTTGCGATCGACGAGGACGCCGAAGGGATAGTTGAAGACGAGGGCCGTCATCGTCGCAATGAGCAGATATTCCCCCGCGGCACTGCTCGGAGCCTGCAGCACTTGCCGTGCGACGATGGTGAAGAAGGGAATGGCGACCAGCCCCAAGAAAAGGCTCATCCGGCCCAGCGTGAAGTGGCGGAAGTTCCTGTCCTCCCGCAGCGCACGCCATCCCCGCCGCACCTGCTCCCGAACGGGCGCGACGGGGCGCGGCTTCCCGGCAGGCTCGCGGATCAGCGAGAAGATGAGCAGCGCCAGGCTCCCGGAAAGCGCGGCGATGAAGAAGAGGACGGCGAAATTCCGCGGGAAAGGATAGACCGAACGCCCCAGCATCTGCTTGACCAGCCACCCGGCCACCAGGCCCAGCAGCCCGCCGAGCAACTGCCGGATGGCAAAGAGCCGCCCCCGCCACCAGGCCGGAACGGTACGCGCCGTAACTTCCATAAAGGGCAGACCGGCCATACCGGCCATCAGCTTCATCACCGTGTAGAGGACGAAGAAGGCGATCAGCAGATGCACTCGATCCTCGATCCACCACAGGGACGCCACCAGCATCATCCAGGTCAGGATACGAACGGTCGCCGCCCAGCGGTAGATGACGATCGTGCGCGATTTGCTCTGCACCCAGCCGGAAAGGAAGAGCTGCGGCAGGAACCACGATCCCGCACCGATGGTGCTGATCGCCGCGATGAGCAGGTTGGAGGAGGTGAGCGCGCTGACCAGCCAGACGAGCACCAGGTTGGGATCCATCAGCGTCTCGGCGAAGTTGAAGAGCGAGCCGTTGAGCGCGTTCAGCACAAAGGAACGGCGGCTCTCGGCGGGCGAGACATCCAGCGGCCACTCCGGCAGATCGGCCTCCTCACGCGGCAGAGAACGGGCGAATGCGGGCATACGACCTCCTCGGAAACTACTTCGCAAGCCTAAGGATTATACCCGATTCGTCCGCAGGCGGAAGAGAGGGCGCGTTCAGGCGCGAGGCTCTTGCGAGGCAGAGGGCCGTCGCCGCCCGCGGGCCGCACTCAACCGGCGGTATCCCCACAAGAGCAGCAGGAGACCGCCCAAGAGCAGCGGCCACAGGCAGAGGTAGGTTACCCACCCCGGCAGCGCCAGGAGCGCGACCAGTCCCAGCACCAGGAAGGCGTAGAGCGTCGCCACCACGACCATCCCCACCGCGAGCCACACCCCCCAGGCCACGAGGGCGATGACGCCCGTCGAAAGCAACGCCGCGACAGAGCGCCCCCATCCGCCCTCCGCGAAGACGGCGAGCGCGAAGATGGCGAAGTAGAGAATCATCACCGCACTGACGGCGGCCTGCGGAACGCCGTACCCCACCAGGCGGTCGCCCAGCGGCGAGAGCAGCAGCCAGCCAGAGATGGCATAGAGCCAGTGGAAATAGGCCATTCGTCCCCAGAAAGCCTTCTCCTCCTCGGAGCGGTGGCGGCCCAGCCAGAAACGGTAGTTCTGCGCAATGACTAAGGTGAGCACGAAGAGCATCAGGAAGATGAGGAGCACCAGCAGTTCCAGGGTGAAGTTGGAGAAAAGCTCCATCTCGCTGCCGCTGAGCGACGTGGCCGAAGGAATCTCCGCAAAAAGCTCCGCCGTCTCCGAGGCGAAGTCCTCCACCTCCCCGCTCAGCCCTCCGAGCACGATGTCGAGGAGCAAGGCGGAAAAGAAGAACTCCACCGGCGTGAGGACGTAAGGCACCACGTCCGGCGAAAAGAGCCGCCAGATGCCGTGGAGCGGGAAAGGCAACTGCGCCGCCGGTCTCTCGCGCGAGGCCAACGTCCTGGCCAGCAGGCGCGGATGGGTGAAGAAGAGCCAGACGCTCTTGAGGAAGGCGAAGACGGGGTTGACCAACTGATCGACGAGGTCCGCCAACTGATGCTTCATCAGGCGGAGGATGGACGATTCGGGCCAGGCCAACGCCGCGCCACAGTGCATGCAGAAGCTCGCCTCCGCCGGATTGCTCATCCCGCATTGCGGACAGCGCTCTCCTGCCGACGAGATGTTCTTTTCCTCCTCCATCGTCGCCCTCCTTGCGAAAAGCTCAGCACCGCCGCCACAACAGGCGGTTGTCCACCACGAAAGGTTCGGCCTCACCGCTGCGCTCCAGCGAGGTCAGCGCGGCGAGGATGGTTACGCGCGAGAGGAGATGGAAGGGCGGCGAGGGGAAGTCGAGGCCGTAAGCGGCGGCCACCTCCGCCAGGATCGCCTCCGGCGAGGCGGGGACGCGCAGCGCCTCCAGCACGCGGGCGCGGATTTCGCGCAGGCGGTCGGCATTCGCCTCGGCCAGCGCCAGCGCCTCCTCGGCCTCCACCGGCTCCCCGTGCCCCGGCAGGACGAGGCGGTAGCGCGCCATCAGCGCGGGGAAGGCGGCCAGCGTCTCCAGCCAGGCGTCGAGGTCGTGGCAGAAGAGGATCGGATGGCGGTCGAGCGTCGCCTGCGGGAAGAGCGCATCGCCGCAGAAGAGCACCTCCTCCCAGCCGATGCCCACCTGCCGAGGCGCGTGGCCGGGCAGCGGGACGATCTCCACGCGGAAGGGACCGATCTCCAGCGGGCCGGGCGCGAGGAAAGCGGTAACCTCCGCCCCGCGCCTAGCCTGGGTGAACTTCCCCTGCAGCGAGCGGATGGCCGCCGCGCCGCCGTGGAGGAAGAGCGGCTCCAGACGCGGCTCCTCGATGAAGTGCGCCTCGAAGGGCGGGGCGTAGAGCGGCATCGGGGCGCGTCGCAGGAGCGCCGCCGCGCCGCCGAAGTGGTCGGCGTGGCCGTGGGTGATGAGGAGGGCGACGGGACGGGCCTCAACGCCTTCCAGAGCGCGGATGAGCTTGCGGGCAGCGTCCTTGTCCAGCCCAGCGTCGATGACCAGCGCCGCCTCTCCGCTCACCACCGCGCCGAGGTTGGAGCCGCCGAGCAGCCCGTAGGCGCGGCCCGATCTTCCCTCCCGCAGATGCTGCCAGCGGACACCCATCGTCGTCTCCTAACTGATGCCGCCCTCGGTCAGATCGAGGAAGAGCGTCTCCAGCGTCTCCCGCTCCTCGACGAAAGAGAGCACGGGGAATCCGGCGGAGACCATCTCCCGCAAGAGGCCGACCACGGCCTCCTCATCGCCCTCGACGGAGAGAATCAGGGCGGGACGCCCGTCGCCGGACGCCGGTTCCCGCTCCACATCCACTACTTCCGGCCTCCGAACGAGCCAGGCTTGCGCGTCATCCACCTTGTCCAGAAGGGTGATGCGCAGGCGGCGCTGCGGCCTCAGGCGGCGTCGGATAAGCTCCAGCGGCCCGGCGGTGACGAGGCGGCCCCGCTCGATCAGCGCCACGTGCGTCGCCAACGTATCCAGTTCCCGCAGGACGTGGGACGAGAGGAAGATCGTCTTCCCCATCTCCTGCAGCGCCTTGAACATCTCCCGCTGCTCGATGCGGGCGCGGGGATCGAGCCCCGCCGCCGGTTCGTCGGCGATGAGCAGCAGGGGATCGTGGACGAGCGCCCGCGCCAGGCTCAGGCGCTGGCGCATGCCCCGCGAGAGCGTGCGCACGAGACTGTCGGCCCGCGGTGCAAGGCCCACCAGGTCGAGGAGATCGTCCACCAGCGAATGGCGTTTCCCCACCGCGATGCCGTAGCAGGCGGCGAAGAATTCGAGGTACTCGCGCACCAGCATGTCCTTGTAGAGGCCGAACTCGTCGGGCAAATAGCCGAGGAGGCGTCGGACATCGTTGGGCTGCCGGTTGACGTCGTAGCCGCCGACGAGAACGCGGCCCCTGTCGAAGGCGAGCAGCGTGGCGAGAATGCGGAGCGTCGTCGTCTTGCCGGAGCCGTTCGGGCCGACGAAGGCGTAGATCGCCCCCTCCTCGACGTGGAAAGTCAGGTCGTCCAGCGCAGGGCGCTTCATCCTGCGGTACTTCTTGCGCAACCCTTCGACTTCGATCAACGCGGCCAACTCCAGCCTCCTTCTCGCGAAAGTCCTCCCTGAGCGACCCAGCGCTGCAAATCACGCAGGACGACGGCCTCGTGGGGGAAGGCCATCGGCGGCGGCTCGGTCAGCGGATACCAGCCCACCTCGGACGCATCGTCCCCCGCCGTCGGTTCGCCATCCGTTTCGGCCACGTAGTAGATGTTGAGGATGGAGGAGCGCTCGCCCTGGAATTCGTAATGATCCATATAGAAACCCAGCAGCCCGACGAGACGGACTTCCAGCCCCAGTTCCTCTCGGGCCTCCCGCACGGCGCAATGATCGGGTGTCTCCTCCGCCTCCATAAAGCCGCCGGGGATGTCGAGAGCGCCTTTGTGCGGATCGCGTCCCCGCCGCGCAAGCAGCACCATCCCCCCGCGCACGATGAGCACGCCCGCGCACGGCTTCGCATTGCGGTAATGATGGCGTCCACAGACGGAGCAGACGAGCAAGGGGCGGCTTTCCACGTGCCGAAGGGCCAGCCTGCCGCCGCAGCGCGGGCAAAAACGAGCATCGCTCTCCTCGCCCAAGGCGGCAAAGTCAAAGGGCGCGCCCGCGAACGGCCACCGGCCCTCCACCCAGGCGAGCTTGGCCGCGCGGGGCAGTTGCTTGAAGCGACGCTCGGCGTGCGCCGCTGCCTGTCTCGTCCCGAAAGTCCACGCCGCGACGAGACGCACCGGTCGCCGTGCGCGTGTGAACTTCGCCCCGCTCCCGCTTTGGTGCTCGGCCAGACGGCGAGGGAGATCGCCGGTCATGCCCGTGTAGAGCGCACCCCCTCGACATTCCAGGACGTAGAGCCACCACTTCATCTTTCCCTCCACGGCTGCGATGCCGCCTATCGTAGGTGATTTGCCCGCATCCGCAATCGCCCCCGACACACATCGGACGAGGCGCGCGCCTCGTCCGATGCAGACGCTTCGTTTCAGCGCCGACCGACCGCGTCGCTTCCGCGATGGCGGTAACGGTGGACTCCGGCCACGATCAGGAGCAGGAGCAGCGCGATAGCGCCTCCCGTGCCCGCCTCCACTCCGGTCCTGGGTAACTGGCCGCTTCCTCCCTCAGGTGTACCGGCGGCATGGAGCGCAAGGCCGGGGTCGGGCGTCGCGGTCGGGGCGGCTTGCGGAGGAGGCGGCGAGGTCGGGCGCGGTGTCGGCGGGGGATTCGTCGGTGGTGCCGCGGTCGCCGTGGGCTGCGGCGTATTCGTCGGCGGTACCGGGGTCGCCGTGGGCGGGGGCGTATTCGTCGGCGCAGGGGTCGCCGTCGGCACGGGCGTATCTGTCGCGCCTGCAGGCGTCGCGGTCGGTGTCGAAGTCGGGGTAGGCGTATCCGTCGCTCCGACGGGTGTCGAGGTCGGCGTCGGGGTATTCGTCGCCCCGCCCGGCGTCGGAGTCGGCGTCGGCGTGGCGATCTGCCCGGCCACATCCTGCAAAGGCCACGCAACCAGCGCCGCGACGATCATCAAAGCGCTCCCCAGCCAAAGCAGATGGCTTCGCTTCATCGTCCCTCCTCTTCCCCGCTCAGCGATTTCGCAGCACCAGGGGCAAGTAGACCATCGTGATCGCCTTGACCTCCACAGGGCCGGCGGGGTATGCGTAAATATTATTCGATTCGTCCTCTTCCGCAATCAGCCCCCACGGCTTGCCCCAGAAACCGCAGTCACTGCACTCATCGGAGATGTCAACCTGGGCATAGAAATCGTAGTCGCCCTCCGACGAAGGTGCAGGGAAGTATGCCGTAACCACGCGCGAAGTACCGACGGCCAGCGGGCCTGTCCAGACGAGGTGATCGTAGCCTTCGGCATAGCCGCCCTCGTGATCGAAGACGCTGCTCGGCGGCGAGGAAGGGTGTTCCCGCAGATAGAACTCGACGATGAAGAGGTTGACCGGGTCTGTCGAGCCATCCCAGCGCGTGTCCGCATCCCGCTCACCGATGTTGCCGATCCGCGCCGTTACGGTCATCGGCTCTCCCGGTCGCGGGCGCTCGGGCCGATAGCTCAACGCCTCCACGATCAAATCCGGATTGCGTCCCTGCCAGGTATCCATATCCGAGGCATAGTTGTCGGTGAGATCGAACTCCAGCGCGTCGGCGTGCGTGGTGTACGAGAAGGCTGCCGTGTTGACCAAGGGGCGGTTCCAGTCCTCCGGCACGCTGCCTGCGGCTTGCACCACGAAGGTGAGCACGCCCTGCTCCCCCGGATCGAGCGGGCCGGGCGCGGTGAAGCGATAGCGTCCGTTGCCGAGATCGGTCCACTCAGTGCCGGGAAGCGGCGTGATGTAGTCGAGCGGCGTGATCATCTCGGTAACGGTCAGGTCGTAGAGCGGCAAGCCGGACGTCGCCGCGTTGCTGTAGACGATCGTGTAGGTCAGCCGTTTGCCCGCGGCGACGAAAAGCTCACCGTCATCCTTGGAGATCGTGCCGTCGATGTGGGGCAGCGGCGTTACCGACAGACAGGCCAAGTCACTCTGCGGCGGCTGGGCATAGCGCCCCATCTGGAAAGTTACATCGTTGCAGTACACCCCATCGGCGCGGCGATCGACGCGGGCGCGGAAGATGATCTCGATCTGCTCGTCGGGGGCGACCTCGATGCCGTCCCAGACGACCCGCTGGCGACCGCTCTCGTCCATCTCCACACTGACCGGCGTGGCGTTGACGCCGCTCTCGAAGGTGAGCGAGTACGGCAGCAGGTCGGTTATCCGCACGGTGTAGGAGATATCCGCCATACTGAGCAGGGAGATGGTGTACGTTACCGTCTGGCCCGCCATCACGGTCGCGGGCGAGACCGTCTTGTCCACCTCCGCCGACGGCTTGCCGTGAATCCGCAAGGGCGCGGTACGCAGCGCAGGCGGCAAGACGATGCGATCCCCCGTGTCGTAGTTTACCGCCTCGCCCATCAAGCTGTTGTAGTAGTATCCACTGTAGAGATCGGCACCGATATCGGCGCGGAAGGCGAGGTTCAGTTCACGCTGGGGATTGAGCACAGAGGCGATGCGCCAGACCAGCACCTCACCCTCCGCCGTCTCTGTGATCCAGGCAGGCGACGGCCCTTCCGTCATACCAGCGTAACTCAGGCCGAGGGGCAACGTGTCGGTGATGCGGAAATCGTACATCTTGTCGCTGCTACCGTTGTAGACGGTAATCGTGTACACGACGGATTCCTCGATGTTGGCCTCCTGCGGCGTAACCCGTTTGTACATCCCGATGCCGCTGATCACCTGGACATCCACCGTATCGGTGTAGGTTCGATCCTTGTAGATGTCGAAGGGAGCCTCCGCCTCGAAATCGTTGAACCAGAGGCCGAGGTAGTTATAGGTCCGCGCGGCGAAACGCAGATCGACCACCCCGCCCGCGGGAATGGTATCGATGTGCCAGACGGGCGGATCGATGCCGACCGGCTGCGGAAAACCGCTGTCGGCGTACTCGAAGCTCCATTCCAGAGGCAAGACATCGGTGAAAACGATGTCGTGCGCATCCTCGCCCACATCGTTGTAGATGAGGACTCGATAGCGCACGAGACCGAACGGCCCCACCTGTGGATCGTAGGTGAGCTTCTTCACGCGCAATCCACGGCGCACCCTCAGACGGATGTTGTCCTGATCGACACAGATGGCCGGATCGTCCGCCTCATCCACCTGGACGTGGGCAATGAAATCCGCCTGCCTGTCGTCGGGCGGCATCGGTGCAAGGATCGTCAAGACGATCTGTCGCTCGCCACCTCCGGGCACCGTCACATCCCAGTAGTAGTCGAGGCCACTCTGGGCGACTGTGGGCGGCGAACTGGAAAGCAGCCGATAGCTCACGCCTTCGTTCGTCGGCGCCGTCCAGTGAACACGGATGCCGGTAACGTCGGTGAGATTCTCCGTCCGGTTGTCGTGCAAGGTGATGGTCAAAACCTGGGTGTGGCTGTAGGCCACAGGGTTGGGCCACACCTCTTGATCGATGGAGAGCTGGGGAAGAATGGCCACCCGGGCCAGATTATCCTGGTTGACAAAGGTTCCCTCCTGGTCGATATCGAAGCGCAGCTTGCCAGCCTGCTGCACGATGGAGCGTCCGCTGAAAGAGGCGAAACATGCGGCGGTCCCCACGCCCCCGCCGACGTAAGTCGCCGAGAAGACCGTCGATGTCCAGACACCGTTGGGCGCAATCATCGAGGGCAGCCCCTCCGTCTGCGTGAAAGCGCCATCCCCATCACTCGCATCCACCGTGTAATCCGGCAACACATCTTCGAAATAGGTGAGCGTGTAAGCATTCCTCGGGGAGATGTTGTAGAGCATAGCCTGATACCCCACATCCTCCCCCATCACGACGGTATCGGTCAAGGCATATTTGACGACGCGGAAAGGCACGTCGATCTTCACCTCCGCGCCGCGATAGGGGCATGTGCGGGTACGCGGCGATTCGATCTCGACCAGGCTCTTGTAGCGCTGGGCCGTCGCGCCGTCGGCAATGGCGCGGAACGAGAAGGCAACGGAACCACTTCCCGGAATGGCGGGGAGATCGTCCCACACCAGGATGTGATCACTGATCACCGTCGGGGAGGAGGGCGTCGTACTGACCATATCGAAGAAGGAGAAGGAGACCGGCAGCGTTACGGTGAGCACGAAGGGCGGATCGACTTGCAGAGGGCTGTAATTGCCCATCGTCACGGTGTAGGTAACCAACTCACCGGGAAGCTGGAGGGAAGGCTCGCCGACGATCTTGACGTAGATCTGTCGATCGACGACCAGTCGAGCCATCCGGTTCGTGTTGTCACCGATATACCGTCCGTTATTCGGGAAAGAGGCATGCGTGATCGTGACGGCATTGTAATGCCGCACGCTGTTGCACGCATCCGGCTCCGTGTGCGCCGTGACGGAGACGCGAAGGGTCGCGCTCACGGCCCCGTTCGCCGGGATATCGACGTTATCCCATCGAACGATATGGCCATTTCCCACCGGCAGCGGCAGCGAGCCAGCCGTCTGGGTCAGGAAGACGAAGTCGGAGAACAGCGCATCGGTCAGCACGGCGTTCGTCACGTCCGTCTGCAGCGGATTGTAGAAGGTCAGCGTGTACGTTACCGGTCGATTGGGATACGTGTGCGTATCCCCCGAAGGCGGATAGGCCGCCACAACGACCTTGTCGAAGGGGCCGAGGATGTTGCGCTTGATCGTCACGTAAGACCATTCCCTTTCCAAGCGGTTCGAGGCCGCGATCAGCATATCATCGCGCGAAAGGGTGAGCTTCTGCGTCGCCGGATTGTAGGCCGTGTCGGCGGGCAAGCGGGCGACCATCGTCAAACGGGTCTGCGCGCCGATAGGGAGCACGTAATCGGCGGGGAAGGTCCACGTGAACCATCCCGTCGCCGGATCGAGCGCCGTCGTAACGCCGGGGACATCGGCTTCCGTCTGGAGCACGGCGTTGATGAGTTGCGCGGGGAGGAGAACGTACAGATGCAAACCGCGGGCCTCCTCCGTATCCGGGCGGGGGAGCGTGCCCTCATAGTCGAGATCGGAGATCAGCCAGGAAAGCGTAATCAATCGACCGACGCGGACACTGTCGGCGGGGGCGACCTCCTGCACCGCCGAAGTCTCGACCCGCAGCAAGGGAGCGTGGATCATCGTCGTATTGTGCGCCGTTCCGGGATCGGCCACGCTCGGATCGACGACCAGGGAATCCTCGATGCTGGAGGGGCCGACACGCCCCCCCTCGTACTCCCCCAACGCCGGTTCCAGGGTGATGGGAACGGTAACGCTGAAGACGATCTCCACCCCCTCACCGCCGCCCAGCGGGCCGAGGTGCCAGTAAGCCTCACCGCGCTTGTAGTCCACGTTATGCACATGCGTGAAGAAGGTTACAGCAGAAGGCGGATCGGCGGTGTAGGTGATGAAGTGGGGGAGAATGCCCCGTGACCACAGATCCTGCGGCAGGTTGACCGACCAGGTATCCGTAACCAGCAGTGCATCGATCGTGTAGGCCGCCGTATTGGTGATATGGATCGTGTACGTAAGGGCCTCATCAACGTGGGTATTTTCACGGGAGAGAAGCTGCACTTCCAACACCTGGGCGGATGGCGAAGCGAGCGCCGAGGCCCCCACCGTGCCAGAAAGGGAAAAGAGGGCCAAACCGAACAAAGCCATGCCAATCACGGCAGTCATCAAAAGCACATAGGGACGATAATCTCGCCGAAACATTGCTATCCTCCTTGCCTTGCGCGAAAATCAACCGTTTCCTTACCTTGTAGTTTACCACAAGCCGCGCCGAAGCTCAACAGCGGCGCGGCGAACACGGGAAGCCGCCCAAGGGGGGGATTACTCGGCATCTGCAGAGGGAGGCCCCACCGCCCAGATGAGATCGGCCAGAGCGACCGTCCCATCCTCGCCCTGCAGCCGATGCAGGCGCTCTCGCCGGAAATTGCGCACGTAGTTGCCGATGAGCTGCGCCAGCCAGCCGACCTCGGCACGAAGCCGCCAATGCGCACCGTCATCGCGGTAGAGGAGGATGAAGAGCCGATTGCGCCGATGATAGCGACGCTCACGGCTCTGGTGTGCGTAGAGCCAGCGCAGGAGCACCTCCGGCCTGCGGCGTGCGTAGGCCAGGTCATGCCCGAAGGCCCGCGGAAAGACCGTCGTCTTGTGATCGAAGGGAATACCCTGCAAGGTGAAATCCACCAGGCGATCGCGGGCATTCGGCGCGGGGAGGACGCCGGGCTGGGCGGCGAAGATCATCTCCACCGCCCGTGCCGACCAGAAGTTGTACCAGCGATTGAGGGCATAGTTGCGCCAGGCCGGGTAATCCCGGCTGCCGCCAAAACGCTCCTCGATGGCTGCCAAAAGCTCATCGAAGGCCAGGATCGAATAGATGAAGTCGGTGGCGCGATCACGGCGGTCGTTCTGCACACCGCCCCAGATGTAGGGATAGGCCAGGCGGCGACGCAAGTTACGCTCGATGGCCGCCAGCGTCGGCGACATCGCTCACCCCTCGTCCCGCGTCTTGAATGAACGGGCCGAAAGGCCGTAAGCCCGCATCTTGCGCCACAGCGTCGTCCGCCCGATGCCCAGCGCTTCCGCCATTTTCGTAACCTTGCCGCGACAGGCCCGACCGGCACGGATGATGGCCTGGCGTTCCGCCTCGGCCAGGGAGAGCACGTCGTCGCTGGCACCACCGATGACCGCCTCCTGCAGCTTGCGCGGCAGATGTTCCACCTCCAACCGCCCCCCATCCTCGACCATGTACATCGCCCGTTCGAGCACGTTTTCCATCTCGCGGATATTGCCCGGCCAGGGGTAGGACTGCAGGACGGCCATCGCCTCCGGGGAGATGTGGACGTGCTTGCCCATCCGCCGCGAAAAGCGGGCGATCAGACTGTGGATGAGCAGGGGAACATCGTCGCCGCGCTTGCGCAGGGGCGGGATCACCAGCGTGAGCACGTGCAGGCGGTAGAAAAGGTCGGCGCGGAAACGGCCCTCCTGCACGCGGTCGAGGAGATTGACATCGCCGGAGGCAGCGATGATGCGCACGTCGATGGGAATGGCCTGGGCACCGTTGAGGCGGTAGACGCCTCTCGAGTCGATCACGTGCACCAGCCGGGCTTGCACATCGAGCGGCAGACCATCCACATTGTCGAGGAAGATCGTCCCCCCGTCGGCCAGTTCGAACTTGCTCGGACGTCCCTCGCGCCCGCTCTGCGGATCGCCCTCCCGCCCGAAAAGCTCGTATGCGATCAGTTCGCGCGGGACGGCTGCGCAGTTCACCGCCACGAAAGGGCCGCTCGCCCGCTGGCTGGCATTGTGGATCGCCTGCGCGAACATCTCCTTGCCCGTGCCGCTTTCGCCCAGCAGCAGAACGGTCGAATCGCTGCGGGCGATCATCCTCGCGTAGTAGAGCACCCGCGTCAAACGCAGGCTCTTGCCGACGATGTCATCGAAGGTGAAGTGCGCCAAGGTCCCGACCGCCCGCTGGGCCAAGCGCCGCGCCTGCGCCGCCTGCTCCACGGCGATCACGAAGCCGTTCAGCTCGTCGCCCTCCCGCAGCACGTCCACGCTGGCGACGCAGGGACGCGGCTCCTTCCCCACGCGGAAGATGACCTCGCGCTGCTCCATCGGCTTCCCCTCGCGCAGGGCCACGTCGATCTCGGCGGGCAGTTCGACCAGCGAGCGCAGTCTGCGCCCCTGCGCTTTCTGATGGGAAAGTCCCAGCGCCTTCCCCGCCTGCGGGTTGATGTGGCTGATGCGTCCGTCGGCGGTGAGGAAGATGATCCCATGCCGCATACTCTGCAGGGCGGCGTTCAGTTCGTCCAGGTGCTTGTGAATGTCGGAGAGCATATTCTCCGCGTGCAGTTGATTTTCGATGGCGCGCGCCGTGGCCATCAAGGCGCTGATCGTGTGCGGATGGCTGAATTTCTCCAGCGTGGAGATGCCGATGACGCCGATCAACTCGCCCAGCGGGGAGTAGATCGGTGCTGCCGTGCCCGTGAAGACGTGCAACTGGTGGCAATAATGCTCCGGCCCGACGACCTGCACGGGCTGCCCCTCGTGCAGCGCGATGGCCGCCGCCGTCGTCCCGACGCAAGCCTCACGCAGTTGAACACCGACGCCCAGCCCGAGGTCATCCATATGCCGAAAGAGCGCTGCATCCCCCAGTGCGTCCAGCACGTAGAGATCGCGATCGGTGAGATAAATGACCGCATCGGACTCACCGGCGAACTGGTAGATGTCCTCCATAAACGGCTTGGCAATGGAGATGAGGCGCTCACAGCGGGCACGGCGCGCTTCCAGACCATCCTCTTCCGCCGGACAATCGGGAAGCGACTTGAAGGGATCGACGCCCAGCGCCCGACATCGCAGCCAGGAGCGGGCGACCAGCGGATCGAGTTGCCGCAGATCGGCCGGCCCGCCGGACGTGAAAGCCCGCCATAGCCGCCGGATAGTGCCGATAGCGTAGGGATAGGACGAGGGTTGCATTCCGAACCTCCGGCCCCGGAAACCTCAATGCACAGTCGAGGCCGCCGGCACCCCCACCCGCCGCGGCCTCGACCCGAGCGACGAATCCTTATGCGCCCGCCGCTTCCCGCCCCAGGCGGAAGGCCACGCGGTTGACCTCGCCGTACTTGGCCGGGACGCGGCGCAGGATCGCCCGCTCCCAGACCTCCGGCGGCGTCTCCAGCAAGGTGGAGAGAGCGGCCAGGATGACGGTGTTCATCGTCCGCGTGCTCCCCGCCTGCTCGGCGATGGGCAGCGCATCGACGGCGACGACGCGCCCGGCCCGTTTCCGCAGCGCCGCCAGCAACGCCTCCTTTTCGGGATAGACCGCATCGCCGACGCTCACTGACATCGGCGTGATCTGCTGCGTGTTGACGACGACCGTCCCGCCCACGCGCAGCCAGTCAATCCACCGCGCCGCTTCCAGCAACTCGAAGGCGACGAGCACGTCCACCGTCCCCTTCTCGCAGATCGGCGCGCCCACCACCGGAGCCCAGCGGACGTGGCTTTCCACCACGCCGCCGCGCTGCGCGAAGCCATGCACCTCCGATTTCTTCGCATCCAGCCCTAAATCCAGCCCCACCTGCGCGGCGATATCCGAGGCCGTAAGGACGCCCTGACCGCCCACGCCGACGAAGAGCATATTCAGCCGTTCGATGGTCATCGCTCACCTCCCCGCCATGTAGTCCGATTCCATCGGGACGATCGCATCGGTCGGACAGACCTGCGCGCAAACGGTACAGCCGGTGCAGAGCAGCGGATCGATGACCGCTTTCGGCTTCCCCGTCTTCTCGAAGACCTCCTCGCTCTTGAGGATAGCCGGACACCCCACCTTGAAGCAGAGGCCGCAGGCGATGCATTGGTCGGCGATCACCTCCAGGCGGGGCAGCGGCTTGTACTCCGGGATGAAGACACAGGCCCCCTTGACGACCATCACCGCCGGGCCGTCCTCGAAGGCGGTTGCCTCCTTGAGCGTCTTGCCGACGGCCTCCACATCCCAGGCATCCACCTCCTTGACGTACTTGACGCCCATCGCCTCGACGACGGCGGTGATATCCACCTCCTGCGTCTCCTGCCCCTGGAGCGTCTTGCCCGTGCCGGGGTTCTCCTGCTGTCCCGTCATCGCCGTGATGCGGTTATCGAGGATGGCGACGGTGATGTTGCTGCGGTTGTACACGGCGCTCGCCAGCGGGGCCATGCCGGAGTGGAAGAAGGTGCTATCGCCGATGGTGGCGACCGCCTTCTCCTGCCCGCCTGCCTGCTTGAAGCCATGCGCCATGCCGATGCTTGCGCCCATCGAGATGAGCATATCCATCGCCTGGAAGGGCGGCAGGACGCCCATCGAGTAGCAGCCGATGTCGCCGGCGATCATCACCTTGCGCTTCTGGCGGCTCAGGTTGTAGAAGAACGCGCGGTGCGGACAGCCGGGACAGAGCGCCGGGGGCCGCGCCGGAATGGCAACCTCGTCGATCGGCGGGACGGCGGGCGGGATGGGCGCGACGGGCAGCCCCGCCTTCACGGCACCGGCGCGCACCTTCGCCAGCGTCAACTCGCCGCACATCGGGAAGATATCCTTCCCGTGCGCCACGGCGATCCCCGCCGCTTTGAGCTGATCCTCCACGAAGGGGTCCAGTTCCTCGACGACGATCAACTGCTCCACCTGTTCGGCGAAGTCGCGCAGCATCTTCATCGGCAGCGGATAGCTCATCCCCAGCTTGAGGATGGAGAAGCCCTCGAAGATCTCGCGCACGTACTGGTAGGCGATCCCGACGGTCACGATGCCCAGCCGCTTGTCGCCCCACTCGATGCGGTTGACGGGGGCCGTCTCCGCCCACTCGGCGATCTGCCGCAGCCGCTCCTCGATTTCGGGGTGGCGCTTGCGGGCCACGGCGGGGATGATGACGCGGGTAACCTCCTTCTCCCGCTTGAAGGGGGGCAGCGGCTCGAACGCCCGCTCCGTGGGCGGCGAGACCTCCACCGCCGACTTGGAGTGGGAGAGCCGCGTCGTCGTGCGCAGCATCACCGGCGTGCGGAACTGCTCGCTCAGGTCCAACGCCACGCCGACGTACTGCCGCGCCTCCTCGCTGTCCGCCGGATCGAAGCAGGGGAACTTGCCGAAGCGGGCGTAGTTGCGGTTGTCCTGTTCGTTCTGCGAGGAGAAGGCTCCTGCATCGTCGGCGCTGACGAGCACCAGTCCACCGAAGACGCCCGTGTAGGAGACGGACATCAGGCTGTCGGCGGCGACGTTGACGCCGACGTGCTTCATCACCGCTATCGTCCGCGCTCCGCCGAAAGAGGCCCCGATGGCGTTATCCAACGCCACCTTCTCGTTGGCCGCCCACTCGGCGCGTATGCCGGGGTAGCGTGCGAAGTTTTCCAGAATCTCGGTGGAGGGGGTACCGGGGTAGGCGGAAGCGTACTGCACGCCCGCCTCCCACGCCCCTCGCGCGATGGCTTCGTTGCCGGACAAGAGTTGCTTCATACCGACCTCCTTTGTACAGAGGGATTCGAGTTCATAGTACGCCGCAGCACGAAACAGGCAAAAAAGAGGGCGACCCTGAGATCGCCCTGTAGTGCCGTTACATCTCCGGCAGCGTGCGCATCAACGTCCGCCGTCGGCTGAGCGCCTTGCCCGCCCCGACGGCCACGCAGGCCATCGGGGCATCGGCCACGTAGACCGGCACGCCCGTCTCCTGCGTGAGGAGCCGATCGATGTTGCGCAGGAGCGCCCCGCCGCCGATGAGCGTCATCCCCCGGTCGATGATGTCGGAGGCCAACTCCGGCGGCGTCTGCTCCAGCACCGATTTGACCATCCCCACAATGGAGGAGAGCGGCTCCTCCAACGCCTCCACGATGTCCTCCGTGGCGATCTCCACGCTGCGCGGCAAACCGGTCGCCTGGTCGCGCCCCTGCACCTCCATCCGATAGACGGGATCATCTTCGGCGAGCATGGCCGCCCCGATGCGAATCTTCGCCTCCTCCGCCGACGGCTGGCCGATGACCAGGCTGTACTTTCGGCGCACGTAGGAGATGATCGCCTCGTCCATGCGGATGCCGCCGACGCGCACCGCGTGCGCGGCTACGACGCCGTAGGTGGAAAGGACCGCCGCTTCACTCGTGCCCCCGCCCAGGTCGATGACCATGTGGCCGCCCGGCGTGTGGATGGGCAATCCGGCCCCGATCGCCCCGGCGAAGGGTTCGGGGATGAGGTAGGCTTTCCACGCACCGGCATCGAGGGCAGCGTCGCGCACGGCCTGACGCTCGACCTGCGTAACCCCGAAGGGGACGGTGATCATCACTACCGGTTTGATGAAGCGGGCCAGGAAGCCGCTCCCCACCGCCGCATCGATGAAGTGCTTGAGCATCTGCCGCGTTACGTTGAACTCGGCGATGACGCCATCGCGCAGGGGCCGCCGCACCTGGATCGTATCCGGCGAGCGGCCAAGCAGGGCACGTGCCTCCTCGCCGACGGCCAGGACCTCGCCCGTCTTGATGGCCTGTGCGACGACGGAAGGCTCCTGCAGGACGATGCCTTTTCCGCGCACGTAGACCAGCACGTTGACGGTGCCCAGATCGATTCCCAACTCCGCTCTCAGTGGCATAATCGTTCGTCGCTCCTCACGACTTGCGCTCTTCGTGCCCGGAAGGGAGGCCCATCTGCGGCAACTGGCTCGTGCGCCGCTTCCTCACGATGCGCAGCCGCGTTTCCGCGCGCTGCATACGTCGGCGCAGCCGTTCCTCGTCCTCCGGCGTCAGCGGATGCTCGCGGGCGGCCTCCAGGGCCCTGCGTGCCTCATCGCGGGCCCGCTCCGCCCGCGCCACGTCGATCTCCTCGGCCCGCTCGGCGCTGTCGGCGAGGATGACCACCTGCGTCGGCGTGATCTGGGCAAAGCCGCCGTGGAGGGCGAAGTATTGCGTCCCCTCCTCCTGCCGGGCGATCAACTCGCCTTCCGCCAACTGCGTCATCAGCGGCATATGCTTCGGCAGGACCTCGATCATGCCCGCGACGGTGTTGAACTGCACGCTCTTCACTTCGCCGTCGAAGAGTTCCCGCTCGGGGACGACGATGATCAATCGCAGCCGCTCTTTTTCCTCAAGCATGTTGCAGCTTCATCCCCTTCTCGACCGCTTCATCGATGGTGCCGACCATGTAGAAAGCCTGCTCGGGCAACTCGTCATGCTTGCCCTCGATGATCTCCTGGAAGCCGCGGATCGTCTCCTCGATCGGCACGAAGACGCCGGGGATGCCGATGAACTTCTCGCCGACGTGGAAAGGCTGCGTGAGGAAGCGCTGAATGCGGCGGGCACGTCCGACCAGGATGCGATCCTCCT
Organism: Anaerolineae bacterium; assembly: GCA_026991395.1. Lineage (GTDB taxonomy): Bacteria > Chloroflexota > Anaerolineae > B4-G1 > SLSP01 > JALXBP01. Next base: position 21,629 of record JALXBP010000057.1, on the reverse strand, counting down.
CCGCCAGCTCGTCCAGGCCGAGGATGGCGATGATGTCCTGCAGGTCCTCGTAGCGCTGGAGGATGCGCTGCACCTCGCGGGCCGTGCGGTAATGGGCCTCGCCGACGATGTTGGGGTCGAGGATGCGGGAGGAGGAGACGAGCGGGTTGACGGCGGGGTAGAGGCCCTGGGCGGCCAGACTGCGCTCCAGGCTGAGCACGGCATCGAGGTGGGCGAAGGTCGCCACGGGTGCGGGGTCGGAGTAGTCATCGGCAGGCACGTAGACGGCCTGCATCGAGGTGATCGAGCCGCGCCGGGTGCTGGTGATGCGCTCCTGCAACTGTCCCATATCCGAAGCCAGCGTCGGCTGGTAGCCGACGGCGCTCGGCATACGGCCCAGGAGCGCGGAGACCTCCATACCGGCCATGACGAAGCGGTAGATGTTGTCGATGAACATCAGCACGTCCATCCCCTTGTCGCGGAAGGACTCGGCGATCGTCAGCCCCGTCAGACCGACGCGGAAGCGAACGCCGGGCGGTTCGTTCATCTGTCCGAAGACCATCACCGCCTTGTCGATGACGCCCATCTCGTGCAATTCGCGGTAGAACTGCGTTCCCTCGCGCGTCCGCTCGCCGACACCGGCGAAGACGGAGACGCCCTTGTGATAGCGGGCCATCGTGTACATCAACTCCGCGATGATGACCGTCTTGCCGACACCGGCACCGCCGAAGACCCCCGTCTTGCCGCCCTTGGTGAAGGGTGCGATGAGGTCGATGACCTTGATGCCGGTTACGAACATCTCGTTGCGCGGCGAAAGCTCCTCCAGCGGCGGCGGGGAGCGGTGAATGGGTTCGTGCGGCGCTTCCTCCAGCGGCGGCCTGCCGTCGATGGGATCGCCGAGGACGTTGAAGACGCGCCCCAACGTCGCCTCCCCCACGGGGACGCGGATGGGAGCGCCTGTGTCCACCGCCTTCATCCCACGCTGCAGCCCGTCCGTGGTGTCCATCGCGACGCAGCGCACCCAGCCGTGGGTTAGCTGCTGCTCGACTTCCAGCACCAGTTTCTTGCCGTCCAACGTAACTTCCAGCGCGTTGTAGATGTCGGGGATCGCCTCCAGAGGAAAAGCGACATCGACCACCGCGCCCTTGACCTGTACGATCGTGCCCTCAGTCCCTGTTGCCATAACGCCTCCACCTTGTTACGGTCGTTTTTCGCGATTGTTCAGACCTTCGGCCCCGCCTGCGATGTCCAAAATCTCCCGCGTGATGCGCCGCTGGCGCGCCTTGTTGAAGGCCAGTGTCAGTTCCTGCACCATCTCATCCGCGTTGCGCGTTGCATTCTCCATCGCCACCATCCGCGCCGAATGCTCGCTGGCGATGGACTCGACGAGGTGGCTGTACACCTTCATCTCCAAAGCCCGCGGCAGGAAGGCAGCCAACAATTGCTCCGGCGACGGCTCGAAGCTGAAGGGCAGCCCTCCTTTCTCCTCGATCTCCGCCTCGGTCGGCAGGTGGAGAGGGAGGAGACGTTCGCATTTCGCTTCGTGGATGAGGAGATTGCGGAAGTGCGTGTAGGCCACGTACACCTCCTGATAGGTGCCGCCGGTGAACTCATCCATCGCCATCACCGCCGCCTGTCGGGCCAGCCTGTACGATGGCAGGGCACGGGGAATGTCGAAGGAGGCGATGACGTGCTCGTTGAGCAGCGCCAGCGTGCTCGTCCCCTTCTTGCCCACGGAAAGGTAATCCACCGCCACGCCCTTGCCGACGCAGTGGGTCGCCTGATGGATGACGGCCTGGATGTAGGTCCCGCACAGGCCGCGGTCGGCGCTGATCACGATGACCAACGCCCGCTCCACGGGGGCAGGATGGATGAGGAGGGGATGCGAGCCGCGGATGGCCTGCGAATGCCGCGAAAGCTCCTGCAAAATGTGCCGCGTCCAATGCCGGTAGGGACGGGATTCCTCCAGCATCTGGCGCACACGACCGAGCTTGGCGGCGGAGACCGCCTGCATCGCCTTGGTAACCTGCGAGACGTTGCGCGTGCTCCGAATGCGGCGTCGCAGCTTGTAGAGATTGCTCATTTCGCCTCACCCGCGTGCTCATCCACCCAGATCTGGTTGAACGCCTCGATAGCCGCCCTCAACCGCTGCTCGACATCCTCGTGCCAGAGGCCGGTATCCAGTTCCTCGATCAGATCGCCGGATTCGGCGTCGAGGTGGGCGTGGAAAGCCTCCTCGTACTCGGCGATCGCATCCATCGGCACCATATCGATGAAGCCGTTGACCGCCGCATAGATGATCGCCAGTTGGTGCCCCAAACTGAGCGGCTGGTACTGCGGCTGCTTCAGGATTTCGGTCAGCCGCGCGCCCTCGTCCAACTGCCGACGGGTCGCCTCGTCCAGATCGGCCCCGAAGCGGGCGAAAGCCTCCAGCTCGCGGTACTGCGCCAGCTTGATGCGCAACGGTCGCCCGATCTTCTTCATCGCCGGTCGCTGCGCATCACCGCCCACACGGGAAACGGAGATGCCGACGTTGATCGCCGGGCGGATACCGACGTTGAAGAGGCTCGTTTCCAGATAGATCTGCCCGTCGGTGATGGAGATGACGTTGGTGGGAATGTACGCCGAAACATCGCCCAACTGGGTCTCGATGATGGGCAAGGCGGTCAGGCTCCCGCCGGTGCCGGGGAGCTTGCGGATTTCATAACCGTCGCCCGCGGCCTTGAGCGCGGCCTTGGCCTCGTCCTTGCCCATCGCGCCGCCGTAAACCTTGCCATCGTAGCCGACCTGCACATCGGCAGGGGCATCCTTGGGGACGACGATGTACTTTCCCGCCAGCCGGGCGGCCCGCTCCAGCAGGCGGGAATGGAGGTAGAAGATATCGCCGGGATAAGCCTCGCGGCCCGGTGGACGCCGCAGCAGCAGCGAAATCTGCCGGTAGGCCCAGGCGTGGCGCGTCAGGTCGTCGTAGACGATCAACGTATCCCGCCCCGTCTCCATAAAGTATTCGCCGATCGCACAACCGGCGTAGGGAGCCAGGTACTGCAAGGGTGCGGGGTCCGAAGCGGCGGCGGCGACGATGACGGTGTAATCCATCGCCCCGTACTGCTCCAGGATGGCCGCGACGCGGGCTACGTGGGCCTGCTTCAGGCCGATGGCGACGTAGATACAGATGACGCCGGAATCCTTCTGGTTGAGGATCGTATCGATGGCGATGGCCGTTTTGCCCGTCTGACGGTCGCCGATGATCAACTCGCGCTGACCGCGCCCGATGGGAATGAGGGCGTCGATCGCCTTGATGCCCGTCTGCAAGGGGGTATCCACATCCTCCCGCTCGATGATCCCCGCCGCGATGCGTTCAACGGGGTAGTACGTGTCGATCCGGAGCGCCCCCTTGCCGTCAACGGGCACCCCCAGCGCATTGACCACGCGCCCCAGCAGCGCATCACCGACCGGCACGGAGGCGATGTAGCCCGTGCGATGGACACTCGTCCCCTCCTCCAGTGTGGTGAAGTCGCCAAGGACGATGATGCCGACCCGATCCTGCTCCAGGTTGAAAGCCAGCCCCATCTCCCCGTTCTCGAATTCCACCAGCTCATTCATTCGCACATTGGGCAACCCCACCGCCGTCGCGATGCCGTCGCCCAATTCGATGACCATACCGACTTCTCTCGCGGTAAAGGATGGCGTGAACTGCTCGATCTGTTCCCGCAGATGCTTGAACAACGTTTCCGAATCCTGCATCGACTTTCCTCCCTGCCCTTGGATTATGCGCCCTCATCCCCGAGATACTGCGAGTGGAGTCAATCAGCCCGATGATACACTAATTCCCACAGATTGTCCAACCGCGCCTCGTCCTCATCCCTCTGGGGATGAGGATAGCAAGTCTATCGCACATCCTGCGGCACGCCCCCGCCGCCGACCGCCTCGGCATAGACGCCCCGATAGGCGGGAGGAAGCAGCGCCGCGATCTTGCGCATCACCAAATCGGCGGCCTCGGTCAGTTCGTCGCCCCGGAGCCGCCCGGCGGGCAGGCGGAAGGGCTCCCCAAAGACGATCCGCATATGCATCCGCCGCAAGCGGCCCAAGTCATCCTTGAGGCGCTCCGTGCCCGTAACCCCCGCCGGAACGATGGGGACGTCGGCACGCGAAGCCAGGTAGGCCACGCCCTCCTTGCCGCGCTGGAGCGCCCGCGTCGGCGAACGGGTCCCTTCCGGCGCGATCCCCAGACCGCCCCCCAAGCGGAGCACGGCCAGTGCCTTCTGCAACGCTTCGCGATCGATCTCGCCCCGCTGCACCCAGATGACATTGGCCGCTTCCATCAGTTGGCGGAAGATGGGCCACGAGCGGTACTTCGCCGCGCCGAAAGGCGTGAGCTTGCGCGGGGAGGCGATGGCGACCAGGGGTGTATCGAGCCGACCCAAGTGGTTGATGGCGATGATCACCCCGCCTTCACGCGGAATCTTCTCCGCGCCGACGATCTCCACCTTCCCGACGAGGTTGTAGAGAAACCGCATCATCCTGACCAGCCGCCAGTAAGCCGGACTGCCGTAGAGAATCTCCTCCTTCGTCGCCCAATCCACCTCCATCGTCATACCACCTCCTTCGCTTACGGCTGCGCCGTCCCCCACGCCAACACGCGGAAGGACGCCGGTTCCCGCCCGCCAACTGGCGTCAGCGCCAGGTCGAAAGGCAGGGCCACCCCGTCGGGGAGCAGCCGGTCATCGGGGAAGGCCATCTCGCGATAGGTGAGCACCTTCCCCTCCTCATCGTACAGGGTCACGACGACACGGATACGCCCCACCGTCACGCCGTTTTGATTGAGCAGCGAACCCGTTACGCGGTATTGCGGGCCAGCGGGACGCCCTTCCGCCCCCACCACCGCCAGCGGACGCAGCGCCGCCGTAATCTCACTTATCCGCTCCGCACGGATGAGCTTCACGCGGCAGCCCTCGACGCCATCGGGCGGCGCGTCGAAGAGGACGGCAAAGGGGGCACCCTCGTCCGGCCCCAGATCGTCCACCGCCGCCAATGTCCGCCGAGAGACCAGGGGCCGCCCCTCGCCGTCCACGAGGACGACCTCCACCTGCACGTTGGTAACCGCCGCGTCTTGCGTGTTGACGATCTCCCCCATGCACCACAGGCCGCCGACGGCCGTCGGGTGCAGCGCAATCGCCGACGGCTCCAGCGGGAGCGGCGTCGGCGTCGGCAGAATCAGCGCATCCGCGGGGGCGACATCGGCGCTCTGCGGCTCCTCCGTCCCGATGGGGATGATGAGCGCCTGTCCCACACGCAGGTACTGCGGGTCGTCCAACCCGTTGGCCTGCTGGATGGCTTCCGGAGCGACGCCGTATTCGAGCGCGATACCGAAGAGCGTATCCCCGCTTTCCACCACGTGGATGACGGGGGTCGGCGTCGGGGTCGGCGTGAAGGTCGGCGTCGGGGGGATGGGCGTGAGATAGGCTTCCGGGGCCAGCGTTGCCGTCGCCGAGACCGCGGCCACAGGGGCGGGGGTCGGCGTCGGCAGGACGGGGGTGAGCACCCCGCCGCAGCCCGCCAGCCATCCCGTCAGCACGAGCGCCACCCATCCCGCCCGGAGAGACCCTCGACGGCTCACCTCGTCCTCACTGCGAGGCACGCTCCCACAGCTTCGCCGCCAACTCGCGCGAGCGGGCGGTGATCGCCTCCTCGTCTAACGTGAGGAGCTTGCGGTCGCGCATCAGCACCTTGCCCGCGCTGATCGTCGTCGTGATCATCGAGGCTTCGTAGCCGAAGAGCATATGCCACGGCAGGTTCCCTGCCGTCATCGGCGTCGTCGGCTTGTAGTCGATGAGGACGATGTCGGCCATCGCGCCGACCGTCAGTTCGCCGAGCTTCTGGTCGGGCCAGAAGATGCGGGCCAGACGGGCGTTCTCGCCGTAGGCCAGGCGGAAGACGAGGTCGCCGGGCATCGCCCGCGGATCGCGCTGCGCCAGCTTGTGGACGAGGTAGGCCGTCTTCATCTCGGCGAACATATTGTTGCTGAAGCCGTCGTTGCCGAGCGAGATTTGGACGCCCTGGGCGAGCATCTTTTCCACCTGTGCCGTGCCGACGGCGTTGTTCATATTCGAGCGCGGCTGATGGGTTACGTTCGTCCGCGTCTCGGCGAGCACGGCCATCTCGCTCTCGTCCACGTGGACGGCGTGGGCGACGATGGAGCGCGGCCCCAGGATGCCCGCTTCGTGCAGCCGGTGGATGACGCGCTTGCCCGACTTGGCCAGGCTGTCCTCCACGTCCTCCACCCCCTCGGCGGCGTGGATGTGAAAGCCGGTGCCCAGCCCCTCGGCGGCGGCGACGACGGCCTCCAGCGTCGCATCGCTCAGCGTCAGCGAGGCGTGCAGCCCGAAGGAGGCGGCGAGCTGCGGGTGCGGTTCGGCCTGCATCCGCTCGAAGAAGCGGACGTTCTCCGCGATCCCGGCCTGCGCGCGCGCCTCCCCGTCGCGGTCGGTAACCTCGTAGCAGAGCGAGGCGCGGATGCCGGATTGCACCACCGCCTCGGCGATCACGTCGAGCGATCCCTCGATGGCGTTGGGGCTGGCGTGGTGATCGATGAGCGTCGTCGTCCCGTGGCGCACCGCATCGACCAGGCAGACCAGCGCCGAGTAGCGCACATCCTCCAAGGTGAGCGCCTTGTCCAGCCGCCACCAGAGCCGCTCCAGAATCTCGCCGAAACGGGTCGGGGGCGGGCCGGGGAAGGCCCAGCCACGGGCGAAGGCCCCGTAGAAATGGGTGTGCCCGCAGAGATTGGCGGGTAGCGCCAGTTGGCCGTCGGCATCCAGCCGCTCCTCATCGGGATAGGCGGTCGCCAACGCCATCGTCGTGTCGATAGCCGCGATCTTCCCGTCGCGGATGAGCAGTGCCCCGTCCTCGATGAGACGAGGCTCCTCCCCCAACGTAGCAACCTTGGCATGGGTGATCAGCATCTCTCGACCTCCTTCTTCAAAGTGCGTTAGAGTTCCTCACCAAAACGGCCCCGGTATTTGAGGAAAATGCCGTAGCCCACGAGAAAGACGAGCACGGACGTCGCCGCCGTGCGCGCCAGAAAGTCAAGGGCGGTGGGATACCCTCGGTAGATCAGGTCCTGGTAGGTGTTGATGATCGAGGCCATCGGGTTGAGCCACATCACCAGCCGCGCCGCCGTAACCGGTCGCCCGAAGAGCGTGAAGATCGGCGTGGCAGGCAACTGGTGCAGGTCGTAGAAGATCGGCGTCAGGAAGAACCAGGCGAGGGTAACCACGTCCATAATCATATGCACGTCGCGGTAGAAGACCTCCAGCGTCGAGAGGAGCAGGACGATACCCAAGGTGAAGATCGTCTCCACGAGAATGGGGAGCGGCAGCAACAGCACCCAGGCGGTCAGGTGGACGCCGGAGAAGAACGCCAGCCCGAAGAGTACGGGCAGCGCGATGAGGAAGTTGACCAGCGAGGAGAGCACGAGCGAAGCGGGGAGAATTTCCCGCGGGAAATAGACCTTCTTGATGAGGCTGGCATTGCCGACGAGGCTCCGAATGCCGCCCAGCAAGGCCCCGGAAAAGTAGTTCCAGGGCAGCAGCCCGCTGAGGACGAAGATGTGGAAGTTCGCCATCCCCTGCCCCCGCATCACCTTGAAGACAAAGGTGAAGACGAGCATCATCAGCAGCGGATTGAGCCAGGACCAGATAACTCCCAGGAAGGAGTTCTTGTAGCGCGTCTTCAGGTCGCGGGCGACGAGGTTGAAGAGCAGATCGCGATAGGCCCAGCACTCGCGTCCCGCCTCAAGCATCGTGCGCATCCTCTTCTCCATCGCGTTCCATCTCCAGCCGCCGAAGCCGATAGGTAACCTCCTCCAGAATCTTGCGGTTGAAGCTGACCAGGTCGGCGACGAGGCCGATGAGGAAGGTCTGCAAGCCGATGATCAGGAGCACCGCCATCACGATGAGCGACTGCACATGGCCTACCCCGTGCGCGGTGATGAAGAAGTAGAAGTAGCGCAGGCCCAGGAGCACGCCCAGCGCCGTGATCCACAGGCTCAACACCGTGAAGACCCGCAGCGGGCGATACATCGTGTAAGCGCGGATGATCGTCGCGCCCGAATTGAGGAGGAAGTGCCCGATACTGCGCATCAGACGGGAGGGGCGGGTTACCTCGTTCACGCCGATGGGCACGGAGACGACGGCCAGCCGCTGCGACCCCGCCTGGATCAGCGTCTCCAGCGTGTAGGAGTAGCTGCTGACGACGATCGTGCGCAGGGCGGCATCGCGGCTCAGCGCCCGGAAGCCGCTCGTCGCATCGGGGATGGGAAAACCAGCGGCCCTGGCGACCATATCGCTCCCCAGACGCTGCAAACGCCGCTTGAGCGGCGAAAAGTAGGGATGCCGCATCACCTGACGGTCGCCGATGACGATGTCCGCCCGCCCCTCCAGGATGGGCTGCACCAGGCGGGGAATCTCCTCGCCGGGGTACTGATTGTCGGCATCGGTGTTGACGATGATGTCTGCCCCCGCCTCGAGCGCCGCCTCCAGCCCGGTGATGAAGGTGCGGGCCAGCCCTCGATTGCGGCGGTGGCGCACGATGTGATGAACCCCCAGTTCGCGGGCCACCTCCGCCGTGCGATCCGTGCTCCCGTCATCGACGACCAAATATTCCACGACGTCGATACCGGGCACCTCACGGGGAAGATGGGCCAGCGTTACGGGCAGCGTCGCCTCCTCATTGTAGCAAGGAATTTGAATAATGAGCTTCATCCGTTCTCCCTGTCTCGTGGGGATTATAACATCCGCAAGGAAGAAGAAAAGGTGCGCGGGCGCTTGTCCAGAAGGTGGAGGACGCTATAATTGGACAGGCAAGCTCGCTGGCGCGGGGAAGTGTCGGAACGGGCAGACGAGCGTGACTTAGGATCACGTGCCGCAAGGCGTGCGGGTTCGAGTCCCGCCTTCCCCACTTCCGGCGCGTGGCGTTCCGAGCGCCGTTAACCTATCCGGGCAGGAGGCTCACGATATGAGAGATGTGGAAAATTTGCCGGAGATTCCGCCGGAACTCCAGGGCACGGTCAAACTGACCACCTTCGATCAGCTCTTCGCCTGGGCGCGGAAGCGTTCCCTCTGGCCGATGCTCTTCGGTCTCGCCTGCTGCGCCTTCGAGATGATCGCGGCGGCGGCCTCGCGTTATGACATCGCCCGCTTCGGGATGGAGATTATGCGCCCCAGTCCCCGCCAGGCCGATCTCCTCATCGTCAGCGGCACGGTGACGAAGAAGATGGCCCCCCAGGTCGTCCGGCTCTACAATCAGATGCCGGAGCCGAAATACGTCATCGCGATGGGGGCATGCGCCATCTCCGGCGGCCCCTTCAAGGAAGGGTACGCCGTCGTCTCCGGTGTGGACAAGCTCCTGCCGGTGGATGTGTACATCCCCGGCTGCCCGCCACGCCCGGAGGCACTCATCCATGCCTTCCTCGCGCTCCACGCCCGCTTCGAGCACGAGCGCATCCGCGACATCAAGGCCTATCAGAAGGGCGTGGACGATGGCGTCCCTATCCCCGCGTTAGGCCCGGACCTGGTCGATTGGCGTCGCTTCGAGCCGCTGATGGAGGCGGCGGGAGAAAAGGAGGCCGTCCATGGCTGAAACGCCGCAGGAAGCCGTTCAGCTCAAAGGGATTCCGCAAGAGACCTTCCAGGCCCTGCAGGAGCGCTTCCCCGAGGCCGTCCAACCGGCCCGCTACGAGGGGGCGCTCGTCCCCGCGGAGAAGATCGTCGAGGTCGTCCGCTTCTTGCGCGATGAACTGGGCTACATCTTCCTTTCCAACCTCACGGCGACCGACTATCTCGACGTGAAGGGCGTCGAACCCCACATCGACGTTGTCTATCACCTCTTCCGTATGCAGGGCGGCTACGCCGCGCTGCACGTCGAAATCCCCCGCGAGATCGGCAAGGCGCACCTGCCCTCCGTAACCTCGCTCTTCCCCTCGGCGATGCTCCAGGAGCGCGAGGTGTACGATATGTTCGGCGTCAAGTTCGACGGCCATCCCGACCTGCGCCGCCTGCTGATGTGGGAGGGCTTCGACGGCTACCCGCTGCGCAAGGACTGGAAAGAGGTCTACTACGAGGGGGAGACGAAGCCCTACCGAAGCCGCTATCCCAAGGGCGGCCATCCCATCTACGCCGAGGAGCTTTCGCCGCTCAAGGATAACATCCGCTACCCCGAAGGATGGTCGCCGCAGGCGTGGGACTACGACGAGGCCGACCGCTTGCTCTACGAGCGGATGCTTTCCGCCCACCGCGATCCCGACAAGCCGCTGAAGACCGATGAGATGATCATCAACTTCGGGCCGCACCATCCCAGCACGCACGGCGTCTTCCGCATGGCCGTGCGGCTCGACGGGGAGACGGTCCGCCACCTGGAGCCGGTCTTCGGCTATCTGCACCGCAACCACGAGAAGATCGGCGAGCGCAACACCTGGATTCAGAATATCCCCTTCACCGACCGGCTGGACTACATCAACGGGATGACGAACAACTGGGCCTACATAGTCGCGCTGGAAAAGCTGCTCGGCTGGGAGGTGCCGGAACGGGCCGAATACATCCGCGTCATCGTGGGCGAGTTCTCCCGTATCGTCAACCATATGCTCGCCGCGGGCTTCTTCAGCAACGAACTGGGCCTCTACTTCACCGGCTCGCTCTACGCGCTGGAGGAACGCGAGCACATCCTCGACCTCTTCGAGGCGCTTTCCGGCGCGCGGATGATGTTCAACTACATGCGCCCCGGCGGCGTCCGCTACGACCTGCCGGAGGGATGGCTGGAGAAGGCCAAAGCCCTGGCCTACGAGCGCATCCCGCGCAAGGTGGAGCAGATGGCCCACTTCCTCCTCGACAACGACGTGGTCAAGGCGCGAACGATGGGCGTCGGCGTGCTGCCGCCCGACGTGGCCATCGCCTCCGGCATCACCGGCCCCGTCCTGCGTGCCAGCGGCGTCGCCTACGACATCCGCCGCGCCGAGCCGTACAGCCTCTACGATCAACTCGACTTCGACGTGGCCGTCCGCACGCACGGCGATGCTTACGACCGGCTCGCCATCCGCTTCGACGAGATTTGGCAGAGTCTGCGCATCCTCCGCCAGGTGCTGGAGAATATCCCCGAAGGCCCCATCGTGGCGAAGAAGCCCTCGCACCGCCTGAAGGTGCCCGCAGGCGAGACTTACGGACGCATCGAAGCGCCGAAGGGGGAACTGGGCTTCTACCTCGTCTCGCTGGGGAAGTTCAATCCCTACCGCTACCACATTCGCTCGACCTCGCTGCTCAATCTGACGGCGCTCAGCGATATGACGCGCGGGCTGAAGGTGGCCGACATCGTAACGGTGCTCGGCAGCATCGATCTGACGATGGGGGAGGTGGATCGCTAATGTACGGGTTCGGTGTGCTCAAGACGCTGGGAATCGCCTTCTACCACTTCGTGCTCACCTACGTGGACGATGTGAAGATGGGCTTCGGCAAGCGCTACACGCCGGAGCATCTGCCGGAGCGGCAGGGTGTGGAGGGGCGCGGCATCTACACCGTCCGCTACCCCAAGGAACGGCTTCCCCTGCCGGAACGAAGCCGCAACCACCCCTTCCTCGTCTACATTGAGGAGACGGGCAAGCTCAAATGCACCGCCTGCGGTATCTGCGCCCAGGCCTGCCCCGTCCAGTGCATCTGGATCGAGCGGGCAAAGGACCCGGAAACGGGCAAGCCGCTCAGTTACCCCGCCGCCTTCCACATCGACCAGGGACTGTGCATCGGCTGCGGCATGTGCGCCGAGTTCTGCCCCTTCGATTCCATCAAGATGGACATCGAATACGAGAACGCCTCTTACACCCGCCCCGGCTTCGTCGGCATCGAGGAGCTGAAGAAGCCGGAATCCTACCACGCCAAGATTCATCCCACCGACTACGCGCGGGAGATGGAGGAAAAGCGCCTGAAGGAAGAGCGCAAGCGCAAGGCCGCCGCCGCCAAGGCGGCCAAGGCCAAAGCCGCGGCAGCGAAGAAAGAGGCCGCCAAGCGGCCCCCCGACAAAACCTCGTAGGCGAAGAGCACGAGGGCGCGGTCGTGGCCGCGCCCTCTCTCCTGTCCCCACGGATCACCCCCAGCCGATGTGGGGGGCCTTTCGCGGCGACTTTGGCCGCTTTTCCTCCCCCGTCTCCTCGTGGTGATGCTCGTGCGGGCTCTCACCCTCGTGGCGCACCGGCCCTTCCCGCAGGTAACGCTCCAGATAGACCTCCGGCTGCGATGCGTCCATCCCCTCCGGCGGCGGAGGGAGCGGCAGGGCATCGACCAGGTCCTGCAGATCGCGCTCATCGGCCCCCGCCGCGCGCCGCTCGACCATCTCACGGAAGATCTCCTTCTGCTCGATGGGCGCGACCTCGTCGAGCAGCGAGCCTGCCTGCGCCAGATAGCGGGCCGCGTCCTGCACATCCCCGCGCCGATCGATCTCCCGCGCCTGCGCATCGAAGGCGGCGCGGCTTTCCGCATCCGGACGCACCGTGTGCGCCGCCGAGATCAACCGCCGCACGTCGCGCGATCCACAACGGGGACAGGGGGGCGCAGGCTCATCGTAGCGCCTCGCCAGATGGCTGAAGCGTACATCACACCGCGGACAGTAGTACTCGTAGATGGGCATCTCCACCTCCTCACGTGTGTGCCGAAGGCCGACGGCGTCGTGCGGCCAGCCAGCCCCGCTCCGGCGCGAAGAGCGCGGCCAGGCCGAAGAAGAAGGTGCTCACCAGGACGATAGCCGCGCCGGAGGCGACGCTGAAGTAGTAGGAAAGGTAGAGGCCGATCACACCGGCCAGCGAGGCCAGCAGCGCCGCGACCCCCATCATCGCCAGCAGGCGACGGGTGAGCAGGTAGGCCGTCGCCGCGGGCGTGATGAGCATAGCCACCATCAGCGCCACGCCGACCGTCTGCAGCGAGACGACGATCGCCACGGCGATCAGCATGAGCAGGAGGGAATCGAAGAAGCCGACCGGCAGGCGGAGCGTGCGGGCAAAGACCGGATCGAAGGAGACGACGAGGAAGGCATCGTAGGCGAAGAAAACGACGAACAGGATCGCCGCACCGAAGAGCGCCATCAGCCGCAGGTCGGCAGGGGAGACGCCCAGCACATCGCCGAAGAGGAAGTGCGCCAGATCGACGCTGTAACTGCGCACCGTCGAGATGAGCGCAATCCCCAGGGCGAAGGCTCCGGCGAAGATGATGCCGATGGCCGTATCCTCCTTCACCTGTGTGCGGCGACTGAGCGCGCCGATGCCCAACGCCGCCACGATCGCCGTCCCCAGGCTCCACCAGAACAGGACACCGCGATCCCCTCCGCCGACGAGGTAACCCACGGCGATCCCCGGCAGAATGGAATGGGCCAGCGCATCACCGAAAAAGGCCATTCCCCGCAGGACGACGTAGGTCCCCACCACCGCGCAGACGATGCCCACCATCAGCGCGGCGAGGAAGCCGCGTTGCATGAAGGCGTAGCGCAGCGGTTCGAGCAGCCAGGCACTCATCGATCCACCTCCGTTTCGCCATGACCACAGCAACTATCGGCCACGGCCAGCACGCGATCCGCCATCGGCACCAGCCGCAGACGTCCGCCGTAGGCTTCCAGCAGCAAATCGGGCCGCAGCACCTCCTCCGCGCGACCAAAGGCGATCAAGCGACGGCGCAGCAACAGCAGACGATCGAAGCGGTCGGCGGCTTGCTCCAGATCGTGTGTCGAGAGGAGGACGGTTACCTCCGCCTTGCGCAGTTCGTCGAGGATGCGGAGAATCTGCTCCTGGGCGGGGAGGTCCAGCCCCGTCAGCGGCTCATCCATCAGCATCAGCGATGCCTCCTGCGCCAGCGCACGGGCGATGAACATCCGCTGCTGCTGCCCGCCGGAAAGCTGGCCGATCTGCCGCCGGGCCATCGAGACCATATCGACCGTCGCCAGGGCCGCCTCCACCTTCAGCCGGTCCTCGTGCCGAGGAGGACGGAAGAGACCGTGCTTGCGCAGACGCCCCATCATCACCACGTCGTAAACGGTGATGGGGAAACGCCAATCGACGGCGCTCCGCTGCGGGACGTAGGCGATGCACACGTGGCGATCCGGCTCATCGCCGTAAACCTGCACGACGCCCTCATCGGGCGGGATCACCCCCGCGATGACCTTGAGCAGTGTGCTCTTCCCCGCCCCGTTGGGGCCGACGATGGCGATCTGCTCGCCGCGGCGCACGGTAAAACTCACCGCCTCCAGCGCCAGGTGCGGGCCGTATCGCACCGTAACCCCCTGCACCGAGAGCACATCGGCCCCGGGACGGTGCAGCGCGTGAGGGCCGCCGAAGAAGGCTGCCGGACGCCGCTTCCCCCTCCTCATCGCAGCGCCTCCACGATGGCCTGCACATCGTAGCGCATGTAATCCAGGTAGGTCGGCGCATCACCATCGGGGCCGGTGAGCGAGCCGGTGTAGATCGGCACCAGCTTCACCCCCGTGTCCCGTGCGACCTGCTCCGCCAGGGCAGGGTTGACCGTCGCCCCGACGAAGACCGCAGGGACGCCGTACTGTCGGATGGCCTCTTCCAGCGTCGCCAGTTCCTGCGCGGAGGGCGAGGAGACCGTCGTGTAGCCCGGAATGACCGCCCCGATCTGCTCGAAGCCGTAGCGGTCGGCGAAGTAGCCCAGGAAGAGGTGGTCGGTCACGAGCAACCGCCGCTCCGGGGGCACCTGGGCGACCTCGTCGCGAATCCACGCATCGAGGGAATGCAGATGCCCGCGATAGGCAGCCGCATTGTGCCGATAGCGGTCGGCGTTCGTCGGGTCGGCGTCGCTCAGCGCCTGCTCGATCGTCTCCGTCCAGATCAGCACATTGTTCGGGTCGGTCCAGACGTGCGGATCGGGCGGGGCCTCCTCCGCCGCCTCCCCGGCGGCGATCTTCTCCCGAAAGGCCCGCAGGGGCACGCCCTGCGAGAGGTCGATCACCTCGGCGTGGCCACCGGCATTCTCCAGCAGCGGATCGAGGAACGTCTCCAGACCGGCTCCGTTGACGAAGAGGAGATCGGCCTCGGCGACGCGGGCCATATCCTGCGGCGTCGCCTCGAAGGCGTGGGGATCGGCTCCCGGCGGCAAGAGCACCGTCAAAGCTACGGTTTCCCCGCCGATATGGCGCACCACATCCCCGACGATCGTCGTCGTGGCCACGACGCGCAGCTTGCCCTCCTCCGCCTGCGGCGCGACGCAGCCGCCCGACACCATCCCCACGAGGAGCAGAAAGCCCAGCGCGGCAAGCCATCGTCCCCTCATCCTCTCTCTCCCTCCTTCAGTTGTGCGTAGCAGCGCGGGCAGAGACCGATGAGTTGCAGCAAATGTTCCTCCACGCGATACCCCGTCGCGGCCTCCAGCTCGGCGATGAGACCGTCCAGCGCATCCCAGCCGGAAAACTCCATCGCCCGCCCGCAGCGCCGACAGAGCAGAAGATGGTGATGACCGGGCGTCGCCGGCAGGTAGGCGTGGCAGCCATCCTCCCGATGGACGCGCCGCACGACGGCCAGCGTTTCCAGCACATCCAGCGTGCGGTAGACGGTAACCAGTCCCAGCGAGGGATAGCGCCGACGCGCCCGCGTACAGATCTCCTGAGGCGAAAGCGGGGTCTCGGCCTCCAGCAGCACCTGCATCACCACCCGGCGGGGGCGCGTTACCCGCCCGCCGTGCTCGGCAATGCGCTGGCTCCATTCTTCCAATCGTGCGCCCTTCGTCTCCATCTCGCCTTAGTGAAAAAGATTTTCAGTTCCAGCATAGCCGAAAGGACGTCCGTGTCAACCGCCCCTCCTCCGAGGCCGCCAGGCCGACGTTTATCCTTTGTAACGCAACGTTCACCGTATCTGTGCCGAGCGCGGGCCGTTATCACCTATAATCGAAGTGCCTGTTGCCAAGGAGGAGATCGATGAAACAGAGACGAATCATCACTTTGTGGGTTGTCCTGATCGGCTCGCTCGTGCTGACGGGCCTCCACCCCGCACCGTTGAGCGCTGCCGGAGGGACGGAGCCGCACACGGCTACGGCGGACTATCACCTCTATGTGCCCCTCGTGATGCGCAACTTCGCCCAGACCACCTATCCGAACGATGCGCGGTACGGTGAGCAGTGGGCCCTGGAAAAGATCGGCGCGCCCTACGCCTGGACGGTAAGCCGCGGCGCGAACGTCCTCGTTGCCGTCCTCGATTCCGGCGCCGACCTCGACCACCCCGACCTGGCGGGCAAACTGCGCACCGACATCGACTACGACTTCGTCAACGATGACGAGGTCGCGATGGACGATGCCAATCACGGCACGCACGTGGCCGGCATCCTCGCCGCGGCGACGGACAACACCATCGGCGTCGCCGGTCTGGGATGGGAAACGACCATCGTCCCCTACAAAGTCCTCGATGACACGGGCAACGGATCCCTCAGCGACATCGTCGAGGCCATCGATCGTGCCGTCGCCGACGGGGCCAAGGTCATCAATATGAGCCTGGGATCGAGCCCGGGGATGGAGCCCTGCAGCCATTACCCCTCGCTCTACAACGCACTCGAAAATGCCTACGATCACGGCGTCCTCGTCGTCGTCGCAGCGGGCAACGATGCCACGGATGCCGCGACCGTCATTCCGGCCAACTGCCCCTACGTCCTCACGGTCAGCGCCACCGACGCGAACGACGATCTGGCCGACTTCAGCAACTACGGCAGCGTCATCGACGTCAGCGCACCGGGGACGAGTATCCTCAGCACGCTGTGGGTCTCGGGAGGGACGTACCACACCTACGGCTGGATGAGCGGCACTTCGATGGCGACGCCCTACGTTTCGGCCCTGGCCGCCCTGGTCTACGCGCGTCATCCGGGGTACACGCCCGATCAGGTCGCCTCGGCCATCCTCGACCGCGCCGTCGATCTGGGCAATCCGAACAGCTTCGGGTGCGGGCGCATCGACGCTCGTGAGGCGGTCTTCCGCGGGGCGGCGGGAGCCGCGCCACAATGCAGAAGCCACGCCCTGGCTCCTGCGGCAGCCTCCACCAGGCCGATGATCGCCCAGTCCCTCACAGCCGAGGTGCTACACGTGCCAGCGGAGCAGGCGCACCGCAGCGGCATCCTCATCGTCAAGTGGCGCAGCGGCGTACCTAACGTCGGCGCACTCTCCCGCGCCTACGGCCTGACGCCGCTCAAGGCCCTCACCGACGGTAGCTGGCTGATGCGCGTCAAGGCGGGGACGGAGGCGATCGTCGCCCGTTTCCTGATGCGCAGCGGGCTGGTGGACTACGTGACCTACGATTACCTGCTCACGGCGCAGTAGTTACGGCTCACGACAGAGGCTCCCCCGTCGTCTCACGGAGGAGCCTCTGTTGCAGCAAGGCGTCACGAGGCCCGTTCGCGCTCGCGCAGGGCAAGGACGAAGAGGAGCGAGGAGAGCCGGTTGAGGAAGGCGGCGTTGGCCCCACCGATACCTTCCTCCTCGGCGGCCAGTGCCAGCAGGCGGCGCTCGGCGCGGCGGACGATAGTACGGGCCAGATGGCATGCCGCTTCCGACGGCGTGCTACCGGGCAGAACGAATTCCCGCAGCGGCGGCAACCCCTTCCCATGCTCGGCGATCGCCGATTCCAGCCAGGCCAGATCGTCTGCCGTCAAACCGGCGTACTTCCGGCGCTGCTCCGGCGTCGCCGAAAGATGGGCCATCAGGCGAACGAGGCGCTCCTGGACGGCACGCAAGAGCGCATCGAGGGCCTCGTCATCGCTCGAAGCCCGCACCATACCCATCGCGGCGCTGGCCTCGTCAACCGTTCCCACCACCTCCATCAGCAGCGAGTCCTTGCGCAGGCGCTCCCGCCCGCCGAGGCGGGTTGTCGTCCCGTCGTCCCCGCGCCCCGTGTAGAAGATGAGAGCTTGAGTCACGATAAGCCTCCTTGCAGATAGGCAGGTCCACGGTGAATACCGTGACCAGGTCATGCTTCCCCCGAACGTGTACCTCGCCGAGCAGGCGCAGGGGGATCGCGTCGGCCACCGCCTTGGCCGTCTCCGCCGAGAGGAGAATGGGTTTCCCCATCGTCTTGGTGAGCGATTCCAGACGGCTGGCTACGTTGACCGTGTTGCCGATCACCGTGTACTCGAAGCGCTCCGTGCCGCCGACATTGCCCGCCACGACCAGACCGCTGGCAATGCCCACACCGGCACGCAGTGTCGGCTCCCCGCGCCTTTCCTGCTCTTCGTTGAAGAGGCGGAGCGTGCGCAGCAACTCCACCGCCGCCCACACCGCCGATTCGGCGTGATTGGGCAGCCGGTTGATCGGCGTTCCAAAGATGGCCATCAGGCTGTCGCCGATGAACTTGTTGATGATGCCGCCGTAGGCCCGCACCGCGCCCTCCATCGCCTGGAAGTAGCGGTTGAGCAAAGCCATCGTCTGCGCGGGCGTCAACGCCTCGGCCAGGCTGGTGAAGCTGCGAATGTCGGAAAAGAGGATGGTCGCCTCGGTCAGCTCACCTTCCTGCTCAGCCCCGTGGTGCAGTGCGTAGTTGGCGACCTCCGGCGAGACGTAGGAGTTGAGCAGCTTCCGGGTCTCCTCCTGCGCTCTCAGGCTCTGGATCATCTTGTTGAAGCTGGCAGCCAGGTCGTTGATCTCGTCATCGCCGTGAATCTTGAGTTGGACGGCCAGTTCACCCCGCTGGACACGGCGCAAGCCTCCCTGGACATGCTTCAGCCGGTAGACCAAGGTCTCCCCCATCGTGGCGGCAAGGACGACGGCGGTCGTGATAGCAGCAACGACGATCAGGACCTCGACCTGCAGCAGCCGATGCACCATAGCCTGCGGCTCGGTCGCCGTGGGGATACGACGTGCCCAGGAGTACGTTACAACGCCCAGGTAGATGATGGCGATGATGCCCGTGGCGAAGATGAAGAGCATCCGTATGCGGATACTGAAACGCGGACGCAGATGGAGGGTGAGATGTCCCTCCGGGAAAAAGAGAGGAACCTCGTGCTGCCATATCGCCTCTGCGGCAAAGTGGGAAATCGTCCCCGCAATGGCCCCGGCCATCACGTTACTGACCAGCCGAAGCCACGCCTGTTCGCCCTGCAAATCCAGGAAGAGAATGATGCCGCGCAAGCTCCAGGTGATGAAAACAACGCTGCCGATCAGGAGGGGCAAGCGGAGTGCCTCGCGCTGGGCCGTAGGAGTTGGCTCGCGAGGCAACGGCTCCTCGAGGGGCGGGAAATACCATTGCCGCAGAGGGCGCGTGAAAAGATGGGCCAAAAAGATCGCAAAGGCGAAAAGGAAGCGCGGCAATCGGTCACGGATGAGGTTGTGAGCGACATCACGCCACGTCGTGTAGAGACTGTGTCCTGCCGAGAAAGCCTCGTAGAACGTCACGAAGATCAGGCCGAGGATGCTGGCTACCAGCGTACCTGCAAAGATCAAGCCCACCACGCGCATCCGGCGGTATCGCTCTACGGCATCGTCCCCCCAAGGTGCCTCCATAGTCGTTCCCCCCTCAACACTCGTGCTCTACGGACGAAAGAGCACCCCTTGTTCGCCCCCCTCCCGGGACAGACCGAGGTGCTCGTAGGCTAACGGTGTAGCCATACGTCCACGCGGTGTACGGTCGATGAAGCCCAGTTGCAACAGGTACGGTTCGACGACATCCATAATCGTATCGGCGGCTTCGCCGATGGAGGCCGCAATCGTCTCCAGACCGACCGGGCCGCCGCCGAACTTCTCGATGATCGCCCGCAGCACGCGGCGGTCGAGGTCGTCGAGGCCGCGTTCGTCGATCTCCAGCAGCGCCAGGGCCTGCGCCGCCATCTCGCCGGTGATGACGCCCTCCCCGCGCACCTGGGCGTAATCGCGCACGCGGCGCAGCAAGCGCAGCGCCACGCGCGGCGTCCCCCGTCCGCGCCGCGCGATCTCCGCCCGCCCCTCCGGCTCCAGCGGAACCTTCAGTGCGCGTGCCGCCCGCTCGACGATCGTCTCCAGCGCCGCCTGGTCGTAGAAATCGAGCCGGTAGATCGCGCCGAAGCGGGTGCGCAGGGGCGCGGAAAGGAGCGCCAGCCGCGTCGTCGCCCCCACGACGGTGAAATGGGGCAGATTGAGCCGCACCGTCCGCGCGCCCGGCCCCTGCCCGATGACCAGGTCGAGCGCGAAGTCCTCCATCGCCGGGTAGAGGATCTCCTCCACCGCCTTGCCCAGCCGGTGAATCTCGTCGATGAAGAGCACCTCGCCCTGATGCAGGTTGCTGAGGATAGCCGCCAGGTCGCCCGCCCGCTCGATGGCCGGGCCTGCCGTTACGCGGATCGGCGAATCCATCTCGTGCGCGATGATGTGCGCCAGCGTCGTCTTCCCCAGTCCCGGCGGGCCGTAGAAGAGCGTGTGCTCCAGCGCCTCCCCGCGCCGTCGCGCCGCCTCGATGAGGATGCGCAGGTTCTCCTTCACCCGCTCCTGCCCGATGAGATCGTCGAGCCGCTGCGGGCGCAGGGCGCGATCGAGGATAACCTCCTCCGCATCCGCCTGCGGTGAGATGGTTCGTTGCGTCATTCGCCCCCCTCCTTCAGCCGCTTCTGCCACTCGTAGAGCTTGGTCAACGCCTCCAGCGGCGTCAGCCCGTTCACATCCAGCGCGCGGATCTCCGCCAGCAGGGGATGTTCCTGGGCAATGAGCAGCGGCTGGAATGGCTCCGCCTGCCGCGCCTCCATCCCAGGACGAAACTCTCCGCTTTCCAACTGCTCCAGCAACGCCTCGGCGCGGTGGATGACCGGCGCGGGAATGCCCGCCAGCCGCGCGACGTGAATGCCGTAGGAGCGATCCGCCCCGCCGGGGCGCACCTTGTGCAGGAAGATGACCTCGTGCCCTTCCTCGGCCACCGCCAAGTTGAAGTTGCGCACCTGCGGCAGGTGGTTCTCCAGTTCGATCAACTCGTGGTAGTGGGTGGCAAAGAGCGTCCGCGCCCGCCGCTGCGGGTGATTGTGCAGGTACTCGACGACGGCCCAGGCGATCGCCATCCCGTCGTAGGTGCTCGTCCCCCGCCCTACCTCGTCTAAGATGAGGAGGCTGCGCGGCGTGGCGTGGTTGAGGATGTTCGCCGTCTCCACCATCTCCACCATGAAGGTCGATTGCCCGGAGGCCAGGTCGTCGGAGGCCCCGATGCGCGTGAAGATGCGATCCACCAGCCCGATCCGCGCCGAATCCGCCGGGACGAAGCTCCCCATCTGCGCGAGGATGACGATGAGCGCCGCCTGCCGCAGGTAGGAACTCTTGCCCGACATATTCGGGCCGGTGATGATGTGGATGCGGCTCGTTTCGTCCATCACCAGGTCGTTGGGGATGTAGGGCTGCTCCAGGAATTGCTCGACGACCGGATGACGCCCGCCGCGAATCTCCAGCAACGGCTCCTCGGTGAAGGTCGGGCGGACGTAGCGGTTGCGCGAGGCCGTCTCCGCCAGCGCCGAGGCCACATCCACGCGGGCGATGGCCTGCGCCGTGCGCAGCAGGACGGCGGATTGCGCCCCCACGCGCTCCACAAGCTCGCGGAAAAGCCGCCGCTCCACCTCCGCGATGCGCTCCTCGGCGTTGAGCACCAGGCTCTCGTACTCCTTCAGTTCCGGCGTGATGAAGCGCTC
>JALXBP010000056.1 GCA_026991395.1 Anaerolineae bacterium | reverse complement strand
GGGCGGCGCTCGTCATCACGCCGTGGGGGGCGTGGCTGGCGGCCTATCGCCCCGCCATCCCCTGGCGGCTGGGGGATTGGGTGCTCGCTCTCGCGCTGGCGCTCTGGGGGCTGGGCTTGCTGGCCGTCCGTGCGCGGGAGATCCCCTGGCCTCCGCTGGCGACGTCGCTCCTTCCCTTCTTGGGCGTGGCGACGCTCACGCTCTACGCGTCCGCCGACCGCTCTGTGGCTCTCCTGGAATGGATGAAATGGGGGGAGTTGCTCCTCGTCGCCTGGTGTGCCTATGCCCGTTTGCTGCGTGTGGAAGGGGGAATGTGGCTCCTCGCGGGGGCGCTGGCTGCTCTCCTGCTCTTCCAAGCGCTCATCGGCCTGTGGCAGTTCGCCCTGCGCGGCGATGGGCCGCCTGCCTTCCTCATCCGCGAGGGGGTCTACCGCGCTTACGGGACTTTCGAACAGCCCAATCCCTTCGGCGGGCTGATGGGGATGGGGACGGCGTTCTTCGCGGGGATGGCGGCGGCTCTGTGGAAGGCGCGTCGCCGGTCGGCGGGTGGACTTGCCGCGCTCGTAGCGCTGGTCAGCGGCGCGGCGCTGCTGGCTTCCTGGTCGCGGGGGGCGTGGATGGGCTTCGCCGCCGCGCCGCCGGTGATGATGGTGGCGCTGCCGCGTCGCCGGTGGAGGGGGCTTCTCTTCGTGCTCCTCCTCGCCGCCGCTGCCGGATGGCTCTACGCCCAAGGGCTCCTCCCCGCGGCGCTGCGCGAACGTCTGACCGGTTTCCTCGCCTACACCCGCTTCCAGGATGTGCGCGGCATGCCCATCACGTCGGAGAATTTCGCCGTCGTGGAGCGGATGGCGCATTGGCAGGCGGCCCTGGAGATGTGGCGGACGCATTTCTGGCTGGGCACCGGCCTGGGGACATACGAAGCGGTCTACCGCGACTACGCGCTGATCAACTGGCCGCTTCCCCTGGGCCATGCCCACAACTTCTACCTCACGTTGCTGGCGGAGACGGGGCTGCTGGGCCTGACGACTTACCTCTTCTTCCTGACGAGGCTCTTCACTGCGCTCTGGCGGGCCTTGCCGCGCCTGGAGGGGGAACGGCGTGCGTTGGCCGTCGGGCTGCTGGGACTGTGGACGCACTTCGTCGTGCACGACGGGGTGGACAATCTGATGGTCAACGGCGTTCAGCTCACACTCGGCGTGGCCCTGGCGCTGAGCGCCTGGGTGGTGGCGTCGGCACGCAGGGTGCGCTGAACGGACGTCTTCTCCTTCGCCGGGCGGAGCACGACGGCCCGGCATCCTCCGGAGCATTCGGCAACCTTCTTTGTCGCATTGACAGAGAGCGGTAATCTTCCTATAATGAATGTGTGGCTCTTCGCCGCTGTTTCCCTGCCTCTCTGTCGTCTTACCGCTTTCGTCCGATCGCGCCGGAGGGAGAGAGCGGTTGCGAGCACTCGTTGATTGTCCACCGACTCGGGTTCAAGGAGGAGATTGCCATGGAAAGGAGATATGCGCGTTTTGTTGCTGTAGGCATCGTTGTCGTTGTCCTGCTGGCTGCGGTGTGGTCGATCACGGCTCCGGCGCGAGCACGGGAGATCACGCCGGATGCGCAGTGGGATGATTGGGTCGATCCTGCCTATCCCTGGGCGATGATGCAGGAGGATCAGATCAACATCGGCCAGATCGACCGCGACCCGATGTGGGAAGGGGAGTATGTGTGGAGCGATGATCTCAACGACACACGCACCGACCTGAGTAATCCGGAGACGAACGCCGATTTGCTCGCCTTCCGTGTCACGGCGGATCGCGAGAACCTCTACTTTATCGCCAGGATGCAGGATATCACGGTAACCAGCGGGGACGGTGCGCCGATGCTGCAGATCGCCATCGATACCGACCAGGTTGCGGAAAGCGGGCAGACCTGGTTCGGCGGCCTGGCGGAGACGCAGGTGCTCAGCCCGACGGCCAACTGGGAGGCGCTGGTAACCACGCTCTTCGGCAGTGGCAGCCCGCAGGTGCGGCTCTATCACCCCGACTGGAGCACGGAGACCGTCGGAGAGGAGGCCATCTCCGCGAGCAACGAGGTGATCGAGCTTGCCGTGCCGTGGTCGGCGTTGGGGATGGCGGGGCCGCCCGTCCACCCGCTGCGCTTCACCGTCGCCGTCTGCCGTGCCGATGTACACGATGACTGCAAGGAGATCTACGGCAGCGATATGCTGGATGCCATCACGAACTACGGCGATCCCGGCACGAGTCTCAATACCTGGGATGAGGTCAGCGATGGCGTCGTGGATTACTTCTTCGACCTCTTTTTCCAGCCGGATGGCGACGTCTATCCGCCGCTGCTCATCTCCGAGGTGCTCTACGATCCTTCCGGCCCGGAGTCGGACGCCGAGTTTATCGAAATCTACAACATCAGCCCCGTCACGCTGACATTGCTGGACTACAAGATCGGCGATGAGGAGGCGATCGGTGGGGGCGAGGGGATGGAGAGGCTGCCCGGCGGCTCTATTGGGCCGGGGGAAGTGGTCGTGATCGCGAACAGCGCCGATGTTTTCACATCCACTTACCACTTCCTGCCCGACTACGCCTTCGATGCCGCCGGGGAACCGGTTTCTCAGACGACCCGCGATACGCTCTGGGCTACCGGGAATGTGGCGCTGGGCAACAGCGGCGACGAGGTCATCCTCCTCGACCCCTCCTACACGGCCATCGATGTGGTCGAGTACGAGGATAGTTCGCCGGAATGGAAGGGCCTCGGCGACACGGATTTCGGCGTGGCCAACGGAGAGAGTATGGAGCGTTACCCGGCGCACGTGGATACGAACGACATCGCCGATGATTTCATCGCCAGGGGCGGGGATGGCGATCCGGGGCAGGTGCGGGATACGCATCTGATGCTGACCAAGCTCGCCGTGCCCGATTCGGGCCTCGTCGCCGGGGATGAGGTTACCTACACCATCGTTCTCAGCAACGCCGGAACGGCGGACGCCGCCCATACGCTGATCACCGACGCGCTGCCGTCGGGCACGCAGTTCGCCCGCTGGGTCTATTCCCCCACGGGAACGCTCTTCGCCGACGGCGTCATCACCTGGACGGGGACGGTTTCGGCGGAACAGGCCGTTAGCCTGACCTTCGTCGTCACCAACGGGGTCCGCCCGGCGGGGGAGATGGTCACGAACACGGCTTTCTACCGCTTCACCGACGAGACGGGGCAGGACGAGGCGACCTACACCATCGCGATGCCGCATTTCACCCTCACGAAGAGCGTAACGCCGACGATGGTGGACTACCACGGCTCCTTCACCTACACCATCGCCCTGCTCAACGATGGGGGGGATGCTGCCTCGGTGCTCTTGACCGATGTCATTCCATCGGCGGTAACCTTCGATCACTGGGTTTACTCGCCGACGGGCACGATCCGGGACGGCAGCGCGATTACGTGGACGGGGAACGTCTCGACATCGCAGCCGGTCACGATGGCCTTCGTTGTGCAGCATACGGCCTCCAACGGCGGGACGGTGGTCAATCACGCGGGCTATGCGTGGGGCACGATGTCGGGCGAGGCGGAGGCAACCTGCACCGTGGCGACCGTTACGCTGCAGATCACCAAGACGGTTGTGCCGACGAGGGCAGGGTACGGCGAGGCGCTCACCTACACCGTTGACCTGCGCAATGACGGAACGGGGACGGCGGCGGGCGTGCGTCTCACCGATACGCTCCCCCTCAGCACGACCTTCGCCCGCTGGGTGGAGCAGCCCGTCGGGGCGGTGGAGGATGGCGGCCTGATTACCTGGACGGGAACGGTCACGGGCGGGGGAAACGTCCGTTTCCGCTTCGTGGTGACGAATACGGCCCTTGCCGGGACGGTTACCAATACCGTCCGCTATGCCCACAGCAGCGGCACGGGGGAGGCGGCGGCAACCTACACCGTCCTGCAGCCGCATCTCAACCTGACCAAGACGGTTACGCCGACGGCCCTCGCCACGCCGGAGGATTTCGTCACCTACACCATCGTCCTCGACAACGATGGAGAAGGAGCGGCCTCGCAGGTCGTGCTCACCGATGTCCTGCCGAGCGCGGTACACTTCGGCGGATGGGTTATGCAACCCGGCGGCGCGATCGAAGCCAACGACCGGATTACGTGGACGATAGGCACGCTGGCCCCCGCCGACACGTTGAGCCTCATCTTCACCGCGACGTTGGGATTGACGCCGCAGGAGTTGGGCGCGCCCTATCCCGTTACCAACACCGCCTACCTTTCGGCGCTGGGATATGCCCCGATCGAGGCGAGTGCGGCCTTCCTCACGCCGCCGCTCTATCGGCTCTACTTGCCGCTGGTGATGCGGCAGCACTGAGGATGGATCACGAGGAGGGGGACCCGCCGGGTTCCCCTCCTTTTCGTTTGTGCCTTACTGCTGCTTCGCGGGGTGCCTGGAGATGCAGATCGGGGGAGGCGTTTTTTTGTAAGGCTGGATGAAACGTTCCTCGCGGTGGTAGAGGCGCTGGATGTTGGGGCGTAATGACCAAAGCGTCAGGGCCATCGTGGGCAGCGCGAAGGCGACGGTGGTCGGGATGTCGCCGCGCAGGGCGAAGAAGAGGGGCATCACCAGGGCGATGTAGATGGAGGCCACGGAGGTGTGACCGACGAGCCAGACGATGATCAGGCCGGGGATGACGAAGACGGCGAGCATCCCCGTCCACGAGTAGGCGGCGATGACGCCCAGACTGGTCATCGTCCCCGCGCCGCCGCGGAATTTGAGGAAGACGGAGTGGTTATGTCCGATGACGGCCAGTGTTCCCGCGAAGGCTATCGCCCACGCACCAAGCCCTAACGCGCGGGCGATGAGGACCGCCGTCGCGCCCTTGAGCGCATCACTGAGCACGGTCAAGAGGGCTGCGCCGAACCCCGCCGTCCGCCATACGTTGCCGCCACCGGTGCGTCCGCTGCCGTGCCGACGCACATCGACCTTCTTCGTGGCCCAAGCCCAGAAAAGCCCCGCCGGAATCGAGCCGATAAGATAAGCCAGAACCCATGCGATGATGGTTGTCACCACGTCTTTTGCCTCCTTCTGACAGTTGCATCATCCTCTCCGCGAAGGAAAACACCGCAACACAGAACAAGAAACGGCTCACCAGGGAGAGGTGAGCTGTGGTGCGAAATTATAGGTCGGAAGCGGGAGGCTGTCCAGTAGGGGGTTCTCTGTTGGCCGAGCGCACTTGTCGGCATGGGGTGAATGTGGTACGCGGGGGCGAGGCTCCGGGCGTTACCAGCGGGCGATCGTCCGCGCCGCGAATCTGCAGCGGGAGGTGAGGGAACTCGGTGGCGAGCGAGGTGAGGAAGGCGTTGACGGCGGGATAGGTCAGACTGTTTTCTATCCACAGCAGCCAAAGCGTGCGCTGCAACGGCCCTTCCTCCAGCGTGAGGATGCGGAGTTGGCCGCGTTCGACCTCCGCCTCGACGGCGAAACGGGGGAGAAAGGCCAACCCAAGTCCGGCCAGGATGGCCTGTTTGATGGCGGCGGGGGAGTCGAACTCCGCGCCGACCGTCGGCTCGACGCCGTACTGGCGCAAGGTGCGTTCTTCCCAGGCGCGGGTCAGGCTGCCGCGATCGCGCAGAACGAGCGGCATGCCCTTCAGATCGCGCATGGAGACCCGCCGACGCTCCCACCACCGATGGCCTTCGCCGACGACGAGGACGATCTGCTCGTTCCACAGCGGCGTGATCTCCACCTCGTCGCCCCGAGCCTGTCCTTCGACGATGCCCAGTTGGAGCCGTCCGTCCGCCACCTCGCGGACGATCTGCGGTGTTGGGTCTGTGCGCAGGTGGACGCTGATGGTAGGGTAGTGGGCGTGGAACGACTTGATCCACCGCGGCAGAACGAAAGCCCCCACGCCGGGACTGGCCCCCAGGTGAATGTGGGCGACTTCCAGGCCGCTGGCATTGGCTGCCGCCTCCTTCCCCTCTTTCACCAGGCGGAGGATGCAGCGTGCGTAGTCGAGGAAGGCCCGCCCGCCCGGCGTCAGGGTAACACCGGAGCGGCGTCGTTCGAAGAGCGTAACGCCCAGCTCACGTTCCAGGGCTCGGATGTGTTGGCTGACGGCGGGCGGCGTCAGATGAAGCCGTTCCGATGCCCGGCTGATTTTGCCTTCCTCGGCTACCGTCAGGAAAATCTGGAGGCGATAGAATCCCAGCATTGAGGCCCTCGGCTCCCCCCTTGTCTTGTGCTTTCCATAAGCTTTTGCTTTGGGCAGGGATAAGTGGATGGGTCTTGAAAGTGCACCGCTTCTATTGTAGCGTAGAAAATGCGGAAAGTCTAATGCGCATCTGGCTTTCCGCTCTCGTCCTTGCAGGGGGATTTCCCCATCTTTCGTTACCTTCAAAGGAGGTCTCGTATGAGCATCAAATTTGTCGATCGGTCGAAAGGCGTTGGTTGGTTGAAGAAGCAGTGGCCATGGTGGACGGCAGGGGTGTTGACCGGCATCGCCGAGGTCATCAACTTCCTCTTCCTCCCCTTGGGCCACCCCAAGCACAAGTTCGTCGGTGTAACCAGCGGGATGGCGCGGATGCTGGCCGGTGTGGAGACCCGGCTATTCGGCGGCAGCCTCGTTGCCACGCGGGCAGATTATCAGCCCGATATCCAGTGGATCATCATCGGTGCCTTCCTCTTCGCGCTCGTCTTTGCCTGGTTGGAAGGAGAGACGCGCAATTGGGTGAAGTATCCAAAAGGCACCCTTCTTTTCACGGCATTGGGTGCCTTCCTCTTTGCCTGGGGGACGCGCGTCGCCGGTGGCTGTACACTCCATCACCTGCTGGGCGGTTGGTCCGCCTTCAATTTGAAGAGCCTGGTCGTGATCATCTCGGCGACCGTTGGGGCACTCATCGCTTTCAAGTTGTTGAAGAAGTACAACCTGACGCCGTACTTCAAGAGCCAGGAAACGAAGTGGTTCGTCAAGCAGGCCAAGGGGTACGGCTGGGCGGACGGCCTCACGTGGCAGGAGGAGCAGAAGGGCGGGATCCTGAGCTTCGTCCTCTATGCCATCTTCCTCATCGTGCTGGTCGTCTCGCTCTACAATGCCGTGGCCGGTAACGATTATGCGCTGCGGATGGGATGGGTGGAGACGATCGAGAAGGCGAAGATCTACAAGCATATGCTCACCGCCGCCAATCTCTCCAACATCATTATGCTCATCATCGTCGGCGGTCTGCTGGGCATTGCCGTGGCCAAGACCGGCTTCGGCACCGAATGTGCCGTCATCACGCCGGAACTGGCGCGCGAGGTGGAGCAGAACGATGCTGCTGCGGCCCGGCGCTGGGGCATCCCCTTCTCCCTGCGCACCGTCTTCGCCTCTTACCAGCCGCTGATGGCTTTTGCCGCCCATCTCGTCATCACCGGCGGCGTGATCTGGATCGCCTTCACCTTCTTCAATGTGATGGAGGGGCACCATTGGGCCAGTGAGAGCCTGGCCTCCGTCTTCGCCTCGGCGACGGGGATGGAATTCCACAACACCGGAGTTTCCATCCGCACGATGCCCAGCTTGACGATGGACATCTTCGGCGGCTTGCTCTTGGGTATGGGCACCGTTTTCATGCTCGGCTGCGAGTTCCGCAACTACGGGCGCACGGGGTTGCTCTACATCACCGGCCTGCTCATCTGGCCCTTCTTCTACCTCGGCTACCTGCCCTACACGCTGGCCCGCGATTTCTGGGACAACCTGATGGGCTCCTCCCCCTACGCTCCGACGACCTTCGTCCCGGCGCTCATCGCCCCGTCGAGCAAGGGAGCGCAGGTCTTCATCTACTTCCTGTGGATTGCCTTCTGGGCCTTCGTCTTCTTCTGGGCGCTGAAGCGCGGAGCGCGGAATGTTGGCGTCGAACCGTCCGAACTGCTCAAGCTGAATTCGGAGGGGATGTACGTCGCGCGGCTGGAGAAGTTCCGCCGTGAAGGCGGCGAGGCCGCGGTGGAAGCGCTGGACAAGCTGGAGAAAGAGCTGGCCGAAGGGGCGGCGAAAATCTGAGCTTGCACGGTAGCAAAGCGCCCTCCGCTTTGACGCGGGGGGCGCTTCGTGCTATCCTTCGGGCAAAGGAGACGACGATGCGATACGAGAAGATGCTGTTGATTGTCAAGAAAAAGCCCGCCTACTTCCGCCTGCTCTTCCACGCGCTTGGACTGGCCGCGCTCTATCCCCTCCTCGTGCTGCTCACGCCGCTCCTGGGCCTGCCTCCGCTGATCGCCTGGCTCTACTGGGGCATCGTCAAGCTCATCCTCGCCTATGCCCTCATCGAGGGCTATCGTCTGACCGGCCTCAAGCGCGTGGCGATGGTGGGCGTCCTGCTGGCGGTAAGCGGCCTTCTGACCTTCCTCCCCATCTGGGAGCCGCTGATCGACGCGCTGGAGGTCGTGAGCGTAGCCGGATTGAGCCTCTTCCTTTTCGACGTCGGGCGGGCCTATCCCCTCCTCGGCCTGGAGATACCCGCCGGGATGCTCTTCGTCGGCATCGTGCTGATGATGCTCCCCGATCCGACGGTGGGATTCGTCGGCCTGCTTCTCCTCCTCTTTGGACTGACGTTGAGCGCCGTCGCCGCGCGCAAAGGAGCCTCCCTTCGCATGCGTTGATGGCGAACGCCTCCTTGAATCTTCGTTCCCCGATGTTACAATGCTTCGGTCTCACTGTGGAAAGGAGGCAGACGATGCGCAAGACACTCTATATCGTCGTCGCCGTCATCGCCCTCGTGGGGATGGCGGTGCTATCTTTCGGCGGCGGCTTCGTCGCCGGACGCTACTCGACGACGCTGGGCGGGCATTCGACCCCCACGGAAACGCCCGCGGAGACACCGTCGGGCGAAACGGGCGGCGAGGAGGCGACGACGCCGACCCGCGAACCCGGCGCTCCACCGCGCCTGGATACTGCCCTGGTGAACGAAGTGCTCGACATCCTCGCCGATGAGTACTATGGCGACATCCCCGACGACAAGACGTTGACCTACGGCGCGATCAACGGGATGCTCGCGACGTTGGGAGACCCCTACACCGCCTTCGTCGAGCCGAATATCGCCCGCATCCTCAACGAGGACACGAGCGGCCAGTTCGAGGGCATCGGCGCGACGGTCCGTATGCGCGAAGACGGCTATCTGGAGATCGTCCGCCCGCTGCCCGGCCAGCCTGCGGAAGCTGCCGGTTTGAAGTCGGGTGATCTCGTCATCTCCGTGGATGGCGAATCCATCGTCGGCAAGAGCCTCTTCGAGGCCATCAGCCTCATCCGCGGACCGGCGGGCACCGATGTAACGTTGGAGATCGCCCGCCCCGGAGAGCGGGATACCTTCGAGGTAACGATCACCCGCGCCCGCATCGAAATTCCGGTGGTGGAATACCAGATGCTCGACGGCGACATCGCCTACATTCACCTCACCGAGTTCGATGCCAATGCCGCCGACCGCGTGCGCGACGCCCTGAAAGAACTGCTGGCCCAGCATCCCAAGGGGCTGATCTTCGATCTGCGCGATGATCCCGGTGGCCTGCTCAGCCAGGCCATCGAGGTGGCGGACATCTTCCTCGACAAGGGCGTCGTGGCTATCGAGCGCGACAGTGCCGGGCACGAGCAGGTCTTCTACTCCTACGATGGCGACATCGGCGAGGAGATCCCGATGGTCGTGCTCGTCAACGGCGGGAGCGCGAGCGCCTCCGAGATCGTCTCCGGGGCTTTGAAGGACCGCGGTCGGGCCGTGCTGATCGGCACCCGCACGCTGGGCAAGGGATCGGTGCAACTCCCGCATCAACTCAGCGACGGCTCGCAGTTCCGCGTGACGATTGCCCGCTGGTTCACCCCCAACGACGAGACGATCCACGAGACCGGCATCGAGCCGGACATCGAGGTGCCCGATCCTGAGGAGCCACCGGCAACGCCGATGGACGATCCACAGGTGCAAAGGGCGACTCAGTACCTGCGCGAAGGGAAGTGATGGCCGACATCAAAGTCGTTGCGACCAATCGCAAGGCATACCACGATTACTTCATCGTCGAGACCTACGAGGCCGGCATCGTCCTCACAGGCACGGAGATCAAATCGGTGCGCGCCTCGCGGGTCAGCCTGCGTGAAGGCTACGTGTTGCCGAAAGATGGCGAACTGTGGCTGATGAACGTTCACATCGCCCCTTACGAACACGGCGGCATCTGGGATCACGACCCGAAGCGTCCGCGCAAGCTGCTGCTCCACCGCCGCGAGATCGACAAGCTCCTGGGCAAGGTGCGCGAGCGCGGCTACACCATCATCCCCCTGCGGATGTACCTGAAACGCAACCGCGCCAAGGTGGAGATCGCCCTGGTGAAGGGCAAGCGCAAATACGACAAGCGGGAAGCCATCGCCCGCCGTGATGAGGAGCGGCGCATGCGCCACGAATGGAAGGAGCGCCATCGGTAGCGGACAATCCGGCGGGGAGAGACGGCTCCCCGCCGGATGCGAATCGGTCATCACGTGGCCTTTTTGACTTTCTCCACGCTTTGTGTTAGAGTGTGTGCGAAATCTGCCGGCTGAGGAGGGACGATGGAGCCGACGAAACGCATCCTCGTAGTCGATGACGAAGCCTTCATTCGCGTTTTGCTCTTCCAGACGCTGGAAGAGCTCGGCGACCAGGGTGTGGAGATACTGACGGCGACCAACGGCGAGGAAGCCATGGAACTGGCCCTGCGCTATCGCCCGCAACTCATCTTCCTCGACGTGATGTTGCCCCGTCTCAGCGGCCTGGAAGTCTGCCGACAGCTCAAGAGCCGCGATGATTACCACCCCTACATCATCTTCCTCACCGCCAAGGGATCGTCCGTCGATCGGCAGAGCGCCTCTGCCGTTGGCGGCGATGAGTACATCACCAAGCCCTTCGACCCGGACTACCTTCTGAGCCGCGCCGAAACCTTGTTGGGCCTGTGAGGCCCGCGCGGAGGCGTGCGAGCGCCAATACCGCCGTCTCGTCCGGAACGAGACGGCGGTTTCCCTTGTCTTCGCGCGGATCGCGGCGATAATGCTGCAAAATAATTGGAGGCGAGCATCGGTATGGATGATCAGAGCCGTACGTCCGCGACTCCCGACGTCGCCAGGATGTTGAGCGCATCGTGGTACCATTCGCTGGAGCTGGCTTCCCCCTTGCCGTTGGTCGAGACCGAGGCCCTGCCGGTGCTGGAAAGAGCGGCCCGGCGGGCCTTCGAAGTGCTGGACGAGAACGAATCGCACGATCTCTTTGCCGAGGGAAAGGCCATTGCCGCGCTGGGGGATTTCCCCTTCGCCGCTGCAATGGCGTTGCAGCATGCCTGGGCGGAGATCGTCGCCGAACGCCTCGAGGCCGACGGGCGGGCATTGGCCAGCGCCGTGGAGGTGGGGGCACGATTGGCCCTCGGCTTCCTGGAGGGCCTCTCGTTGCAGCGCAAGGCGGCCAGCGTGCAGGCAACGCGGCGGATGGGCCACGATTTGAAGACCCCGCTGAATGCCGTTACCGGCTTCTCCCGCGTCATCCTCAAGGGGATCGACGGTCCCATTACCGATTTCCAGCGTGAGGACCTTTCCTCGATCTACCAGGCCGGGCAAGATCTGCTGGCGATGATCGAATCGATGGTAGAGGTGGCCAAGCGGGATGCCGCGGGTGGCGTCATCGAGGTAACGACCGTCGATCTCCCCCTCCTGGTGGGGAACTTGATCTCGACGGTGCAGCCCGCCTTTGCCCGCCGGAACAATGCCCTCGTCGTGCGTCTCGGCGGCACTTTGGGACGCATCGAAGCGCCGTTGATGGAGGTGCGCTGGATGGCGCTGGCCCCCTTGCTGATGCTGAATCGTCTCCTGACCGACGCCGAGATCGCGCTGGAGGTCGTGCGTTACGGCGTCGAAGGGGAGACGGTGCTGTGGAATTACACCAGTGAGGCCATCGATGCCGAGACGGTCGAGAAGGTTGCCGAACACGACGTGGGGATGATGGCCTTGCGCCGCTTTGCCCGTGAGCTGGGCTGTTCGATCGCCTTTGCCCAGGTGGACGGGCAGGCGCTCTGTGCGCTGGAGATGCCCTTCCCCGCCGTGGGGGAGGAGGCGTAGTCGAGGAGGCGGGAGTGCGAAGGCTGGATTATGCGGCCTTGCTGGAAGCTATCCCTGCCTGGCTGCGGGACTATGCACGCCAGGCCGGGGCGGAAGGCTACGTCGTCGGACTGAGCGGCGGCATCGACTCCTCATTGGCGGCGACGTTGGCCGTGCGCGCCGTTGGGGTCGAGCATGTCCTCGGCGTATGGCTCCCTTGCCATAGCCGGCCCGCCGATGCGGACTTTGCCCGCATGGCCGCAGAGGCGTTGGGCCTCGAGACGGTGGAGGTGGCGTTGGATGCGGCCTACGATGCTCTGTTGGCCGCTCTCCCTGCGGGCACTCCCCTGGCCGATGCCAATGTCAAGCCGCGGTTGCGTATGGCCGCGCTCTACCATCTGGCACAGTCGCGGCGCAGGTTGGTCCTCGGAACGGGGAATAAATCGGAGTTGATGGTCGGCTACTTCACCAAGTATGGCGACGGCGGGGTGGATGTGGAGCCGCTGGGCGACCTGTACAAGACGGAAGTGCGCGAGCTGGCACGTCGGGCTGGGGTGCCGCAGCCGATCATCGAGCGACCGCCGACCGCGGGCCTCTGGCCCGGCCAGACCGACGAGGACGAACTGGGGATCTCCTACGATGAACTGGACGCCATCC
This sequence comes from Anaerolineae bacterium, assembly GCA_026991395.1. Classification (GTDB taxonomy): domain Bacteria; phylum Chloroflexota; class Anaerolineae; order B4-G1; family SLSP01; genus JALXBP01. The sequence continues at coordinate 7,644 of JALXBP010000056.1, read as the reverse complement.
TGATGGCGCTGGAGGCAGGGGAGGAGCCGCCAGCTTCGCCGGAACAGGTCGCGATGGTCCGGCAGCGCATCGCCCGCTCCGAACACAAGCGGCGGATGCCGCCCGTCTTCGTGGTTAGCCTGTAGCGCGGCGTTGACGCACGGCCAGCCGTGCCAGGAGGATACCGGCCTCGTAGAGGACGACGAAGGGACCGGTAACGAGGAGCATCGTCACCGGGTCCGTCGTCGGCGTGATCGCTGCAGCGATGAGGGCGGCGACGAAGATGATGATCTTTCGCAGCCCGGAGAGCCTGTTCGGCGTAATCCACCCCATCCGCGCCATAAAGTAGATGACGAGCGGCGTCTGGAAGAGCAATCCCATCCAGAAGAGCAGGGTGGTGAGGAAGGAGATGTATTCCTCCAGCGAGTAGTTGGGACTGACGATACCGGCGAGGAAGCTCATCAGGACGGGCATACTGAGGGGGACGAGAACCTGCAACGTGAAAGCTGCTCCCAGCAGGAAGAGGACGATCGCCGCCGGAATGCCCAGCAGGAAAACCCGTCGCTCATTGGGCTTGAGGCCGGGGGCGAGGAAAGCATAGACCTGATAGAGGATGTAAGGCATCGCCAGGACGAAGCCGAGCAGGAGGGCAACCTTGAAGTAGATGATGGGGGCCTCCGTCGGGCTGAGGACGATGACCTGGCCTCCCTGCAGGGGACGGACGAGCCAGCGAATCACCTGAGGGGTGATGAGCAGCCCGCCCGCCGCGCCGATGAGGAGTGCAATGATGGCAGCGAAGAGCCGCCGCCTCAGTTCGGCCAGGTGTTCCAGGAGCGGGAGTTCGGTATTATCCATCGCCATCGGGCGGCCTTAATGTTCTGCTTCCTCCTCGGATGCCTTCTTCTCATCCCCTTCGCCCTTCAGCCCTTCCTGGAAGGCGCGGATGCCCTTGCCTAACTGCCCGCCCAGATCGGCAATCCGGCTTGGCCCGAAGATGATCAGCGCCAGCACGATCAAGAGGATCAACTCACCAGGACCGATACGGATAGGCATAGCGACTTCCTCCTCGCATTGCAGCATCTCGCCCGTCCTGCCGACGGACAGGGGCATCATAGCACCCATTGCATGAATGGCAAACAACGGGTAGAATAAGGGATGAGGTCGAGATGAGCTATTGTTCCGATCGTGTGGAGGCCGTACGCCGTCTCTTGGAACCCGTCGTCTTGCAATGGGAGGGTGTGGCTACGCAGCCACTCTACGGCTGTCCTGCCTACCAGGTGGACGGCTATCTGTTTACCTTCCTCGTCGATGAGGGCATCGTGCTGGCTCATTTGACGCAGGCAGAGCGTGATCGCCTGGAGGAGCAATGGGAAGCCGCCGAATTCCAGGCCGGAGAGCGCGCCATCCCGCATTGGCTGTTGGTCCGCCTCGAGCGGCCCGAACTGGTGCATCAACTCCTCCCTTTCGTCCGGAGGAGCTATGAGGCAACGCGCTTTTTCGCGCGTCCATCGTGATCCATTTTCCGACCAAGAAGGAGGTAATCGATATGACGAAGAAGTATCGGGCCTTGCGCTTTATCGCCGTTCTTCTGCGTATTTTGGCATGGGTTGTTTTGATCGGCGGCGTGTTGGGCGCGATCGGGGTACTGATCTCCGGGCTGAGCGGAGGCACGCAGCTTATGCGGCAACTCGGTATGCCTCCCTTTGCCAGCGGCGTGGTGATGGGGATTGTGGGCTTCCTCACCTTCCTCTTCTGGGCCGTCGTTGAGGCGATCGCCCTTTTCGCCACGGCGGACTACTTGCTCCTCCTGATGGACATCGAGACGAATACCCGCGCCACCGCACACTATCTCGCTGAAATCAACCGACAGTACCAGGCCCCGGTCGAGGAGTAGGACTGCGCAGCAACGGCAGCGGGCGGAGCTGCAGCCATGCTCCGCCCGCTGTGCGCATCTTCAACCTTCGGCAAGGGCGGCGAATTGGTTGATCTCGTCGATGATGCTGGCGAGCGCCGAGTGCCAGAAGTCGGCGCTGTGCAGATCGATGCCGAAGCGGGCGGCAAGCTCCGCCGCGCCGTAGCGCCCCGTCGAGGCGAGGAGGTCATCGTAGGCGGCGAGGAAGGCTTCGCCCTCCGCCTCGTAGCGGGCGTAGAGGCCGCGTGCGAAGAGGATGCCGAACATGTAGGGGAAGTTGTAGAAGATGGAGCCGTAGTAGTGGACTTTGGCGGCCCACATCCAGGGATGAAGGTGCTCGCCGTCCAGGCCGTCGCCGTAGGTCTCGCGCTGTGCTTCCACCATCAGCGCCTTCAGTTCGGCGAGGGTCAGTTCGCGGGCTTCGCGGGCCTCGAAGAGACGCTGCTCGAAGAGGAAGCGGCTGGTGATATCCACGATAACCTGCGTCGCGCCCTGGAGCGAGGCGTCGAGGATGGCCTTCTGCTCCTCCGGCGTCGCCTGCTTCAGCGCCGCCCGCCGCACCAAAGTCTCGCTGAAGATGCTCGCCGTCTCGGCCAAGGTCATCGGCGTCAGGCGCTGATGGTAGGTCAGACCGGCGCGGACGTAGTTGTGATAGGCGTGCCCCAGCTCGTGCGCCAGCGTCCCCATCCCCCGGCAGGAGGGCTGGTAGTTGGCGAGGATGCGCGACTCCTCGTCGTGCAGCCACATACAGAAGGCCCCGCCGCGTTTCCCCTCGCGCGGCTCGGCGTCGATCCAGTGCTCGGCGAAGGCGCGGCGTCCCATCTCCGCCATCCGGGGGGAGAAGGCGGCGAACTGCTTCAGGATGAAGTCGCGGGCTTCCTCGAAGCTCAGGGGCTTCCCCTCCCGTCCCACCGGCGCGAAGAGATCGTACCAAGCCAGCCGCTCCAGGCCGAGCAGCCGCGCCTTGATGTGGAGGTAGCGTCGGAAGTGGGGGAAGCTCTCGCGGGCCGCTCCCATCATCGCATCCAGGGTCTCGCGGTCGATGTTATTGTTGAAGAGCGCCAGATCGAGCGGCGAGGCCCAGCCTCGCTTGCGGGCCAGGAGTGCCTGCTCGCCCTTGATGCTGTTGAGCGCGGCGGCGATGGGGACGGCGTTGGCTTCCCAGGCGGCCAGTTCCGCCTCGTAGGCGAGACGGCGCACCTCGCGGTCGGGGTGATGGGCGAGATTGCGCACGGCGGTCATCGGCAGAAGGCGTTTCCCTTCGGGCAGGGCAACCTCCGCCGTGATTTGGGAACTGTAGGTGTTGTAGAGCTTGCGCCACGCCCCCTTGCCCGTCGTGTGGAGTTGGGCGGCGAGGGCTTCCTCCTCCGGCGACATCAGGTGGCGGGCGGCGATGGCCCGCTTGCGCAGCGAGAAAGCGTGCTCGGCGCAGAAGGAGGAGCGGCGGATGAGGGCCTCGATGTCAACCGCTCCCAGCCAGGCGGTGAAGCGCGTCTCCAGTTGGTAGAGCGCGACGCTCTTCGCCTCCAGGCGGCTCGTCTGCGCCTGTGCGATCTCGTCGTGTGAATTGGTGCTCGTGAAGGCACGGAGATAGGCTTGCAGGCGGTGATGTTCTGCCTGCAGGTCGTTGAGACGCGCCAGTGATTCCTCGGCGGTGCGGATCGTTTCCTCGGTAACGGGCAACGGCTCCACACGGGCCATCACCCCCAGCGAATCGAAGCGGGAGGTGGCCTCATCCAGCGCCGTGAAGAAACACTGCACCGCGGCCTCGAAGTCGGGCGACCGGGGGGAGGGGAAGAGACCGCTCACATCCCAGTGGGGCAGCGATTGCGCCTCCATCGTCCTACACCTGCGCCAGGCTCCGCTCGACGATCTCCAGCGCCCGATCGACGATCCCGGCGTCGATGTCCATCATCGGGCGGAAGCGGATGGAGCGCTCGCCCGCCTTGAGGGCGTAGAGGCCGTTGGCGATGAGCCGGTCGAGCATCGTGTCGCGCTCTGCCGTCGTCGGCAAATCGAAGGCGATGATGACGCCCTTGCCGCGCACGTTGCTCATCTTCCCCTTGCTCGCCTCGGCGATGGTCCGCAGACCGGCGACCAGTCGCTCGCCCATCCGCGCCGCGTTCTCCACCAGCCCCTCCTCGGCGATGATCTCCAGGTAGCGCTGACTGCGCACCATATCGACCAGGTTGCCGCCGAAGGTGGAGTTGATGCGGCTCGATTCGGCGAAGACGTGGTCAGAGACCTCGTCCACGCGCGGACCGGCGATGATGCCGCAGACCTGGCTCTTCTTGCCGAAGGCGATCACGTCGGGCAGGATGTCGGCGTGCTCGATGGCCCACATCTTCCCCGTCGCGCCCATCCCCGTCTGCACCTCGTCCACGATGAAGAGGAAGTCGTGCTCGTCGGCCAGACGGCGCAGTTCGCGCAGGAACTCCGGACGGAAGTGGTTGTCGCCGCCCTCGCACTGGATCGGCTCGATGATCAGCGCGGCGATGTCGCCGGGATAGCGCCGGACGGCGGCCTCGATCTCGTCCACCGCCTGCGCCTCCAGCCGCTTCACCTCGGCCAGCACCTCCCCGGTGATGGGGAAGCGCAGCTTGGGGTTGACGACGCGCGGCCAGTCGAACTTGGGAAAGTGCATATACTTTCGCGGGTCGGCGGTGTTGGTCAGCGAGAGGGTGTAGCCGCTGCGCCCGTGGAAGGCCTGGCGGAAGTGGATGACCTTGCCCGCGCCGAATTCCAGTCGGTAGTCCCATTTCCCCTTGGCCGCCTGGATGGTCTGGATGTTGCGCCGCACCTTCCAGTCGAAGGCGACCTTGAGCGCGTTTTCGACCGCCAGCGCTCCGCCGCTGATGAGGAAGAGGTGCTGCATCGAAGGCGGCATCGCTAGGCGGCGAAAGGTCTCGACGAACTCCGCCATCTGCACGGTGTAGAAGTCGGAGCAGGAGGGCTTGCTCAGCGCGGCCAGCGTCAGCTTCTCCAGGAAGGCCGGCTCCTTCATCCTGGGGTGATTGTAGCCGATCGGCTGGCTGGCGAAGAAGGCGAAGAAGTCGAGGTAGCGCTTGCCGGTGATCGCATCGACCAGGTAAGCCCCCTGCGAGCGCTCCAGATCGACGACGATCGGCGCGCCGTCGGCTAACATCACCTTGCCAATGGTCTTGTGGACTTCGGACGGTTGCATCGTGCCTCCTCGGAATGGGATTTGGTCGCCCCTGCAGGGCGTTGCGAGGAGGAGTATAGCGCCATTGGCATAGCCTACAACCGGCCTACGGCACGATCTCCGTCAGCAGGCGGTCGCCCTCCCAAACCTGGAGCGTCAGCCCGCCGGGATCGCCCGCGTAGGTCGCGCTCCACGGCGCGGCGGGGGTGAGCGAGGCGTCCCAGCGCTGGACCGTCTCCTCCCCTCGGCGCAGGAGGAAGGTGCGGGCGACGGGGGCCGAGGCTTCGGCGTAGAGCGTCAGCCCGCCGCCTTCGTGCGCGGTGTTGAGCGCGACCAGCCCGTCGGCCCAGCGCAGCCCGTGGATCCCCGTGAGCGGATACCAGCGCTCCTCCCAGGTGAGCGTCGCGCCCGCGGGGAGCGAGACTGTATCCTCGGGGAAGAAGGTGCGGTTGTAGCCGCCCCAAATCTCCACGTAGCGGCTGCCGTCGTCGGTGTAGAGGTCGCTCGGCAGGTCGCCCAGCGCGAAAATCTTGACCCCCTGCGGCCCGTCGGGCGGGTAGCTGCGCACCATCCCCTCGTCGCTGCCCGTATCGTAGGCCCCCATCGCGCCGCGCGCCTCGGTGGCGAAAAGTCCCAGGTAGTGATGCCACTCCCCGTAGTGGCTGAAGTCGCGCCCGTTCCAGACCGGCCAGTCGATGACGCTGCGCGGCCCCGGCAGCGAGGGGTCGCCGGTCGAATGGACGATCATCCCCTCCGTCGGCACCCAGAAGGTGAGCGAGGGGGAGGGTGCGTTGCCGCCGGAAAGCGTCAGCATCGCGTTGATCCAAAACTGGAGCGGTTGGGCGCTTCCCGTCGGATTGGTGATGCGCGGGCGGAGGGTGAAGGCGCTCTCCCCGGCCCGCAGCGCCAGGTAGATCTCCAGCCGCATCCCCGTGCGATCGTCCGTATCCCAGAGGTGGATGCCGCGCCACCCCTCGCCGCCCAGCAGTTCGTAGGCCCAGGGGCGGTACTCGTCCAGCCCGTGCTCCTCCACCGGGAAGGCCCACTCCAGCCCGCCGGTCGCCAGCCACCAGCCGCGATAGCCCCAGTGCGTCGGCTTGAGCACCGGATTGGCGTAGGTCAGGCGGATGCCGCTCCGCTTGTCCTCCCAGCGCAGAATGCGCCCGCCCAGCGGCGGGAGGATCGTCAGCCGCACGAACTCGTTTTCCAGCACCACCGCCTGGAACTCGCGCGGCGCGGGCGGCTGCACGGCCCCGAAATCGAGCGCAGGATAGGGGTAGAAGGGCTGATCGGGCGTCGAGGGACGCAGCGCCTCCTCCCAGCCGTAGCTGTTGAGCGTGATCGTCGTCTCCCAGACGGAGACCGGCCCGGCGGGGGGCGTCGTCGGCGCGGCGGTCGGCGGCGGAATGGTGTAAGCGGCGGGGTGAAAGTTCCCCGGGACGGGCGCGACGACGTCGGTGATGTTCTGGAAACCGTCGTTGTTGACGTCGACGGCAGCCTGGCAATCGAAGCCGAGGACGAAGCCGCCGAAGAGCGCGTTGACGAGATCGACGACGTCGCCGATGTCGAGCAGGTGCGCGCTCCGCGTGTTGATGTTGCCGCGGATGAATGCTCGGTCCTCCACCGTCCACGTCACCGAGCACGAGCTCGTGTTCGACTGCGTGTCGGCCGCCGTGATCGTGATCGTGTGCGGTCCGAGGCCGAGGAGAACGCCGGCGGCGGGAACCTGGGTCACGGTGATCTCGTTCGTCAGGGCGCAGTCGTCCGACACCGTCACGGACTGGGTCAGGTCCGGTACCGGTGCCTGGCATGACGTGTCGGCGAAGCCGGGAGCCACCGACGCCGGACAGGTGATCGAGGGCGGCGTCGTGTCCCCGAAGCACGGATCCGTGATGAGCGTGATGTCGTCGCTCACGGGGGCCGAGACATTGCCGACCGTGTCGCGGTACTCGACCCAGACCGTCTTGAGCCCGTCGCCGGGCGAGAGAGTCCACATCTTCGACAGGGCGAAGGGCTCCCACGTGCTCCACGTGATCTGATCGTTGCTGAATCGCATGTCGGCGACGGCCGTGGCGTCGGTCGCCGAGAGGGTGAGAGTGACATCGGGGCTCGTCGCCGTCGTTGCTCCGCCCTCGATGACGATCGTCCCGGTGGGACCGGTGGTGTCGAGGATGATCGAGTCGAGCGCGCTCGCCCTGACGACACCGGCGCCGTCGCCGAGCTGGGCGAAGACCTGCCGGACACCGTCGATCGGCCTCAGGGTCCAGCTCCTCGTCGCCGCGAGGGGCTCCCACGCGCCCCATGTGAGGCCGTCGTCGCCGAATCGCATCTGCGTTGCCAGAGGGTCGCCCGCGATCGAGATGGCGAGGGTCACGGTCACCGATCCCGTGATCCCGGCGCCGCCGTACCAGTCCCAGACGAACCCCAGCCGGACGCGCTGCGCCCTCCCGAACAGCGTGCCCGCCACCCGGTTCAACCGCTCGCCCCCCCCGCTCCCCCGTCGCTCGGCGCCTGCCAGACCGCGCCCCACCCCTCCACCCCCCACCACCCCCCCCGCACCCCGCCCCACCCCCCCGCCCTCCGCACCCGC
>JALXBP010000055.1 GCA_026991395.1 Anaerolineae bacterium | reverse complement strand
CTGCAGGCCCACTGCCCGCCGGAGAATGTCCGCCCGAAGGCGGTGGAACTGCTCGCCCTCCTGCAATCCGGCGATCTGGACTACGCCTTCGAGTACCGCTCGGTGGCCGAACAGCACGGCCTGGCCTACATCGAGCTACCCGAGGCGATCGACCTCAGTTCGGTCGAATTCGCGGAAAGCTACGCGCAGGCCACGGTCGAGATCAGCGGCGCGGAGCCGGGGACGACGATCACGCGGCAAGGGTCGCCGATCGTGTACGGCCTGACCATCCCCTCGAACGCTCCCCACCCGCAACTGGCGGCGGATTTCGTGGCCTTCCTCATCGGCCCGGAGGGACAGGCGATCCTCCGTGAGCAGGGGCAGATGCCCATCGTGCCCGCCGTGGCCTCTCCGGACAGCGGGTTGCCGGAGTCGCTGCGCCCGCTCGTGCAAGTGCCGTGATGCGCCGCCGCCGCACAGAGCCGCTCACGGTGCTCTTCGCCGCCTTGGGCGGATTGTTGCTGCTCTTCATCGCCGCGCCGCTGCTGTGGACGTTGGGCGCGGTCTCCCCGGCGGCCTTGATGGCGGCGTTAGGCGAGGGCGAGGTTCGCCGGGCGATCACGCTGACACTGTGGGCTTCGCTGGTGGCGACGGTGCTGGCCCTGCTCACCGGCGTGCCGCTGGCCTACCTGCTGGCACGCCACGACTTCCCCGGCAAGCGCTTCGTCGAGGGGCTGATCGACGTCCCCATCGTCGTGCCCCACTCCGCAGCGGGGATCGCGCTGCTGCTCCTCTTCGGCAGGGAGGCGATCGTCGGGCGGCTGCTGGCCCCGCTCGGCCTGCGCTTCGTCGCCGCCGTGCCGGGTATCGTCATCGCGATGCTCTTCGTCAGCCTCGCCTTCCTCGTCGATGCCGCACGCGACGGTTTCGCCGCCATCGATCCGCGCCTGGAGCGGGTCGCGCGCACCTTGGGTGCCTCGCCCTGGCAAGCCTTCCGCTCGATCGCGCTGCCGCTGGCCTGGCGGAGCATCCTTTCGGGGATGCTGATGATGTGGGCGCGGGGGCTGAGCGAGTTCGGCGCGGTCATCATCCTCGCCTACCACCCGATGGTCGCGCCGGTGCTCATCTTCGAGCGCTTCGAGGCTTACGGGCTGGACGCGGCGCTGCCGGTCGCGGCGCTGATGATCCTCATCAGCCTGGCCGTCTTCGTCCTCCTGCGAATGACGACCCGCCGCCCGGAGGGGAGGGTGAGATGAGCGGCGGGGCGCTGCGCCTGGAGGCGCTGGAGGTGCGCCTGGAGGGCTTTCGCCTCGCCCCCCTCACGCTGGCGGTGGAAGCAGGGACCTACCTCGTCATCGTCGGGCCGACGGGGGCGGGGAAGACGCTCATCCTGGAGACGATCGCCGGTCTGCGGCGACCGGCGGGCGGGCAGCTCTTCCTCGACGGCGCGGAGATCACCGCCCTGCCCCCTGAGCGGCGGCAGACGGGCTTCGTCTATCAGGACTACCTGCTCTTCCCCCACCTGACGGTAGCGGAGAATATCGCCTACGGCCTGCGGCGGCGCGGTCTCCGGCGGCGGGAACGGGAGACCAGGGTCGAGGCGCTGGCGGCGATGTTGGGCATCGAGCCGCTGCTCGACCGCCGACCGGCCACGCTGAGCGGCGGGGAGGCACAGCGGGTGGCGTTAGCGCGGGCCTTGGCCGTCGAACCGCGCCTGCTCCTCCTCGACGAGCCGCTCAGCGCCCTCGATCCGGCGACGCGGCTGCGGCTGCGCGGGGTCCTGGCGCGGCTGCACGACGCCTTGGGAATGACGATCATCCACGTAACCCACGACTTCGAGGAAGCCTTCACCTTGGGCGATCGGGTGGCCGTGATCCACGAGGGGCAGTTGCTGCAGGTCGGAACGCCGGAGGAGGTCTTCCGCCGCCCCAACTCCGAGCAGGTCGCCCGTTTCGTCGGCGTGCAGAACCTCTTCCGCGGTCGGTTGCAGCCGCTTGGGGACGGGTACAGCCGCCTGCATCTCGACGACATCTCGATCACCGTCGTGGGGGAGGCGGAGGGGGAGGCCCATCTCTCCATCCGTCCGGAGGAGATCGTCCTTTCGCGCGAGCCGCTGCACTCCAGCGCACGCAACAGCTTTCGAGGGCGGATCACGGCCATCGAAGACCGCGGCACGCTGGCCTACGTCGCGGTGGAGGTGCCGCCGGTCTTCACTTCCGTCATCACCCACCGCTCGCTGGAGGAGATGGGGCTGCGCGTGGGGGAAGAGGTGCACATCGCCTTCAAGGCGTCGGCGGTGCACCTCTTCTGAGCGGGCCTGCGCCTCGCGGCTACCCTTCCAAACCGCGCGGGGTGAATTCCCCGGCGAGGATGCTCATCTGCACCAAGTCGATGTAGCGGCCATCGCGGAAGACGGCTTCGCGCTGCCGCCCCTCGACACGGAAGCCGCATTTTTCATAGGCGCGGATGCCGCGGGCATTGTCGGCGTGGACGATGAGGTAGATGCGGTGCAGGTTGTACCAGTGGAAGCCGATCTCCAGGAGCGTCAGCATCGCATCGCTGCCGTACCCTTGCCCCCAAAGCTCCTCCTCGCCGATGACGATGCCCAGTTCGGCGTGGCGGTCGCGCCAGTTGATGGCCCGTAGCGTCAGGTTGCCGATGGGGCGCTCGGTGAGGCGCTCCTCGATGACGAAGGGTATCTCCGAAGGCGTCGGGCCGGAGGAGGCGCGGATGAGCCGTTCGAGCCACGGGCCTTCATGCGCTTCGGAGATGTAGCGCAGGCTCAGGTAACGGCGCATCGCCGGATTGGAAAGCCAGCGGACGAAGAGGGCGGCATCGCGCATCTCCGGCGGGCGGAGACGGACTTTTTCTCCGTAGTAGTACATCGCTCATCCTCCTGTTGGGAATTCGGCCAGCCGCCGCTTGAGGTAGGTGATGTTCTCGACGGGCGAGGGGTCGGCCCCGTTGAGGGCGGCCAGGTAGTAGGAGACGAAATCGCCGAAGTGGATGACGGTGAGCAACTGGGCGAAGGCCGATTCGCCCAGCCCGTAAGCCTCGCGCACCTCGATGCCGTTCTGCCGCAGCAACTCGGCCGTGATCTGCCAGCGAAGCTGCACGCGCGGATGGTCGATGTTGGAGCGGAGGAAGATGACGCGCAGGTGATCGGGGACAACCGTCTGGGGCAGCCCAAGGCCGACGACGAGGTTGTGGTTCAGTTCCGGCAACTCGTCCCACATCGCCCACTGCTTGGCGTTCTCGTTGAACTGCCCCTTCCAGCGACGGGCCGCAGCGCCGAGGAAGCCGCTCCCGAAGACGGCGGGCAGCGTGTCCTGCAGCCAGAGCGCCCACGCCTTGGCGTCGTTGGCGGCAGCGGGCACTTCGGGGAGCAGATGAGCTTGCATCGTCCGCAGGTGGCCCACCGCCTCCTCGACCGAGCCTTCGCGGATGGGCAGCACGCCCAGGCGCTTGGCCAGGCCGACGAGGAGGGTGAAGGAGTAGCCCAACGCCGCCCGCGGCGTCGAGCGGTAGTCGAAGGTCCACAGCGGGAAACCGGCTTCACGGGCCTGGGCGGCCAGCTTGCCGCCGGTCGTTACGGCCATCAGGCGGGTGCCGCGCCGCGCTGCCTCCGCGAAGGCGGTGAGCGTCTCTTCCGTGTTGCCGGAATAGCTGGAGGCGATGACTAACGTCTTCGGCCCGCGGATATGGGCGGGGAGCGCGTAACCGCGCACCACCTCGAAGGGGATCGTCCCCTTGCGGGCCATCAAACCGGCGAGGAGGTCGGCTCCGATGGCCGAACCGCCCATCCCGACGACGACGATCCGCTCGACGGCGGCCACGTCGTCCGGCAGAGGGGCTTCCATCGCAATCTGCCAGGCCCTTTCGACCTGCACAGGCAGTTCGCGAATGGTCTTGAGCATATCGCCGGGATCGAAAGCAGCGTAGTGTTGGCTCTCGTCCAGATTGAACATCGTTACCTCCTAAAGGATGATGACTCTGTCGCAGTTCAGCCGACGAGGAAGATAGCGCCCAGAAAGGCGATTATCCCCATCGCGGCACCGCTCATCGTCTGCCCCCAACTGTGCCGCCCCAGCCGCACACGCGACCAGGCGACGAGGGGAAGGATGAGCCAGGCGGGGAGGGCGACCATCCCGAAGCGCCACAGCAGGAGCGTGGCGACCCCCGCGGCAGTCGCCGTGTGCACGCTGACCTTCCAGCGCAGCGTGACGACGTAGAAGCCCGTCGCCTGGAGGAGCGAGGCGGCGGAAAGCACGAGAAGCGGGCGCGGGCCGCCGTTCGCCGAGATGATGAGGTAGGCGATCAGCGTGCCGCCGATGGTGACCAATTGGGGCCACTTGCGCTGCTCGCGAAGCTGGAGATCGACATCGGTGATACGCCCGCGCCGCACCTGCCAGACGATGAAGAGGAGGGGGAGCAGCATCGCGAAGATGAAGTAGATGATGGCGTGAATCCAGACGGAAGGGCGAGGTTCGGTGAACGCCAGGAGCAGCAGGAGGGCGAGGACGAGCGAGGGAGGGCTGCAAAACTGGGAAAGCCAGAAAGCCAGCTTCTCGCTCCAGCCTCGAGGGCGGAAACCGGTGCCCAAGGCGGCGTAGGGGGTCGGTGAGGCGCTCTCCTCGACGACTTTGTCCACCTCATCGATGGTGGCGACGACCTCCTGCTCCAGCGTTTCGAGCAACTCGCCAAGCTGGTCGATCGGTTCCGGCGGCGTCAGGGGCTTCTTCATCCCGCGCTCCCTTCCGGGGCGAGAGGGATTTCGTAGGGCGGCACCATCAGGCGCTCCAGTTCCTCCAGCGCGACACGCCGCCGCGCCTGGATGCGCTTCCGCTTGGCCAGCATCCGCCGCGCCCCCAGCAGACCGGCCACGATGCCGCGCAGCGTCGCCCGCGCCTCGGCTCCGCGCCAGGCACGCACTGCCTCGACGGCGATCCCCAGTTGCCCGCGGAGCACGGCCCGCCAATGCCGCCGCCACAGATCGGAGGGGTAGTTCTTGAAGAGGGTGTACAGGCGATTGCGCCCGTCGTAGAAGGAGGCGGTTACGCCGCCGCCGGAGGCTTTGAGCTTGTGGTAGACGACCGCCTGCGGCGTGTAGAGGCAGCGCCAACCGGCCAACTGCGCCCGCCACGCCAGATCGACATCCTCGAACGAGAAGAAGAAGTCATCGTCGAGCAGGCCGATCTCGTCGAGCATACGCTTGCGATACGCGGCACTGCCCCCGCAGGCGCTGAAGACGTAAGCCTCGTGGTCGTACTGGCCGACGTCCTCCTCCCAAACGCCGCGGTTGTGGGCCAGACCGTCCACCGTAACGTAATCCCCCGCCGTGTGGAAGGTGTTCCGCCGGTCGAAGAGGAGCATCTTCGAAGCAACAAGCCCGACTTCCGGATGGCGGCTGAAGGCATCGTCGAGGGCGGCCAGCCAGCCGGGGTCCACCTCGGTGTCGTTGTTCAGGATGATCTGCACCTCGCCGCGGGCAGCGCGGAAACCGGCGTTGCACGCGCCCGTGAAACCGGCATTGCGCGGCAGGGCGATGAGCCGCACCTCGTCGTAAGCGGCGACGATCTCCCGCGAGGCATCCCGCGAGGCGTTATCCACGACGATGACCTCGTAGGCATCGTGGCGCTGACGGCGCAGGCTCTCCAGGCAGGCGGGCAAGTGCGCCGCCCCGTTCCAGTTCGGGATGATGACGGAGAGGAACACGGCTACAGGGCGAGAAAGTCAGCGAGGGCCGCCTTCCACGGTCGCAGCCGAATGCCGAGCGCCGCCGCCGCGTTGTTCGCCAGCGGCGCATAGCGCGGCGGCGTGCTTGCACGGGTGTAGGCGACCTGCGGGATCGGCTCGACGGGGAGATCGCCCCTTCCGCTGAGGCGCAAAATCTCCAGCGCGAAGTCGTAACGCGAGGCGATGCCCTCGTTCACCAGGTGGTAGATGCCGTAAGCGTGCGTCTCGATCAGCCGGACGATGGCCTCGGCCAGGTCGGCCACGTAGGTCGGATTGCCGATCTCGTCGGCGACGACGCGCAGATGGCCGTGCTCATCGGCCAGTTGCAGGATGCGATGGGGGAAATTCCGCCCGCCGGGGGCGTAGAGCCAGGCGGTACGCACGATGTAGAAGCGGCGCAGCAGGTGCTCGACGTACCACTCCCCGGCCAGCTTGGAGCGTCCGTAGGCGTTGACGGGGTGGCGCGTGGCCCATTCGTCGTAGGGCGCATCGGCATCCCCGTCGAAGACCTCGTTCGTGCTCACGTAGAGCAGTTCGGCACCGACCTCCGCCGCGGCCAGGGCCACGTTCTGCGTCCCCATCCCGTTGACGCGGTAGGCCAGCGCCGGATTGCGCGCGCACC
>JALXBP010000054.1 GCA_026991395.1 Anaerolineae bacterium | reverse complement strand
GTGGGGGTCTCGGTGGGCGTCGGGGTCATCGTCGGCGTGGGCGTCGGGGTGAAGGTCGGCGGGTACCATTGCGTCGGCGTCGGCGGCAGGACGTGCGGCCCCGTCGTCCCCGGCCCGACGACGAAGGGGGTGTTGGTCGGCATCGCCGTCGCCACGGTCGTCGGCGTCGGGGTGGCGGTCGGCGTCGGCGGCTTCGGCTTCATCCCCAAGGCGGTGAAACCCAAACAGTAACAGGGTAACGTCGCCAGAATGATGGCGAAGAGTATCGTGTAGATCGGCTTCTTGTTGCGCAGATTCATCATCCCCCTCACGAAGAGCCTGAGCACGCCCAAGCATCATAGCATCGTCCACAGGGCTGTCAAAGGTGCGGCGCGGGAGGCTCGGAGAGGACGAGAAGAAGCCGCCCGCGATGTGCAGGCGGCTTCTTCCGCGATGGGCAAGGTCTATCGGCTACGGCTGGGCCTTGAGGACGAGGGGCAGGTAGACCTTGAAGGGGACGAGGACCGTCGTCATATCGGTGGCCGAGAGGCCGGTTGCGTCGGTTACGGTCAGGGTGAAGGTGAAGAGGCCGTTCGTGTCCGCCAAGAAGGTGGGGGAGACGGAAGAGACCCCGTTGAGCGAGACCGTTATCGGCCCGCCGGTCTGGCTCCAGTGATAGGTCAGGGCGGTGCCGTTGGGATCGTAGCTCCCCGACCCATCCAGCGTAACCAGGCTGCCGAGAGCGACCGTCAGCGGTGGGCCGGCATCGGCTACAGGGGGCCGATTCTCGACCGTCAGTACGGCGGAGGCGACGTTGTTCAGCTCGTTCAGGTCATCCGCGCAGGAGATCACGGCGGTGTTGGTGATCGTCTGCGGTGCGATAGCCTCGCTCAGCACACCGGTGATGGTGATCATACCGTGATGCATCGGCGCAAGGTCGCCCACATCCCAGACGTAGCGGCTCCCCGTCCGCGGCGTGATGACCGCCCCGCTGGAGATCACGTTCACCTGGGTGAGCGTGATCGGCACGATGTCCGTGATGACCACATGGGTAGCCGGTGTAACGCCGCTATTCAAGAAGGCGATGGTGTAGGTAACCGGCTCCCCCGGTCCTGCGGTGGCCGGACGCACGTCCTTGAAGATTTCCACCTCGGGAGTGGAGACGACCTGCACGCCGAAGGGCAGCCCAACGGCCTCCACGCCGCCATCGGCGGAAACGCGATAGTCCGCGTTGAGGATGGACCGCGTCGCCGTAACGACGAAGGTGCGGGTGATGAAGCCCAGCGGAATCAGGCTGTCCACGGTCCAACTCACCACATTGCCGACGCGCGTCCCGCCGCCGACGTAAGAGGCGTTAGCGGGGATCGTGTCGGTGATGAGCAGGTTGGTGAGCGTAATCGCACTGAGGTTGGTAACCGTGATCGTGAAGGTGATCGGAGCGCCGGAGTTCACGACGTAGGGCGCGCGTTTGGTGATCGTCAGATAATGGGTCGGCTGCACGCAGATGAAAGCATCGTCCACGTACCATCCGTCATGGTTGGCCGCCCACTCGTTGCGATAGGTGAAACGCACTTGGAACGTATCGCCGAATTGGAGATAGTCGCTGAGATCGACCACGGATTCGATATAGCCGCCCGGATTGGCCCCGCCGAAGACATCGTAACTCGTGCCGTTCAGAGGGTAGGTGTAGCCATTGCGGATGAAGTGGTCGTTGGGGATGTAGACCCACGGCTGGCCGTTGACGCTGATCTCCAGCCGCCCTCCGTTGTAAGCCGTGCCGCCGCTCTCCAGCAGGTCGTAGTGATGCCAGAAATGCAGGAGGGCCTGCGAATCATCGCCGACGAAGGCGATCATCGGACGGCTGGTCAGGTAGGCTCGCTGATCGAGCCACCCCCAACCGTCGGCTTCGGGGATGTACCAGTAGTGCTCCGTGGCCCGGTAGCCCCCATCATCGCGGAGCAGCCAATGCGTCTCGGTGTAGACGGGATCGTAACTCTCCGTCCAGATGGTCGTCGCCCCTTCGTTCCCCTCGTAGAAGAGGGCATTGCACTGCGAAAGCACATTCTGGGCACCGACCTCGGCGAATTCATCGCTGGACGCCCGCACGGTGTTGACCACCTGCGTGATCGGGGACTTTTCCACCAGGAAACCGGCCTGAGCTATCGTCTTCAGCGTATAGCTCGGCACGGTCAGGTCGTGCCAGACGACATGGCCATCTTCCAGCACGCCTCCCGCCGTCGCCGTGATGAAGGTCAGGTTGGAGGGCACCACGTCGGTGATGTCCAAGGTCAGCGTCGAGGTGGGATTGGGGTTGTTGATGATGAAGCTGTACGTGATCACCTGACCGGAATAGGCTCGATCGAGGTTCGCCTGCTTGTCGATGGTGATCGTGCCGCTGCCATCGCCCGGTTCGGCGATGAAGATGCCGCGGCCATGCGTTACGGCGACGAGCTTCTCGCCCATCCAGAACAGTTCATCCACCGGCACGTTGGCCGGGCCGTCCTGCGGCAGATACCACGTCGCCCCGCCGTCCTCGCTGGTGAAGATGCCCACTTCCGTCCCCACATAGAGCCAGTTGGAGCGGTGAGGGTTGATCACGAGTGAGCGCACCGGCACATCGGGCAGGCCCGTCGCGCCGGAACCGGTCAGATCGGTCCACGTCAGCCCGCCGTCGGTGGTGCGGTACACGTTATCGCCGCTGAAGCCGCCGAAGGTTACATAGACCTTGTTGTGATCCTGCGGATCGATGGTGATGCGGGTTACGTAGCGGTTGGGCAGCGCGGGCGTATTCGTATCGACGCGCGTCCAGGTAGGCGTAGCCGCCGTGCCGTTGCTCGTCATGTAGACGTTGCCGTTGTTGTGTCCCACCCAGATCAGCCCGGAATCGCCTTCCGCGACGGCAATGGCGCTGATGTTGCTGCCGATGTCTCCCTTGATCGCGCTCCACGAAGGCGTGGCGGCTTTGACATCGGTGCTTCTCCACAGGCTGCGGCCACCGGCCAGCATCGTGTTGGGGTTGTTGGGGTCGAGGATGAAGGGAGCGATGAAGTTAGCCTGGCTGCCGGCATCGCTGATGCCATTGTAGATGTAGTGTTCCGTCCATCCCCCGTCCTCGCTGCGGTAGATCTGGAGATGGACGTATTCGCCGTAGAAGTAATCGGGATCGGTAGGATCGGCCGCACAGAAGCCACCATCGCCCCCGGCCATCCTATGCCAGTGCTCCACACCGCCGTAGTAGAGCCGTGTACCGTTGTCCTGCGCGCCGCCGATGATGCGGCCACTTTCCACGCTGCCCGCGCCGCCGTAGAACTGGGTGATCCCCAAGTTGTTGTTGAGTTCCTGCCATCCGACCGTGTACGTCACAGTGTGGATGTCGTCGGCGCGATAGATGCCGCCGTCATTGCCGAAGTAGACCGTGCGGGTGATGTTATCATCGAAGTCCGGTGGTGAGACGATGACGTGATGGTCGGCGTGCGCCGAACGCGGCTCCTGCCACCACTGGCTGATCTTCACCAAGGTATTCCCGCCGTCGGTGCTGCGCCACAGGTCGAGGCCACCGACAACGACGAAATTGGGATCCACCGGATTGACCCACAGGGTGTTGGCGTACCATCCTTGGCTGCCGAGGAAACTATTCCCTGTGTTGACACGCACGTAAGTCTGCCCGCCGTCCGTACTCTGCCAAAGCTCACCGCCGTTCTGGTTCACAGAGGCATAGACGATGCTGGGGTTACTCGGCGCGTAGGCAAGTTCGATGCGCCCGCCAGCTCCCGGAGAGGCAAAGCTCGCATTGTTCCAAGTAAGCCCACCGTCGAGCGAATAGTAGGCCACACCGCCGGAGCGAGCTGCAGCTATTGCCTGGGAAACATCGGTCGGATGAAAATCGACATCGGCAACATCGGCCCACAGCGTCCGGGACCAGCTTGCGCCGCCATCGGTGCTGCGCCAGATGCCGCTGCGCGTCGCAGCGAGCAATACGCGACCATCGGAGGAGATGGTCAGCCGATTCACATAGTACCAATCCGAGGTGAGAGTGGAGAGCAACGGTTCCCACGTCTCGCCGCCGTCGGTAGATTTGAAGACACCTTCACCCCGAATAGCATCGATGTTGTAGAAACCCTCGCCGGTCCCAGCATACATAATCGAGGTTGTCACAGGATTGATAACCATCGTAGAGACGGCCAAATTGGCCATAAAGTCGTCGACTGGTTCCCAGTGTTCACCACCGTTTTCCGTCTTCCAGATACCACCGGCAACACCTCCCACCCACATCTCACTGGGATTGGTGGGACTGATGACGATGGAACGGATACGGCCACCGACGCCACCCGGCCCCAGCCACTTCCAAGAGGTCGCCCGGTGAAGGCCGGCAACCGGAGGAAGCGCCTGCCGCATCTCCTCCATATGCATCGCAGCCCGCAAGTAGCCATCGAGAGGAATATCGCCATGCTCGTCCTGAAGCTGGAGCCGACGGAAAGCCGCAGCCTCATCAGGATGGTCCGGGCGAGGCAACGCTGCCAACTCCCGAAGAGCCTCCTCCAGCGCCTCATCCGGGGCTCCGCAGATCTCCTGGAGCGTCATGCCGAGATCGGCGTGCAGACGCTCCACCTCCTCTTGCGAAAGGCCGCGATAAGACGCCAAGGCTTGAGCATCCATCTCGCGGCCTGCACAATGCGCGGTCCCTGCCCTCGGTTGCGGGGGGATGAGGAACTGCTGCCCAGGCCGGATCAGGTGCGGATTAGGGCCAATCGCTACCGCATTGGCCGCATAGATCGCAGGCCACGCTGTCTCATCGCCATAGACGGCCCCGGCGATAGACGCCAAGGAATCGCCCGGACGGACGGTGTAGGTGGCTGCCCCCGAGGCGGGTTCTGCCTTTCCTGCTGCAAGGACATTCGTCGGCATAATGAGCCCCGAAGTTAGAAGCGAAAGCAACGTCAGGCATACAACGATTCGGAAAGTCTTCATGGGTTCCTCCTTATCTTGTGTACTGAGAGAAAGCGATATCGACCTCAACCGCGAACTCCTCGCGGCATGAGCCAAAGGCAGGAACATATTTTTCGATTTATGCCGGCGAAATGGAAACTTAACGTTCGATGAACCGCAACTCTTCGATTCGAGTCAAAGACAAACACCAGAGGTGCGCGGTTTACAGATCACTGCCGGGGGATTGGACGAGGGTCAGTACGAGGAGACAGAAATCCCTTACTGCCGTCACGTGGTTTACCGGGGAGCCTCCATCACATCCCTTTGCAAACCAGATGCCCCCTAAATGCCAAGGTATGATACATTATAGAGGCTTTTATCGGATAGTCAATCTTTTTAATAAAATTCACGTGGCATCCCGTTCTTAGACACCAACTCGTCCCGCTTTCGGCAAAACTCACTCTTGAAAAAGCAGCATCTCTGTGCTATCATTAGCGCCGTTCCAAATTTGCAAACAAGGGGACGTGTCCATGTATCCCGATAGCGAAATCCTCTTCCCGCCGCGTTGTATCCCGCAGCTTCTCGATCTGCGGGGGCCGGATTGGCAGGGCTTGGTGCGCAGGGTCTTGCACCTGCCGCACAATCACGAGGAGGTGCTGGCCTTCGGCCTGCTCATCATCCGCCTGAGCAGTTGCCTCACCTGCGACCTGGACAGCTATCGCGCTTCCCTCGGCTGCTGCACCTGTGCCCGCCGCACGATCAGCGGCTTCAAGGGCGACGACAACGAACTGCTGAGCCGCTACGGACGCGCCTTGCAAGATGTGCAGAACTTCATCCATCGCAAGAGCCTCCCGTACCACGTGCGGCTGATGCTGGAGGAGAAGGCACAGCCGATCATCTTCACCTTGGAGCTATGAAGCCGGGAGCGGGGAGGTTCTCCCTGCGCCGCAGATGGCTCCTGCTGACGCTGGCGCTCCTGCTGGCCGCGCTCTCCGTCGCTGCCCTGCACGGGCGCTGGTGCTACCGCGTGAGCGGGGAGGAAGCAGCGCTTCCCTGCTGGCGCGGCTTCGCCCAGTGGCTCTTCAACTGGACGCGCCCCCTTCCCCACACCGAAGATGACCGCCTCGTCGCCTACACCGACGTGCCGCCCTTCGGCATCAACCTCTTCTTGGAGCAGGAAGCCGACCCCGCCGTGCGCGAGCGCACCGTCCGCGCCGCATCGGAAGCCGGGTTCCACTGGGTGCGGCAGGAGTTTCCCTGGGAGGACATCGAGATTCACGGCAAGGGCGACTTCGAGGATCGGCGGCACGTGCCCTACCGCTCGGCGTGGGAGAAGTACGACGAGATCGTCGCGCTGACCGAGCGCTACGGCATGGAACTGATCGCCCGTCTGAGCAATCCACCCGCCTGGAGCCGCGCGGCGGGCGATGCTAACGGGACCTACGCTCCGCCAGACGACTTCGACGATTACGGCGATTTCGTCGCCGCCGTCGCCGAGCGCTACCGCGGACGCATCCGCTTCTACCAGATTTGGAACGAGCCGAACATCTACCCGGAATGGGGGAAACAGCCGGTCGATCCCGAAGCCTACACGGCGCTGCTCTGTCTGGCCTACCGACGGATCAAGGCCGTCGATCCGCAGGCGGTGATCATCACCGGCGCGCTGGCCCCGACCGACCAATTAGGGACGCCGATAGCGGAAGGCGGCAACAACCTGATGGATACGCTCTTCCTGCAGCGGATGTACGACGCCGGTGCCGCCGACTGTTTCGACATCCTCGCCGTCAACGACTACATGCTCCGCTCCGGCCCAACGGATCGGCGTCTGCGCCCTCAGCTTATGAACTTCTCCCGCCCGCTCTGGGTGCGCGACGTGATGGTCGCCAACGGGGACGGCGCGAAGCCGATCTGGATCACGGAGATGAACAGCAACGCCGTGCCGGAGGGGATGCCCGCGCCCTACGGACGGGTGAGCGAGGCGCAGCAGGCCCGCTACGCCGTCGAAGCCTTCGAGCGCATCCAGCGGGAATGGCCCTGGGTCGGCGTGGCGAACGTCTGGTTCCTTCGCCGCCCCTCGGAGCAGGAGCGGGACCAGCCCTGGTACTACTTCCGCCTGATGGAGCCGGATTTCACGCCGCTGCCCGTGTACACGGCCCTGCAGCACTACATCACAACGCTGGAGCCGGTCCTGTATCGAGGACGCCACGCCGCCGACACCTGGCAGATCGCCTACGGGGAAGGATGGTCGAGCGAGGGCGACGCTATGCGCGGCGTCGAGGGGGCCGAGTTGACCTTGCGGTGGGAGGGGCGCTCCTTGCGCTTCGAGGGCATCGGCGCGGAGCCGGTACGCCTCTGCCTGCGCGAGGACGACGGCCCTTCGCGCACCGTCGTGGTGGAAGGGCCGACGCTCCTCGTGCATCGCTCCCTCTTCGCGGCACAGCACACCCTCCACCTGACCGTCGTGGAGGGGACGTGGCTCTTCAAGGTGGTCGATGTCCGCTGACGGCCCTGTGGAGCTGTCCTCATCCGTTAACCAATCCGTAACCCTCGCCGCGGGGATTTGCTCTTATAATGGCGTTGTACTCGCCAAGGCAGACAGCCCGCTTGTGGGTCAGTCTGGAGTACCCCCTCAACCGCCCTCCTCCCTTCTGCCCCCTGGGAGGAGGGCCTCTTTGTAGCTCGGATGCTGAAACGAACGACCTTGTGGGCCGACGCGGCGCTCTTCCTCGTCGCCGCCATCTGGGGCGGGGCCTTCGTCGCTCAGCGGCTGGGGGCAGAGACCACCGGAGCGCTGACGTTCAATGGGCTCCGCTTCGCCATAGGCGGCGCGGTGCTCTGGCCTCTCGTGCGCCTGCGCCGCTCGGAGAGGATGCCACCTTCATCCGCAGGCGGTATCCTCTTGGGGATACTGCTCTTCGGCGGGGCAACCGCCCAGCAGATCGGCCTGGCGGCGACGACGGCCGGCAAGGCCGGTTTCATCACCGGTCTCTACGTCATCCTCGTCCCCATACTGCTGACGCTCTTCTGGCGTGAATCGAGCGCGCCGCTCGTCTGGGCGGGGGCCGCGATGGCTGTCGGCGGTCTCTTCCTCCTCAGCGTGGGGCCTGCGTGGCGCGTGGAAACCGGCGACGGGTGGGAGTTGCTGGGCACGCTCTTCTGGGCGGCGCACGTCATCGCCGTGGGAAAGCTGGTGCAGAACCGCGATCCCCTGCACCTGGCTATGGTGCAGTTCCTCACCTGCGCTCTCCTCAGCCTCGCCGCCGCCCGGCTCGTGGAGGAGCCGAGTTTGGCCGACCTCGCCCGCGCACCGGGGGCCGTGGCCTACGCGGGCTTCCTTTCCACCGCGGGCGCTTACACGCTGCAGACCATCGCCCAGCGCTACGCCGATCCCGCCCGCGCCGGTTTGATTCTGAGCAGCGAATCGCTCTTCGCGGCCCTGTTCGGCTTCCTCTTCCTGGGAGAGCGCCTGACGGCGCGGCAAGCGCTTGGCGCAGGTCTCATCCTCGGCGGCATCATCGCGGCCCAGGCAGGAAAGCCTGCACGAAAATGAGCACAGCGCAGGTTTGCCTCAGGTAGATTTTGGGATAGAATGGAAAACGTGTTCACTCTACGTTAGGAGATGGTATGGAATTCGATCTCCGCCCGCAAGAAGATTGGCTGCATCCGCTGAAGCCGCCGCAGTACGAGGCTTTCTACTTCGTCTTCACGTCGCTCGACGGCCGCCGGTTCGGCTCGCTTCGCTTCCTCATCGGCACGGAGCAGGTGCTGGAATTGGTTGCCGTGGCCGATGAGGGTCAGCATTGGGGACTGCACCACCGCTTCCCCCGCTCCGACCTGCGCGTCGAGGGCGAGAAGCTCCGCGGCCCTCATCTGTGGATGCGCCGCCTGGAGCCGTGGCAGCGCTGGGAGATCGGCTTCGAGGGAACGTTGCACAATGCCGAGGACGGACGCCCCCGTCATCTCTCGATGCAGGCCATTTTCGAGGCGGAAGGCCCCGCGGCACGCTACCGGCTGGGGGCCTACCAGCAGGCGGAGCAGGAAGGCTGGATGGAGGGCACGCTCCGCTTGGGCGATGCAGACGGACTAACCCGCTGCCGTTTCTACCGCGACCATAGCTGGGGAGTTCGTGATTTGGGCGCGGTGCCCAACGGCTGGAAGGTAGCAACCGCGCCGGGGCACTTCTACCTCGTCTACATCGACTTTGGACGGCCGATCGTCTTTGGCCGCCTGGAAACGGCGGAAGGGCCTCGCCCGCTCAATCGGGCGGAAGTACGCGAACTCGAAGAGGGGATCGTGCACTACCGTTTCCCCGAATACGGCGTGGAAGCCAAATCACAGCGCATCGCGGAGCCGATGACGGCCTACCTTGGCCGCGCCGGTGAGGAGGCTTTCCGCCGCCATCCGCAGGAAGGGGACCTGCTGCGGGATCAGCTCGGCCCGGCCATCTACACCTTTGGTCCGGGAGAGGAAAAGATAACGGGATTCCTGGAGGAGGCGAGGAAATTATGACGGAGTGGCTGCTCAGCGGACATAACACGCAGGAGACGTCGGGGGTGATGCGCCCGCTCACCGCATCCATCAACGTAACCGGGCTGAACGCGGAGATCAATTGGACCATCCGGGCCTTTGCGGGGCCGAAAGCGGACGATCTGGACTTCAGCATTCCCCCTGCCGTGACGGTACAGAGCCGCGTGTACCTCAACGTTACCTATTCGATGCGCAATTCGGCCATCGTCGTCCCCACCGACCCCGGCTCTATCGGAGCGCCGAAGGCCCTCTTCGAGCCGGCAGGGCCCATCCCCTTCTCGCGCAAGCTGGGCTTGCCGGCCCGCCTGCGCAAGCTCTACCGCTGGGCGGAGCGCTTCTACCGCAACGAGTACGAAGAGTATGAGCAGCAACTGCGCTCCCTCTACAACGTCCTGCGTCGAGCGGAAGAGCCTCCACTGGATGTCATCTACGACTTCTTCGAGGGCGGCCTCTTCGACCGCAGCTACCGTATCGGACGGGCACACATCATCGTCTCGATGATGGTAACCATCGTCGATAGCGTCGTGCGCGACAAGCGTCCGGAGCTACTCGGCCTCTTCATCGGCGAGCGCACCACGACCTCGATGATCGCCGAGCGCATCTGGGAACTGCGCGGTATCGCACAGCAGTGCGGCCCCGCCGTCGTCGAGTTGCTCAAAGCAGGAGAGACCGATTTCGACGCCTACCGCGCCCTGCCGGAAGCACGTCCCTTCCTGGAAGGCGTGGAAGCCTTCCTGCGGATGTACGGGCATCGCGGCTTCCGCTACGAGGTCGATCTGGGCACGGAGCGGCTGGATGACCACCCCGAGCATGTCATCCTGGCCGTGGCCGGACAACTCGACGTCCCTCTGCCGCCGCCGGAACGGGCGGAAAAGGCGCGGCGCGAGGCGGAAAAGGCGCTGGCGCAGCTTCCGCTCGGCGAGCGATGGTTCTGGTCGAAGTTCCTCCGTTGGGGACGCAAGCTGATCGGCTGGCGGGAGAACTCCAAGAGCCTGATCTCGATGCGCCAGGCTGTCATCGCCCTTGCGGCGCGTCACCTGGCACGGCACTACCTCCGCACCAAACCCGAGGATTATCTCTTCTTCTACACACTGCAAGAGTTCCTGGACTTCGTGGAAAGCCGCGGGGAAAATCGGGTGGACGAAGCCATCGTCGCCCGCCGACGGGCGGAGTTCGAGTTGCACTCGATCCAGGCCCCGCCGCCGGAATTGATCTGGTACGATCCCAGGACGGGACGCTGGCGGCCCGCAGAGACGGAGACGAAGAGAGCAGAGGTCGAGGAAGAAGCCCCTCGTTCCTTCACAGGCATTCCCGTGAGCGCAGGCAACGGGGCCGTGGAGGGCATCGCCTTGGTAACCGGCGACCCGATCAAAGCCGCGCAGAGGCTGCTGGCCATCAAAGAACCGGTGATCCTCGTAACCCGCTTCACCGATCCGGCGTGGTCGAGCCTCTTCGGCAAGTTGACGGGGGTCGTTACGGAATTGGGGGGCGTCATCTCGCACGCTGCCGTCGTAGCGCGCGAGAACGGGCTTCCTGCCGTCGTGGGCGTTACCAACATCACCCACTACGTGCGCAATGGACAACGGCTGCGCATCGACGGCGGCAAGGGAACGGTAGAGCTTCTGGACTGAGGAAGGAGTCAACGATCGAGATGAGCAACGAGCCTACGCTGTTGCAGAAACCATTGCATCTGGCAGCGACCCGATTCATCCCGCCCGTGCATCGAGTCGGCGGCAAAGCTTACGGCCTCTACTGGCTGGCCGCACACGGCTTCGAAACGCCGATGACCTGGACGCTGACCGTCGATGCTTTCGACTACGCGCTCCAACGGGCAAAGCTGACGACGCTGGCGCTCGACATTTGGCGCGAGCTTTCCCAGGTCGGGGAAAGCTGGAGCGACATCCAGGCGATGCTGGAGCGCCTGGAGCCCAAGCGGGCCGAGATGGTCGCGCAGCTACGCAAGCTGGAGATGGACCCGCGGCTCACGACTCTCCTGCACGAACTGCCCCGCCACTTCTATTGGGCGGTCCGCTCCTCCGCCAACGTGGAGGACAACGCCGCCTACACCTTCGCCGGGCAATTCTCCTCTCATCTCTACGTCCCGACAGGCCAGATGCTCTGGGAAGCTATCCGCGATGTGTGGGCCTCCCTCTTCGCCAAAGAGGCCCTGGCCTACTGCGCCCAACGCCACACGCCCCTCCCCAAGATGGCCGTCATCCTCCAGCCAACCGGCCCGATCACCGCCGAGCATCGATCGGGCGTCGTCTTCAGCCACTCCCCCATCCCCACCTTCCGCGGCACCCTCATCCAGGCCACCTTCGGGATGGGCTACACCGTCGTCGAGGGCCTGGGCGGCGATCTCTACGTCGTCTCCGACGGACAGGTAACCGTCCATCCCATGCGCCCCCCGCGCATCCGCATCACCGGCCCGCTGGGCTTCACCGAAGAGGCTCCGCCGCCGGAGGGCCTCGCCTTGAGCGAGGAAGAGGCACTGCGCCTGGCAAGAGACGTAACCTCGATTGCCGAGCAGTGGGGACGTCCGGTGGATGTGGAATTCACCTGGCGCAAGGGGGAAAAGCCGCTCTACGTCCAGGTACGTTCGACGACGGAGCAAAAAACGGCCTGACGCTCCGATACTCCGAAAGCGCTCGCCCACGCGGTGGGCGCTTTGTCGTCCGCCGGTTTTGGCATCCTTACGCTCTGTGTTAGAATGCCCCCACGATGGGGACAGAGTACGACCTCGGCATCGTCATTGTCAACTACAACACGCGCGACCTGCTACGGCGCTGTTTGGAGACGGTCCTCGCCAGCGAAGGGGTCTCCTTCCGCCTCTGCGTGGTGGACAACGCCTCCGCCGACGGCAGCGCGGCTATGGTGGCCCGTGAATTTCCCGATGTCCACCTGATAGCCAACGAGACGAACGTCGGCTATCCGGCGGCAAACAACCAGGGATTGCGGGCGATGGGCTTCGAGCGAGGGCGGAAGGGAACGGCCCGCTATGCCCTCCTCCTCAACCCCGACACGGAGCTGCCGCCCGACGCGCTGGCGCAGATGACCGCCTTCCTCGATGCCCATCCGCAGGCGGGGATCGCCGGCCCCAGGCTCGTCCGCCCCGACGGCTCGCTCGACCTGGCCTGTCGCCGCGCCTTTCCCTCGCCGGAAGTCGCCTTCTACCGCCTGACGGGGCTTTCGCGGCTCTTTCCCCGCAGCCGCCGCTTCGGGCGCTACAACCTCACCTACCTGCCCGTCGATGAGACGGCGGAGGTGGATTCGGTCGTCGGCGCTTACATGCAGGTACGGGCCGAGGCAATCGAAGCCGTGGGCTTGCTGGACGAAAGTTTCTTTATGTACGGCGAGGACCTGGATTGGGCTTTCCGCATCAAGGCGGCGGGGTGGAAGGTGTACTACTACCCGCAGGTTACCGTCCTCCACGTAAAGCGGGCATCCAGCCGCCGCAGCGGGCGGGCACAGGTGGAATTCTGGCGGGCGATGGAGATCTTCTACCGCAAACACTACGCCGCGCAGACCCCCCGTCCCATCCACCTGCTCATCATCGCCGCCATTCGCGCCAGGCTGGCCTTGACGCAGAGACGAGCGGGGGCACGGTGATGGACAAGGCAACCGCCGCCCGGCAAGGGGCGCAGCATCGTCTCCGCTACGAGGAAGCCAGCCGTCTCTTCGTCCTCTTCCTCCTCCTCGGCGACCTGCTGATGACGGCGCTGGCCTTCATCGCCGCCTACTTCCTCCGCCTGAAGGTGCCCTTTCCCGAAGCGGCGCAGGGGATGGGCGATCTGCGCGAGTACCTGCCGATGCTCCTCCTGCACACCGCCTCGGTGATCGCCGTCTTCTTCTTCGCGCGGCTCTACACGCTCGCCGTTGCCTCCCGCGTCGACGAACTGTACGCCGTCTGGGCAGGGAGTACCATCGGCACGCTGATGGGCGTAGCCATCGCCTCGCTCGTCCTGCGCGACTTCTCCGTCGGCGGCGACTACTCCCGCGCGATGATCCTCTACGCCTGGTTCCTCACCGCCCTCTTCGTCACGCTGGGGCGGCTCTTCAACTCGTGGCTGCGCCGACACTTGGTGCGCAACGGCTGGGGACGGCGGCGAATGCTCCTCGTCGGGACGGGCGACATCGCGCGGATGATCCTCCAGAAGGCCCTGTGGACGCCGGAACTGGGCTATGACGTCGTCGGCGTCGTGGCCAACGACGAGAAGGCCGAACCGCTCCTTGGCGTCCCCCTGCTCGGCCATAGCGACGACTTGGGCGACCTCATCACCGCCCACAGGGTGGACGAGGTAATCATCGCCCTGCCCGAGGAGACTCCCCATCAGGAAATCCTGCGCCTCATCTCCGAATGCGAGCGCGGGCGGGTGATGATCCGCGTCTATCCCGACCTCTTCCAGATTATGGCCGGGCCGGTGAGCATCGGCGAGATGGGCGGCCTGCCCCTGCTCACCGTGCGCGACATCGCCCAGCAGGGCTGGCGGCGCGTCGCCAAGCGGGCGATGGACATCGCAGGCTCCGCCGCCGGGTTGATCCTCCTCTCCCCGCTGATGATGCTCATCGCCCTGCTCATCAAGCTGGAATCCCCCGGCCCCGCCTTCTACGTCCAGGAGCGGATGGGGCTGGACGCCCGCCCCTTCCTGATGATCAAGTTCCGCTCGATGCGGGCGGACGCGGAGAAGCACGGCCCCGGCTGGACCCGCCCCAACGACCCCCGCCGCACGCGGATCGGCGCTATCTTGCGCCGCACCAACCTCGACGAACTGCCGCAGCTCATCAACGTCCTGCTGGGCGATATGAGCCTCGTCGGACCGCGACCGGAGCGCCCCATCTACGTGGAACAATTCCGCCGCAGCATCCCCCGCTACATGGAGCGCCATCGCGAAAAGGCCGGGATGACCGGCTGGGCGCAGGTCAACGGGCTGCGGGGCGACACCTCCATCGCCGAACGCACCAAGTACGATCTCTGGTACATCGAAAACTGGTCGCTGATGCTGGACGTGAAGATCATCATCCGTACCTTCATCCAGCTCTTCCGCTCACCCAACGCCTACTGAGCGCCGCCGTTCGCCCTTCGGAGGCTCCGGGCTATGCGAGTCGTCATCAAATTCGGAACGAGTGTCCTTACGGCGGGCACACAGGCTCTCAGCGCACCGCGCATGGTCGATCTGGCACGGCAGTGCGCGGCGCTGCACCACGCCGGGCACGAGGTCGTCCTCTGCTCCTCCGGCGCAATCGCCGCCGGACGCGAGCGGCTCGGCTTCCCCGACCTTTCGGAGACGGTGGGGAGCAAGCAGATGCTCGCCGCCGTCGGGCAGAGCCGCCTGATGCGCACCTGGGAGCAGTTCTTCGACATCTACGGGCTGCGCGTCGGGCAGATCCTCCTCACGCACGGCGATGTGGAATCGAGGCCCCGCTTCCTCAACGCGCAGGACACCTTCCGCGCCCTGCTCGCCCACCGCGTCATCCCCATCGTCAACGAAAATGACGCCGTGGCAACGGAGGAGATTCAGATCGGCGACAACGACAACCTCTCGGCACTCGTGGCACTCATCGTCGGGGCGGACCTGCTCATCATCCTCACCGACCAGCCCGGACTGCACACCGCCGATCCCCGCCGCAACCCGGAAGCCGTCCTCATCCACGAAGTCGAGCGAATCGATGCGACGCTGTGGGCACAGGCCGGAGGGAGCGGCTCGGCCTTGGGGACGGGCGGGATGCTCACCAAGCTGCAGGCCGCAGCCTTGGCCTGCCGCGCGGGCACGGAAGTGATCATCGCCGACGGCGGGGAAACCGACGTCCTGCAGCGGCTCATCGCCGGTGAGCGGCTGGGCACCCACTTCCGCGCGACGGGCACGCGGCTGGAGAACCGCAAGCGCTGGATTCTGGCCGGTGTCGTCAACAGCGGGCGGATCGTCGTGGATCGCGGGGCGGCGGAAGCGATCGCGAAGCAGGGCGGGAGCCTGCTCCCTGCGGGCATCGTGCGCGTGGAGGGGCACTTCGAGCGCGGCGATACCGTCCCCATCCTGACCGACTCCGGTGTGGAAGTCGCGCGGGGGATCACCCGCTACTCCGCCGACGACCTGCGCCGCATCGCCGGGCACCGCCTGGACGAGGTGGAGCGGCTGCTCGGCTACACCTACGGCGCAGCCGTCCACCGCAACGATATGATTCTGCTGGGCGAGGGGATGGGATGAGGGCGTATGCAACACGCAACGCGAAGCACGAAACACGCAACACGAAGCACGTGTTCCGTATTCCGTGTTTCGTGTTGCGTATTCCGTAGTGCGTATTCCGTGGCGACAGGAGGTAGAGCATGACAACGATTGACTTGCAGGCAATGGGAAAGGCGGCCAAGGCGGCCTCGTACCGCCTTGCGGCGCTTTCGTCGCAGGAAAAGACGGCGGCGCTGCTGGCCGTCGCCGCGCAGGTGGAAGCAGGGGCCGAGGCGGTGCTCGCCGCCAACGCCCAAGACGTGGCCGATGGCCGCGCCCGCGGCTTGAGCGAGGCGCTGCTCGACCGCCTCCTCCTCACGC
The DNA here is from genome assembly GCA_026991395.1 of Anaerolineae bacterium. Classification (GTDB taxonomy): domain Bacteria; phylum Chloroflexota; class Anaerolineae; order B4-G1; family SLSP01; genus JALXBP01. The sequence goes on along the minus strand of JALXBP010000054.1, from coordinate 4,717 downwards.
CGCAACGCATCGACAAGCTGGCGGCGGCGGTGCGCCACGTCGCCGCGCTGCCCGATCCGGTGGGGATGGAGATCGAAGGGCGCGTGCTGCCCAACGGCCTGCGGCTCAGTCGGCGGCGCGTCCCGCTGGGCGTCCTCGGCGTCATCTACGAGGCCCGTCCCAACGTAACGGTCGATATCGCCGCCCTGGCACTGAAGACGGGCAACGCCGTCATCCTGCGCGGGGGGAGCGAGACACTGCGCAGCAACCGCGCGCTGGTACACCTCATCCACCGCGCGCTGGAGGAGGTCGGCCTGCCGAGCGCTGCCGTTCAGCTCATCGACAGCCCCGACCGTGCCCTGGTGCGCCAACTCCTGCGCCTCGACACCTACGTCGATATGATCATCCCGCGCGGCGGCGCAAAGCTCCAGCGGCTCTGCCAGGAGGAAAGCACCATCCCCGTCATCCTGGGTGGCATCGGCATCAACCACATCTACGTGGAAACGAGCGCCGACTTGGAAGGTGCGTTGCGCGTCATCGAGAACGCGAAGGTGCAGCGCCCCAGCGTCTGCAACGCGGTCGATACGGTGCTGGTGGAAAGCGCGGTGGCGAAGACCTTCCTCCCGCAGTTGGTCGCCCGCCTGCGCCCGCTGGGCGTCGAGTTCCGCGCCGATGCGGAGGCGATGGCGATCCTCGCCGGGGAAGCGGGCGTCCTCCCCGCCGAAGCGGGCGACTTCGACCGCGAGTGGCTCTCGCTCGTCCTGGGGCTGAAGGTCGTCTCCGGCCTCGACGAGGCCATCGCCCACATCCGTGCCCACGGGACGGGCCATTCGGAGGCCATCCTGACCAACGATCTGGCGCACGCCACCCGCTTCGTGGATGAGGTCGATGCCGCAGCGGTCTTCGTCAACGCGAGCACACGCTTCAACGACGGCGGGCAGTTCGGCTTAGGGGCCGAGGTCGCCATCAGCACGCAGAAGCTCCACGCCCGCGGCCCGATGGGGCCGGAAGCCCTGACGACCTACAAGTGGATCGTGCAGGGCAAGATGCACGTGCGGGTCTGATTGTCCGCCCGACCCGCCGTGCTATACTCATTCCGTCCCCCTCGAAAGGAGGCGGCTCATTATGGCAGAAGCTCGCAGGCACACCTCGCTCTTCGCCCGGCAGCGAGGCGCGGCGGAGGCCCTGCAACTGCGGTACGAAGTGATGCAGCGCATCGAAGAGCGCTGCGGCACATTGCGGGACCTCAAGCGGGATGAGATAGCCTACTATCTGGCCCTCATCCAGGACATCGAGTTGCTGCGTCGGCTTCGCGAGTGGGTCCCGAAAGCGCAGAATTGCGCCGAGGTCCACTACACCCTTCTCCGTCAGGCGGAAGACGACGAGGACGAGGACTGCTCGACTCCCTCGCAGCACGACAACCTGCACACCGAGGCTATGCGGCTCATCCAGATCGGCTGTCCGGCCCTCGTCCACCTCAACCTCAGCGCCCTGCTGGACGACGTTACGGCGGTGGTGCGGCTCTTCTCCAAGGCCGATGCCGTCTTCCTCGCCCTGATGAACGAGGATGGAGAGCCCCTCGACATACGCTGCGCGGGCGGCACCAGGCACGTGCAACGCTTCCCCGACGGGATGCGCCCGCTTTTGCGCCTGGCACGGCAGGGGAAGCGGCAGGTCTTCAACGATATGGCGTTGACCTTTCCGCACCGGCAGCCTCCGCCCTCCCACGTCAACCTGCACCATCTGGCGGTGATCCCCATCTCCGCCCCGCGCGGCGTGCTCGGCGCGGTCTTCCTGGGTCGCACGGAGCGGCCCTTCGTCGAAGATGAATTCTTCCTCGTCTGCACCTTCCTGCACCAGGCGGCGGTGGCGATCGAGAACGCCTCCCTGCACCGCCAATCGCTGGCGCTGGCCCAGATGCAGGAGCGCCAGCGGATCGCCGCCGACCTCCACGACAGCGTCGTCCAATTCCTCTTCGCCGCGGGCGTGGAGGTCGAACGGATGCTCAACCATCCCGTCGAACATCCAGAGATGCGCCTGCAGCGCGTGCGCCGCCTCATCACCCGCGCGACGGACGAACTGCGCCTGGCCATCTCCACCCTGGCTTCGCCGACGAACGTGGACGCCCACCTGCTCACCTCGATCATCGAGGAGGCGGTACGCAACTTCGAGGAGGTCTCCAACGTCCCCGTAACGATCGTGATGTCCCCCGAACTGCCGCCGCTGCGCTCGAAGGTCGTGCGGGCCATCCATCGCATCGTGCGCGAGGCGCTGAACAACGTCTACAAGCACGCCGAGGCGACGGCGGTCATCGTCAGCCTGGCGGTAACCTCTTCGATGGTGCGCCTTTCGATCGAGGACAACGGCAAAGGGATCACACGCGAAGCCATCGAGGCCAGCCGCGACAACGGCCTGCACTTCGGCATTCAGATGATGGAACAGATCGCCGCACAAGCAGGCGGCTATCTGGAACTGCTCCACAGCGAGGAAGGAGAGCACGGTGCTCTCGTCCGCTTCACGGTGCCGCTGGAGGAGGCAAGGAAGTGAACCAGACGCGACGCTATCGTATCGTCATTGTCGATGACCATATGATCGTGCGGCGCGGCCTGCGCTCCCTGCTGGAGGACGAGGCGGACTTCGTCGTCGTCGGCGAGACCGGAGACGGCGAGACAGCACTCTGGCTCATCCCCCAACTCCGCCCCGACCTCGCCCTCATCGACATCCGCCTGAGCGATATGACCGGCGTCGAACTGTGCCGCGCCCTCCGCCGCTACGACCTGCCGACGCGCCTCGTCATCCTCACCGCCTTCCTCGACCGCGACCTGCTCCACCAGGCGCTGAACGCCGGGGCCAACGGCTACCTCCTCAAGGATGCGGAAAACGTCGATCTGGTGCGCAACCTGCGGCTCGTCCTGGCAGGACAGACGGCGCTCGATCAGCGTGCCGTCGGCTACGTGGCGGACTACGTCGCCCACCATCCGCCCAGGGAGACGGACCCGCTGCTCGCCCCGCGGGAACTGGAGATTCTGCGCATGATCGCCCAAGGGATGACCAACGGCGAAATCGCCGACCTCCTCTACGTCAGCGCGGCGACGGTGAAGGACTACGTGCGCAACATCGTCGCCAAGCTGGGTGCCCGCAACCGCGTCGAGGCGGTTACCATCGCGGTGCGGCGCGGCCTGATCTAAGCCATCTCCGGTCGGCGGGCGTCAGACCAGTTCGACCCGGAAGTGCTCCAGGATGCGCGGCAGCGGCGTGAAGAGCGTCGCCGCCTCCGAACCGGCGAAGAGCAGACCGACGGCCCGCCGCTCCATATCGAGGATGGCCGAGCCGGAATCGCCCCCGGCGCTCATCGAATCGGTCATCACCTGATCGACAAAGTGGGCCGTGCGCCCGTGATAGTCCACGTTGACGGCGACGTTCACCTGGCGGACGACGCCCTGCGTGTAGCCGCTCGTCCGCCCGAACTTCTGCACCGGCATCCCCAGTTCGGGTTCGGCGTAGCCCGCCGCCGAGCCAATCTGCGGCCAGCCCGCGGTAACGAGCGCCGCATCGTCCACGCGGGCCAGCGCCGCATCCATCACATTGCCCGCCTGAGCGAACCGCGCCGCCCGCAGACGCACGTCGGAGCCGAAGAGCGCCGCCAGCGCGTTGACCAGCGCGGCCACCAGTTCGAGCAGGGGGTGCTCCGCCTCCTGCTCGCCGAAATCGAGAGGGACGAAGTCGTCCAGCGCCGCAATGCGGTCGCTTTCCACCTTCCCTCCGTCGAGCGGCGCGGGCTGGAGCACGGGGTCTCCGGCGGACGCCTCGTTGGCATTCGCCAGCACGTGATTGTTGCTGAGAATGAACAGTGCTCCCTCGCGGCGCACCAGGTAGCCAAAGGTGCCCGCCGTGACGAGGTAATGCCCGACCGAAAGACCGGGCTGCGCCGGACGATGGCGTGCGCGGGGATCGAAGGCCAAGGCTCGGAAGCGCCCCGTCTGCTGCACGTCGGTCGGCAGCCCCTCCACCTCCGCCGGGATGAGATCATCCGGCGACAAGTGCTCCGGCGGCATCTTCTTCTCGACGGAGACGACGATGCTCAACTCATCCGTCCACACCCCGCCGACCTGCTTGAAGCCCAGGCCGCAGGCGACGACGTGCTTGCGCCGCAGGAGCGCGGGCATCACCTGACGAAAGACAGCCTGCGCGATGACAAGCTGCGACCGCTCGACCATCTCCTTCCTCCTTTCCACGAAGGGCGCGGAAGGCGCTACCGCGCCGCCCGCACCGTGCCGATGACCTCGACGCGCACCGGCACACCGTCCAGCTCACGGGGCAGCCCCTCGGCGTCGGCGGCTTCCCGCACGCCGATGACGATGACCGCGCCGCCGTCCTCACCCTCGCCGACACCGACGGAGACGACACCCCGTCGGCGCATCAGCCGAGGCGCGTAGCGCGCCCGGACACGCCGCGCCCTCTCCATCCCCAGTGCCTCGCGCATCGTCCGCCTCCTCTTCCTTCCACGCGCGGCCTCCCGCGCCTCGTCCCACCAGAGCAGGACGAGGAGGAGCGCCGCACCCGCCGCCAGCCACAGGCCCCAGCCGCCGCGGATCGGCGCATCGTAGAGCGCCGCCAGCGCCGGACGGAGCCGCCACCAGGTGCGCAGGGCCGACGCAAAGCCCCCGCCGACCGCCGCTCCCCCCATCCACGCCGCCCAGGTCGGCGGGGGCTTTGCGTCGGCCCTGCGCACCTGGTG
>JALXBP010000053.1 GCA_026991395.1 Anaerolineae bacterium | reverse complement strand
GGCCGATGGAGGAGGCCAAGAAGCCGCGCATCGGCTACCTGCCGGAGGAGCGGGGGCTCTATCGCGACCTCAAGCTGGAACCGACGCTGCTCTACCTGGCGCAGTTGAAGGGACTGGAGCCTGCGGAAGCGAGGCTGCGACTGGAAGCCTGGCTGCGCCGCTTCGACCTCTATGAGCACCGGACGAAGAAAGTGAAGGAACTGAGCCACGGTATGCAGCAGAAGGCGCAGTTGATCGCCGCGCTCATCCACGAACCGGAGCTTCTCATCATCGATGAGCCTTTCGCCGGCCTCGATCCCGTCAACACGCGCCTGGTCAAGACGATCATCAAGGAGCAGGCGGCTGCCGGGCGCACGGTGATTATGTCCACGCACCAGCTTCATCAGGTCGAGGCCCTCTGCGAGCGCATCGCGCTCATCAACGAGGGGCGGACGGTGCTCTACGGCGAGTTGGCGGCCATCAAACAGCGCTTTGCGGGAGAGGCGGTGGAGGTCGCCGGAGAGGGGGACTTCGCCTCGCTGGCGGGTGTGCGCTCGGCGCAGCGCGTCGATGGCGGATGGCACCTCGTGCTGGATGCGGGGACGACGCCCCAGGCGCTCCTGCGTCAGATCGCAGCACGGGACGATCTGACGGTGCATCGCTTCGAGGTGGCCTATCCCTCGCTGGACGACATCTTCATCGCCGTCGTCGCCGGTCAGGAGGCGGTGGGCCATGCGTGAACGGCGGGCTGTCTGGATCGTTGCCCGGCACGAATACGGGCGGATGGTACGCCGCAAGGCTTTCCTGCTGATGACCTTCGGACTCCCGCTGCTCTACCTGGTTATCTTTGCCTTCATCATCTTCTTCATCGCGCGCGGCAGCGGTATGCCGCTGGGCTATGTCGATCTGGCGGGCGTCATCCCGGCGTCGCCGCAGATGCCGGAGATGTTCGGCAGAGAGCCGCCGCCGGTGGCCTTTCCCGATGTGGAAAGCGGCCAGGAGGCGGTACGCAACGGCGAAGTCGTTGGCCTCTACGTCCTGCCGTCGGACTATCTCCGCAGTGGCGAGGTCGTGCTCTACGTTGGCGAGAGGTCGCCCTCGGAAGAGGAGCAGAGCTTTTTCGCCGAGTTCATCCGTTGCAACCTGGTGAGCGGGGTGAAGGATGAGGCCGTGCGTCGGCGGCTGCTCGATGGGCCGCGGTACGTTACGCGGACGGTGGAGACGGGGCGGCTGAGCGGCGGTGTCCACGTCGTGGGGCTGGCCGTTGCCATCGGCGCGGCAGTTGTCTTCTACCTGCTGCTAATGCTTTCATCGAACTACCTGCTGCAAGCGGTGGCCGACGAAAAGGCGAACCGCACGATCGAGATGCTCTTCACCTCGATCTCCCCGCGGGCGCTCATCGTGGGCAAGGGGCTGGGGTTGACGGCGGTTGCGTTGACCCAGCTCCTCAGTTGGGGGATGATGGTCGTGCTCGGTTTCCTCTACTTTGCCCTCCGTCCAGGTTCGTCGATTACGCTCGACCCATCGCTCATCCCGTGGGGGGACCTGGGGATCGCTTTCCTCTTCTTCCTTCCCTCCTATCTCCTCCTGGCGGCGATGATGATTGCGCTGGGCGCTGTGTCGGAGGATGCGCGGCAGGGTCAGCAGCTTTCGGCGTTCCTCTCCTTGAGCTTCTATGCGCCGCTCTTCTTCATCACGCAGATCATCACCGATCCGGGTGGAGCGCTGGCGGTAGGACTGAGTTTCTTCCCTACGACGGCCTTCCTCGTCCTGATGATCCGGCGGGTGATGGGGGTCGTGCCGTGGTGGCAGGTGGCGCTTTCGTGGGTCGTGCTGACGGCCTCGGCGGCGGGAATGCTGATCGTTGCCGCGCGCTTCTTCCGCGTCTGGATGCTCCGTTACGGCAGCGGTCTCTCTCTGCGCAAGGTGCGAGAATGGCTTCGAGGAGGTCGCCATGCGTAAACTGTGGCTGGTCGCCCGACACGAGTTCGTCACATCGGTGAGCAAACCCTCGTTCTGGCTGATGACCGTCATCTTCCCCCTGGCGATCATCATCCTCTCGCTCATCCCGCAGATTCAAGGGGAGCGCTCCATCCGAGAGAAGAGCCTGGGCGATGTGCGGCAGATCGCCGCCGAGCAGGCGCAGCGCCTTTTCGCCCTCCCCACCGGCTACGTGGACGAGGCGGGGATCATCGAAGCGATGCCTCCCTCCTTGCCGCCGGGGTGGTTCGTGGCCTACGGAACGGATGCGGCGGCGGAGGCGGCCTTGCAGGCCGGGCAGATTGGGCGCTACTACGTCATCGCCGCCGACTACCTGCAGAGCGGCGACGTCACGATGGTAACACCGTCGATCGATCCGCTGATGGCCTCGAACGCGCGGGAGCTTTTCACCTTCGTGCTGAACTACAACCTGCTGCACGATGAGGGGCGTGCGGCGTTGCTGCTGCACCCTCTGCCGCGGCTGCGCACCGAGTCGCTCGTGTCGGACCGTGCATTGGTCGATGAGTCGAGCCCGGAAAGTTACAGCCTGCCGATGGGGATGATGATCCTCTTCATCATGCTCCTTTCGATGAGCAGCGGCTTCGTGCTCAACAGCGTGGCGCTGGAAAAAGAGAATCGCACGGTGGAACTGATGTTGTTGCGCGTGCCGCCCCGCCCGCTCATCGGCGGCAAGATCATCGCGATGGGGGCGGTGGCTTTGTTGCAGATGGCCGTGTGGCTGGGCGGTCTCTTCCTTTCGATGCGGGAGGGCGCGTTGCTAAGCTCGCTGTCGGCCTTGCAGCTTTCGCCCTCTCTCCTCCTCTGGGCGGCGCTCTACTTCTTCTTCGGCTATCTCCTCTACGCCGCGGAGATGGCGGCATTGGGGACGCTGGTCCCCTCGCGGCGTGAGGCGGGGAGTGTCGTCTTTCTGGTGCTGCTGCCCATCCTCGTCCCTTCCTGGATCAACACGGCGCTGATGTCGGCTCCCAACGGCGGCCTGGCGCTCTTCTTCAGCCTCTTTCCCCTTTCCGCGCCGGTGGTGATGCCGATGCGGATGGTGTTGACGGATGTCCCGCTGTGGCAACTCATCGCCGCGGCGGCGGGGCTGATCGTCGCCGCCTGGCTGTTCATCGTGCTGGCCGCCCGCTTCTTCCGCGCCGATACGCTCCTTTCGACGCAGGCGCTGACGTGGCGGCGTTTCCGGCAGGCCTGGACGAGGCGAGAACCCCGGTGATGAACGGAAATGCTCGTACCGCAGGCCGCCCGCTCTGACCGCCGGGGGAGGTTATGAGGCGGTTAGCCATTTCTTGAGCTGATAGATGCCCTTGCCCACGTTGACGAAACGGCTGTCTTGCGTGATGGCAACATAGACGGTGCCCGGTCTGACCTTCCAGGTTTCGAGCACTCTGTCGGTGATCTCGCTCAAGTGCAAAGGTCTTCCGGCTTCGGAGAGCACACGATAGATCGCGTTTGCCACGTTCCCGTCATCGGGCAGACCCCATTCCTGAAGCCCGAATATGCCATGCCCAACGCGGACGAATATGTCACTGCGGCGGCCCAGAATGGCATGGACGTTGTGCTCCGACATCGGTGTGCTCCGCAGGAGTTCGTTCGCTTTTGCCGCTATGACGCTGTAGTGCGACGGTTTGCGCAACTCCCGTAATGCCAGCACGATCATGTCGGTATGTGAGCGTTGCCATTTAAGCAGCCCGCAGTAGCCTCGATGATCGATGTAGATCGCGGGGTGGCTTCTCAAGCATGCTTCGATGAAGGACAGTTGCAGTGGGTGGTGCGAGAACGGATGTTCCTTTTGTATTGCACATAACATTTGGGGAAGAGTGAGCGACACGCCGTTCTTGTTCAAAATTCTGAGGGCTGCTCGTTGTATCCGGAGGCCTTGTTCCACAGGGTAAGTCCGAAGCGCCCAGGCCGCCAGATCACGCAGCCACCGGGCGTGAGGCGCTAACGTCAGGATCAGGTGGATCGCGCCTATCGGGTTGACCTCACCGACTTCCATCGCATTGGAGAGCATAGGGGCCAACCGCTGTTCCGGGACGATGCCCCCGCTCTGTCGGATGAGGTGATACAGCATAACCTGGACGAGGTAGATGTTGAAGCGGGCCACAGGCATCGTCAGGGTTTGCTCCGTCCGATTTTGGAGTTGGCGGATGCGTTCTCGGGTTAGCCGCAGCTCGACACCGATCTTCTGCAAAGTCAGACTTGTGCCTTGGAGCCCGTATCGGCGCGTGATGATGAACCGTTCCTTCACTGATAGCTCCGCAAGCCAGTCGCGAATCATCCGGCTCAGGGAGAGTATGGAAAGTTGGGAGCGCAAGAAAGGGTTTAGCCCATATTCCAATTCTTCCAGGTGCCAAATGTCGGGGTTTTGGTCCAAGAGCCAAGACAGGTATTCTCTGACGCGCATAGCGATGATTGGATAATCCTGCCATTGGGCGAGGGGCTGACGGAGGAGCTGATTGAGATTGCGGGTTCCCGATGTGTAGAGCGCGTGCCATTCTGCTCGACGAAGTCCCAGGCGGTCGATGGAAATCTCGGCCAGGGGGATCCCTGCGGCTTGGGCCGCTTCCAGTAGCTCCCTCTCGACGAGCGGGAATTCGCGAGGTTGCAGCGGTCTGGGATGCTCGGGTTCTTGATCGTCTGCAGTGGGGGAAGGGAGGTGTCGGCGAAGGTGCGGGTGATGTGTCAAGTATTCGTCTAATTTGCTCTCGATTTCATCGGCGGATTTCGTGCCGATATTTCTAACGGCCAAGAGGTCAACTCTCGTCATAGAGAGCAACTGTTCGACGGTCCGGATGTGGGATCGCATCAGCGCATTATAAGGACGGATGGAGAGTTTGAGCACGCTGAGTGGCGTGGGTTCGACATCATCGTGTTCGTCCGTTGTCGAGGGCGTCGTGGAGTGTCGGGATGACCAGGCGGCCATTTTGTAGTGGATCTCCGCGGCCGTTTTTTCCCCTATACCCTTGATGTTGGCAAGCTGCAAGTAAGAGAGGGTTCTGAGTTGGTCGATCGTCGTGATGCCTGCCCGTTGCAAGGCGTTGAGCGCACGGGATGAAAGCCCTAATTGGATTAATGCATAGGCGGCTCTGTTCTCGTTCTTCCCCATCGGTTTCCCTCACTTGGGATGCGGGAGGTGGCTGGTCAAGGATACAGTCCGACGAGCTGCGTCGTGGCGATGATGTGGCCCTCCATCGCCGCCTCGACCTCCTCCATCGTCGCGCCGACCGGCAGCCCCAGCGGAGCATCGAGGGCGTAGAGCGCGAAGATGTAGCGATGGGCCGGACCGGCGGGTGGGCATGGGCCGCCGTAGCCGATCTTCCCCCAACTGTTCGTCCCCTGGCGGCCACCGGCGACCTCCGGCGCTGCGGAGACCCCCTCCAGAGTACGCACCTCCGGCGGGAGGTCGTAGAGCAGCCAGTGGATCCAAGTGGAGCCGACGACCTGCTGCGCGTCGGGGTCGGTCATCGTCAGGAGCAGCGCCGCCGTCCCCTCCGGCGGTGATCCCCAGCGCAGCGGCGGGGAGACATCCTCGCCGTGGCAGGTGTACTGTGGCGGTATGGTGCCGCCATCGGCGAAGGCCGGGCTGGTGAGGACGAAGTAGTCCTCGACCGTCTCCTCGTTCAGCACGGCGGGCGGCGTTACCGATGGCGGCTTCGGTGTGGGAGGGGCGGGCGGCGGCGTCGCCATCGACTGACAGGCGGCGAGCAACAGGGCAAGTGCAAGCAGGACGAGCATCGTGGTGCGCATCGGAAACCTCCTTCTCGTCTCAGGGACGGTTGGGACAGAAATCGACGATCGCCGCTTCGGCTTGCGAACTGGCGATGACGCCTATCCGCCCCCGCGCTGCGCTCAGGTCGGGGTGGAAACCGGCGACCGATTCGATGGCCTGCGCCAGCTTCTCACGATCGAAGCTCAGGACGACGGCGCTCTTCCCCTCGTTGAACGTTGCCTGGACGATCGTCTCCGCATCCTCCACCTCCTGCCAGCCGCCGGTGGCGGGGCTCCAGATGTAGAGGTAGAGATCGGCGCTGCCGTCGGGGTGGAGGATGTAGCCCGCGCCCACGTCCTGCCCAATGTCGGGGTTGATGTAGCCCTCGCCGACCGGGCGTCCGGTCGCCTGGCTGCCGTCGGCATCCAGGGCGACGAGGATGTGGTAATCCAGCGTGCGTTCCGCCGGAATCGGCTCCTCCAGGGTGAGCCAGACCTGCAGGGCGGAAGGAGAGGCCGCGCCGAACGGCGGCGGCACGTCGGGGCGGAGACGGGCGTCGCTTTCGATGTTGCATCCGGCGATGTCCACCCCGGCGGGCGGGTCGGGAACGGCTCCCCCGCCGATGAGCTGTACGACATCATCGGCAGGATCGGGGGGCGGCGGCTGGACGGTCGGCGTGGGCG